>JAHKVW010000098.1 GCA_020624805.1 bacterium | reverse complement strand
GGAGATTCCCCTGATAGGGGAAATGTCCGCGAAGCGGACAAAAGGGTTGCCGTTCTCGCTTAGAGAAAGGCGTCTCCGCCGAGGAATGCTCCTCCCGTAACCTTTCTGTTTAATGTCGCCCAAACGCGGAGCATATGCAACATTAATTGTAGGGCGGTGGCTGTGTTCCCGCAACCTTTCCGATAAACGCCATTTAAACGCGAAGCACATACAACGTCTATTGTAGGGGAGGGGCTTGCTCCTCCCGGTACCTTTCCATTTAATGTCACCCAAACGCGCAGCAAATCTCTGCCTCCGTAGGGATGACCATTGGTCATCCGCAGAATGCCGGGCGTTTCAAACAGCGAAAACCATAAATAGGAAATATATGTTTTCATCATGCGGTACGTCGACAAGCGCCGTACCCTACAATCATACAACACCATTTATTGTAGTGAACAGGGCACTGCTCTCGCCGCATTTCTGACAAAAACCGGTTCATTCCTCCGTATCGGTGGGGATGATCGGCAACGAGAACCAGAAATCCGAGCCTTCGCCGAGGGTGGATTCCACGCCGTATTCCGCGTCGTGCGCGATCAGGATATTTTTCACGATGGAAAGCCCCAGACCCGTGCCGATCTTCGCGCGGCGGTGTTCTTCGCTGACACGATAATAGCGATCCCAGATATATTTCAGGTTTTCTTCGCTGATCCCTTCGCCGTGGTCGATGACCTCGATGCGCACGCGTTCGTCCTTTACGGTCTGTCGCACGATGACCGTCTTGTCGTCGCCGATATAATTGATGGCGTTGTTGATCAGGTTGTATAGCACCTGCGTGATACGCAGCTCGTCGCCCATGATGAACACTTCTTCATCATGCTCAAAAGAGATGATCAAGCCGTCGTTTTCGATCAGCTTGGTGTAGCGGGCAAAGATGCTCTCGATACATTTGGTCAGCGAGAACGGCGCCTTTTTGATGTCGGCGGTGTTGCTCTGCAGGCGCGAGATATCGAGCAGGTCGGTGACCAGCGAGTTGAGGCGGTTGGTCTCGTCGATGATGATCTGCAAATTCTCGGCGGTCATCTCGCCGGGCAGATCCTGCATCACCTCGGCATAGCCGGTGATCATCGTCAGCGGAGTACGCAAGTCGTGCGAGATATTGGAGATCAGCTCCTTTTGGAGCGAGTCGACCTTTTTCAGCTCACCCGCCGCATAGGTCAGGGTCGCGTTGAGCTCCGTGATCTCCCGATATTCGCCGCCGTCGAAGGTGAGGTCATAATCCTGTTTTGCCAGCGACTTTGCCTTTTCGTTCGTTTCCGAGATCGGCCGCGAGATCCTTTTCGCCAGGATGACGGCGATGATGATGCTGAAGAGCAGGATGACGACCGTCATGATGATCAGCTGGATGCGCAGGGTGCCGACGACACTGCTCACGGGGGTGATCTCACTCTCGACGATCAGCAGGCGTTCCTCACTGCCCGATCCGACGATCTTCGCATAGGCGAGGTTCTCGGAGGTGGGCCGCTCAAGAGAAGGCTCGTGCCTTTGATGGAATTCATCGACAGAGGCGTCAAAGGGCGCTGTCTGACCGTTGAATTCCCGCATTTTCTGCTCGTTGGGCTTGAAAGAGCGCTCGTCGCGTTTGATTTGCGTAATGGTGAAATTCTCTCCGCCGTTGCTGCTTGCCTTGGCGTACAGATCATAAACGGAGTTCATCGACATATCCGAGTCAAAGCCAAAGCGGGCGGTCGAGGCGTAGGTGCAGACGAAAACCGTGTCACTGGTATCATATACGCCGACGATCATAGAATTTTGCTCCTCGATCTCGGTCACCAGATCGTTAAAGCTGTCCGTATCGATGTAATCCGCCAGCGAATAAGCGCAGGATTTGACCTGATTCGTCTTGACGGTTTTGTAAAATGATTCCAGAAACACCGTCTGGAACAGCCACAAAACGATCAGCAATAAAGCCGAAAAGATCAAAAAACCGATGGACAGATAAAACCGAAGGGGTCGTTTTTTTGCGGCGGGCCTTTCAGCCGGCGCCTGTACAGTGTTAGGTTTCAAAACGATAACCAACTCCTCTGAGGGTAACGACCAGCTTGGCGTAGTCGCCGAGGCTTTTGCGCAGCAGCTTGATATGGGTGTCGAGCGTGCGGTCGTCACCGAAGAAATCATAGCCCCATACCTTGGAGATCAGCTGCTCACGGGTCAGAGCGATGCCTTTGTTGTTGACCATGTAGTACAGCAGTTCATATTCGCGCAGGGTCAGGCGGACGCGTTCGCCGTCGACAGTGACGACGCGCGCGGCATAGTCGATGGATAATCCCTGATAGGTGAACCCGGCGTTCTTGTCGTTCTTTTGATCGCTTCCGGAGCGGCGCAGTACCGCGGCGACGCGCATCATCAGCTCTTTCGGCGAGAACGGCTTGATGACGTAATCATCCACACCGGCTTCAAAGCCAGTCAGTCGGTCATATTCCTCGCCGCGTGCCGAGAGCATAATGATGGGCGTGTTGCAGAATTTGCGGATCTGCTCCACCGCGCCGAAGCCGTCCAGCTCGGGCATCATGATGTCCATGATGATCAGGTCATAGGTGTTGTTGCGGCATTTGCTCACGGCGACCACGCCGTTTTCCGCCTCATCGACCTCGTGACCCTCATACAGGGCGTATTTTTTGATCAACTCGCGGATGCGAAATTCATCGTCAACGATCAGTAATTTGCTCATGCTGTGCCTCCGGTCTTTGGTTTACTTATATCATAATACGGGAATGTGACAGTTATTTGATGAAAGTGTTACAGGAATTAGGAATTAGGAATTAGGAATTAGGAATTAGGAATTAGGAATTAGGAATTAGGAATTAGGAAAACTCCTTCTATTCTATTATAAGGGAGAATGGGGGAGAGGGCAAGGGTTTTGTTCATCAAATGGAAACAAAAAACAGCGCCCTCAAGCGAGAGCGCTGTAAATGATCTTTAATGATTATTCTGCTTCTTTGTAGGGCTTGGTGCCGTCGATGTTGCACAGATGAGCCAGATATCTCTGGATACGGGTAGCGTCGATGATGGAAATGTAACCGTCGCCGTCAACATCAGCAGTAACTAAATCGAAAGTAGCACCATCGGGCAGATCGCCGATGAGGTAGTACTGGATGTAAAGAACATCGAGTACATCAACAACCTTGTCGTTGTTGACATCGCCGGGCATGGGATGATTGTGCTCGGGATTCTTACAGGAAGCATACTTGCCGTGATAGTTCGGGCTGGTTGTCGAATATTCTCCGTAGCAACCGTCGCCGTAGTAGATATACCAATTGGAGCCGTAGCTATAGAAGCCGGTCAAAGGATTGACCTCACCCTGGGTGTAGTCGATGATCTGGATACAGCCGTCCATGTTATCCTCGTTGGGTGTACCCTCGGGAATAGTATCATAGTCGCCCGGATAAGCACCTTCGATGTTGGCATTAGCCAGCTGACGACCATACTGGAAGATCTCCTTAGTATTATCCATACCGGCGTTTACACCGTTGTTCCAAACAACCAGCGGCGTATTGCCGTCAGCGGGAACGGTTGCTTTATAAATACGGTTCTGTTTGTCTACGAGCTCGGTTTTATAACCAACCCAAGTACAGCCTGCGCCGCTCGGCCATGAACCGGACTCACCTGCAGTGCCGCTCCACCAGTAAATACAAACCTGGCAATAGTCAAGACCGAGATCGGTGGAATTGAACTTGTTGGTCCATGTCGTGTTTGTTTCGTCGCCCGGAACAGGCTCGGGAAGCTGGAAGTAGATGTACTGTACGGGGCCTAACTGACCGTTGTTACAAGCCTTGATCGCTTCTTCACAGGTGGGAGTATCATTAGTAACAGTGTAGGAATCAGAGGGGTTATAATCAACCGCACCGAAAGAAACTGTTGCGATAGATACTACCAGCATTACAGCAAGCAAAATGCTAATAATTTTCTTCATGAGAAATCCTCCTAATATAATGGTATTCCTATTATAGCACAAGCCGATAAAAAAAAACAAGAGGAATTACTATATAAATTCATTATTTTTTAAGAAAATTTTAAAATTTCTGTAATATTGCATAAATTTAAAGGGTTAAAATTCACACTATCAACAAAAGAACGATGTAAGAATATGGTATTTCGGTTTTTTCGGAAGAGATCATCCCGCAAAACCGGTGAAAAAGATATTGCATACTTATCAGGTAGGTTATATTGACATCGGCGGAATATCGTGTACAATGGTATGAGATGATAATTATTACAAAATAGTCATTGCGAGGGGCGAACTAATGGTTATGGCAGTAGCTCTCAGCCAATCAGCGTTCGCAGGTATGCTCCGCTTCTTGGGAGAGCCTTGCATGGGAGTTGTTAGCCAAATCATAGATTTGGACAACTCCTCACAATCTCAACCGATAAAAGGATCCCATACACAGCGGTTTACCGCGTAAGTGCCCAAAGGGAAGGGTTGATTGACTGATTTGACAGATACGGAGACCGCTATGAAAGATCAACTGGTAGAAAAGTTAAGAAAAGATCGCGATCTCAGCGACAGTGAGCTCAAAGCGCTGATCGAATCTCCCTCGCATGACACGGCGCTGACCCAAGCGGCGGATGAGGTGCGCCGACAATGGTACGGCGACAAGGTCTATCTGCGCGGGCTGATCGAGTTCACCTCCTATTGCCGGAACGACTGCCTCTACTGCGGACTCCGTGCGGGAAACAAGCACGCCGAGCGCTATCGGCTGAGCAAGGATGAGATCCTCTCCTGCTGCAAGGAAGGCTACGCGTTGGGCTACCGCACCTTTGTCTTACAGGGCGGCGAAGATCCGTATTATACCGATGATATGATCTGCGATATCGTCCGCTCTATCAAAGAGCAGTATCCCGACTGTGCCGTGACGCTCTCGATCGGCGAAAAACCGCGCATAAGCTATGAGCGGTACTATGAAGCGGGCGCGGATCGCTATCTGCTGCGGCACGAGACCGCCGACCCCGCCCATTACAGCAAGCTCCATCCGCGGAATATGAGCAGCGAGAACCGCAAGCGCTGTCTGTGGGATCTCAAAGAGATCGGCTATCAGGTCGGCGCGGGCTTCATGGTCGGCTCACCCTATCAGACAACAGACAACCTGATCGCCGATCTGCGCTTTTTGCAGGAGCTGCAGCCCGACATGATCGGGATCGGGCCGTTCATCACCCATCAGGATACGCCGTTCAGGGATATGCCGGGCGGCACGCTGGAGCTGAGCCTGAGGATGCTCGCGATCCTGCGGCTGATGTTCCCCTACGCGCTGCTGCCGTCGACGACCGCGCTGGGCACGATCGACCCCTCCGGCAGAGAGCTGGGTCTGCAAAGCGGCGGCAACGTCGTGATGCCGAACCTCTCTCCGGTCAAGGTGCGTGAAAAATACGCCATCTATGATAACAAGATCTGCACCGGAGAAGAATCCGCCCAATGCAGATACTGTCTGGAAATGCGCATCAAAAGCGCGGGTTATCGCGCCGTGACCGATCGCGGAGACGTCAAGCGCTCCGGGAGCGTAATGAATACTGAAGACTGAAAATGGGAGAATGAATAATAAAATGTCATTGCGAGGAGCGAACTAATGGTTATGGCAGTAGCTCTCAGCCAATCAGCGTTCGCAGGCATGCTCCGCTTCTTGGGAGAGCCTTGCATGGGAGTTGTTAACCAAATCATAGATTTGGACAACTCCTCACAATCTCAACCGATAAAAAAGGAACCCTTATGATCAACGAATTCTCGCGCACGGAGCTTTTGCTCGGTGCGGACGGCATGACAAAACTGAAAAACGCGCGGGTAGCGGTATTCGGGATCGGCGGCGTAGGCGGCTACGCGGTCGAGGCATTGGCGCGCTCCGGCGTCGGCGCGCTCGACCTGATCGACAAGGATGAGATCAGCCCCACTAATATCAACCGCCAGATCATCGCGACCCATTCCACTGTCGGTATGCCGAAGGTCGAAGCCGCGGCACAGCGCGTCAAAGACATCAACCCCGACTGCACCGTGCGCACCTATCAGATGTTCTATGTCCCCGACACGGCAGAGCAATTCGATTTTGCACAGTATGACTACGTGATCGACGCGATCGACACGGTCACGGGCAAGATCGCGTTGGTGATGCAGGCGCAAAAAACGAACACGCCGATCATCTCGTCGATGGGCACGGGCAACAAGCTCGACCCGACCGCGTTCGTCGTGACCGACCTGTACCAAACCTCCTTTTGTCCCTTGGCGCGGATCATGCGCAAGGAGCTCAGAAAACGCGGAGTGGAACATCTGAAGGTTGTATATTCGCAGGAGGAGGCGCTTACCCCCGAGGGTGAGACCGAGGAGCTGCCGCAGGGCAGGCGGTCGATCCCCGGATCTGTGGCGTTCGTGCCGTCCGTCGCGGGACTGATCCTCGCGGGTGAAGTGATCAAGGACATCGTGAAACATTAAAAACGTACCGCTCTGCGAAAGCCGAGCGGTTTTTTGATGGCATATGACTGCGGTTTGGGTAAAAGCGCCAATTATTTTTGCAATACTGCCTTGAGGGTTTGACAATATTTTCTTGCAGTTTGGCACAAGATGTGGTATGATATAATCGATAATATGCAATAATGAGATATTATGCGTATTGTCAATATTGATGAACCAATATAGCAAGAATCTTTGAAAGGAGTTTTGCGATATGTGCGGTATTTGCGGCTTTACGGGTGAGCTGGAACAGAGAGAAGACGTCATCAAAAAGATGACCGAGGTCATCACCCACCGCGGTCCCGACTCGGACGGCGTGTATATGGATGACTACATCGCGATGGGCTTCCGCAGACTGTCCATCATCGACCTTGAAAACGGCGATCAGCCGATCTACAACGAGGACGGTAATCTGGTACTCACCTATAACGGCGAAATATATAATTATCAGGAGCTGAAAAAGGAGCTCGAGGGTGCGGGACACAAGTTCTCGACCACCTCGGACAGCGAAGTGCTGCTCCACGCCTTTGAGGAGTGGGGTGAGGATATGTTCGAGCATCTGCGCGGCATGTTCGCGTTCGCGATCTATAATAAGGAGACCAAGGCGGTATTCCTCGCGCGCGATTTCTTCGGCATCAAGCCCCTGCACTTTACGATCATCGGCGACGATCTGTGCTACGCCTCCGAGATCAAGAGTATTCTGGAGCATCCGAATTTTACCAAGCGCTTCAACGACAAGGCGCTGGACGCGTATCTGTCCTTCCAGTATGTGCCTCAGCCGATGACCTTCTTCAAGGACATCGAGTGCCTCTTGCCGGGTCACTTTATGTGGTTCCGCGACGGCGTTGTCGAGACACAGCGCTACTTTGAACCCAAGTTCAAGCCCGATCTGGAGATGACCGAGGATGAGGCTGTCGATCAGATCGAAAAGGTTTTTGAGGACAGCATCAAGGCGCATAAGATCGCGGATGTCGAGGTAGGCTGCTTCCTGTCCTCGGGCGTCGATTCCTCTTATGTCGCGTCCTACTTTGAGGGTCAAAAGACCTTTACCGTCGGATTTGATTTCGGCGAAAAATACAATGAGATCACATGGGCACAGTCCCTGTCTGAGAAGATCGGCGTCGAGCATCACGCCAAGCTGATCTCCTCCGAAGAATTCTGGGCGGCTGTTCCTAAAGTACAGTACCACATGGATCAACCTTTGGCGGATCCCTCCTGCATCGCGCTGTATTTTGTGACGAAGCTCGCGAGCGAATACGTCAAGGTCGTGCTCTCGGGCGAGGGCGCCGACGAGCTGTTCGGCGGCTACACCTGCTACAACGATCCGCGCGTGTTCAAGTGGTACCAGAAGATCGTGCCTTACTTCCTGCGCCGCGGTATCGGCTGGATCTGCAAGAAGCTGCCCGACATCAAGGGCCGCGACTATCTGATCCGCGCGATCCATCCGCTGGAGAAGCGCTATATCGGCAACGCCTATATGTATGATGAAAAGCAGAAAAAGGCGCTGCTCAAAAACCCCGAGATCGCGTCCGACCCTGCGCGTATGTGCAGAAGAATGTACACCCGCGCGCGCCGATATGACGACGAGACCAAGATGCAGTATCTCGACATCAACATGTGGATGGTCGGCGATATCCTGCTCAAGGCGGACAGAATGAGTATGGCGAACTCTCTGGAGCTGCGTGTACCGTTCCTCGACAAAGAGGTGTTCAAGGTAGCGTCCTTTCTGCCCACTCCGCTGCGTGTCAACAAATATAATACCAAGTACGCGATGCGCAAGGCGGCGGCGCGTCATCTGCCCGAAGAGGTCGCCGAAAAGCCCAAGCTGGGCTTCCCCGTGCCGACGCGTGTATGGCTCAGGGACGAGCATTATTATCATGTCGTACAGGATATGTTCACCTCTCCGACTGCCGAGAAATTCTTCAACACCGAGCTGCTGCTCCGGTATCTGGACGAGCATTTTGATGAAAAAGAGGATAACTCCCGCAAGATCTGGACGATCTATGTGTTCCTTGTATGGTATCAGATCTACTTCGGCGCGGTAGCGCCCGAGGATCTGAAGCCTGCGGAAAAACCCGCACCGCCCGAGCCTGTCGAGGAAAAAGAGCCGCAGTCTGAGGAAAAAGCCGAGTCTGAGGCGGATCCGGAAGCTGAGACAGATGCCGAGGAAGATCTCGACGCGGAGGGCACCAAGGTATTCACCCCCGTCAAGGATGAGGATCTTCCCGATGAGCTGCCTCTACCCGAAAAGGAAGAAGCGCCTCAGGAAGAGGAGGAAGAGATCCCGCCCGTACCCGTCTACGAGGACATCTATTCGTCATCGGGCAAGCCGACCACCGGCCGCCGTGTGAATCTCGAGGCGGAGAGCAAACCGATCTCCTTCACCGACGATATCGATCCCGAGGATTTCTTCGCGAGCCTGAAGGATAAGCTCAGAGAGAACATCGAGGACGAATGAGATAGATACCATATCGACAGTTAGTAAGAAAAAGGGACTGTCGCTATAAAACGCGACAATCCCTTTTTTATATATCGGAAGGGCAGTCGTTCGTTAGCCTTCCCCTCGGGGTGCCCCCGTTGGGGGAATGTCCGCAAGCGGACAAGGGGGAAGCCGCTTCCGGCGAGGAGAAGGTGTCACCAAGGGTGACGGATGAGGGGAGAACCTTTCCTATTAATAACAAACTCGGTTAGGCTGTTCGTCTACCGCGGATAAAGGAACAGTTTTATCACCCTTTGTTAAGTATTCTCTTGGATAAGTCAGCCCCTCATCCGACCAATTTGCCCGAATCGGCAAATTGCCCACCTTCCCCCCTAGGGGAAGGCTTTTTATTTCGAATACAGTCTTTGATTAGTAATAGAAACCATATGAAAGTATATCACGATCTGAAAGAATATATACCGAATAACAACGGCACATGTGTCGCGCTGGGCTTTTTTGACGGCGTACACAGCGGTCACCGCGCGGTGATCGGCAACTGTGTTGCCGCAAAAGGCGAACGCCCCTGTGTGGTGCTGACCTTTCGCGAAAGCCCCGCAAAGGCGCTTGGCAGACCGACTCCGACCCTGCTCAGCTCCAACGAGCGAAAAGCGGAGCTCTTAGCACAGATCGGCGTGGATGAATTGATCTTCGCGGATTTCAACGCCGTAAAAGATCTGAGCCCGCAGGCGTTCGTCACCGATATCCTGCGCGACAGACTGCACGCCGAAAGGATAACCTGCGGGTTTAACTATCACTTCGGTCAGGGCGGCGCGGGCGATACCGCGCTGTTGGCAAAGCTGGGCAAAGAGCATGGCGTCGCGGTCGAAGTGACACAGCCGGTCTATTGTGACGGCGAGCAGATCTCCTCCTCGTTGATCCGCCGCTGTATCGCCGACGGCAGGATTGAAAAGGCAAACAAGCTTCTCGGCTATCCGTATGCCATCGAGGGCGCGATCGACAGCGGCAATCACATCGGTTCCGCGATGGGCTTCCCGACTGTGAACATCCCGATCGGCGACAGCTTGACCGTGCCGCGCTACGGGGTGTATGCCTCAACGCTCACCATCGACGGCAGGCGCTATAAGGGTGCGACCAACATCGGCGTCCATCCCACGGTCGGCGCGCATGAGGTGCCGCTGTGCGAGACCTTTTTGCTCGATTTCGGCGGCGGCGATCTGTACGGAAAGAAAGCGACCTGTGAGCTGACCGCCTTTGTGCGCGAGGAAAGGCGCTTTGATTCGATCGACGAGCTGAGCGCGCAGATCAAAAAAGATTGTGATACAATTAATAAATTGTCATCGCGAGGAGCGAACTAATGGTTATGGCAGTAGCTCTCAGCCAATCAGCGTTCGCAGGTATGCTCCGCTTCTTGGGAGTATTGGGGACCCCATAATTCCCCGGATTATGGGGAGAGGAGGAGCCGCGATACGAGGTCAAGGCATACCAACCGGATATG
>JAHKVW010000097.1 GCA_020624805.1 bacterium | reverse complement strand
CTAGAGATGGAGACATTGCCCTAGCGACCTTGATAGATAAACAAACAGGCACCTGATGTCAGATGCCTGTTGGAGCTAGAGATGGGACCTTTCCCTACCGAGCTACGCAAAGAAAACGGGACTGTATCTCTACAGCCCCGTGGAGCTAGAGATGGGACTCGAACCCACGACCTATTGATTACGAATCAATTGCGCTACCAACTGCGCCACTCTAGCGGATATTCTGTTGGGTAAGTACGGGGCAACGAAACAACTGTTGCGGTATCGACTGCGTCATAGCGAGGCTCATGAAAGCTCTTTCATGTCGCGGAAAGGTGATCTGTCCTATCGAACATGAGCCGGTTGATAGCTCGCGCCGAAAACATGAATCCACCGCAGTGTTGAGGCGGGGCGCGTCATTTGAAAGCCGTCGTTTCCCGTACCTCAGTATTATAACCTACTTTATCGGATTTTTCAAGATATTTTTTTCGGGGCGGGGAAAGCTATCATAAGGATCCCGTTTTCATGAGGCTCACGGATGCCGGATACAGGGCGCGGATCGGCATAACTATGCCGTTTGTCGCGTGAAACGCGAGGCGAAATACGGCGCCCAAGGCGGAGTGGATCCGCGATTTGCCTGACTGTGCGGATATATCCCGCCGCGGTCAGACAAAACACCGCACCGTCAAAGCTCCGAAGGAATGAAAAATGAGCAAGATTTTGAGCATGATTCGGCGCAGAAAGCGCAGGCGGGCTTGAGGCGTTGTCCAAATCTTTGATTTGGTAAAATCATCCATGCAACAACACTCCAAAAGTGAAGCGATTGGTTTAGCGTTAATGCCGGCGCCTGCCGGAATCGGTTAGCTGAAAATTGCCGAAATACTGCCATTTGCGGCAGATTCTGAAATCGATAGTCATGCGGGGGAGAGGGTGAAAAAAGCGCACAGGTTGAGGAAAGTGAAGGATCTTCACGATATACTGAGAGAAAAGCACATTGTGCGCGCCCGCGGATCCATCCGATCACGCGGACAGAGGCAATGAACATTCCTAATACGCGGAAAAGGAGGTCGATCCCATGTCGCCGAAGAATGATAAGGTCGCCGATAAGCTCCGGCATTATCGCGAGGCGTGCGTTTTGTCGCAGAAGCAGGTTGCCGACGCGCTGAATATCGAGCGCTCGACCTATACCAAATATGAGACCGGCGATACCGAGCCGAACCTGAGAACCATCGTCCGACTCGCCGCGATCTACAACGTGCCGCCCGCGGAGCTGCTGCCCATGGACGCCGCCGACGATCCCGCCGTGCAGGGGTTGAAGGACACCGCCCGCAACAACAGCCCCATCTATCAGCTCAGCAAGGATGAGCGCGGACTGATCGCCCGTTATCGCGCGCTGGATAAGGCGCAGAAGAAGCAGGCGCGGGAGCTGATGGGTAATTTGTCCAAAAAAGACAGCTGATATCCGATAAAATAGGAAGAAGTTCTATCCGATTTTTCTTTACATTTGAGAAGAATTGTGGTATGATAACTCTTGGTATCCGCTGAGCGGATGTTCAGCGTGTGCCGATAACGCCCGATATGGTTCAGGGGCTACGCCTCTATGAGGACTTCACCTGCCCTGTACTATGCGGAGCGCAATAAATAACGAAAGGGTGAAAACAAATGCTGAAGGAAGAAAAGATTGCTATCATGCAGGAGTATGCGACTCATGAGGGTGACACAGGTTCTCCCGAGGTTCAGATCGCTCTGCTCACTAAGAGAATCAACGACCTCACCGAGCACCTCAAGATCCACAAGAAGGACCATCACTCCCGCCGCGGTCTGTTCAAGATGATCGGTCAGCGCCGCGCGCTGCTCAACTACCTCACCAAGGTAGATATCGAGAGATACCGTTCCATCATCAAAAGACTCGGTATCCGTAAGTAATCAATTGCCTGACAGGAATAATCTGAACCTGCTGAAATGGCAATATTTCGGCAGGTTTCGGTTTATCAATCTCGTCAGGCGCCAGCCTGACTTCGCTTTTTGCACCGAAACTTGCTCGAAATCTTGCGCATTTCAGTCCTCTGGAATTTTGATGGAGCAGATTTTTGGCTGACCGCGACAAAACCACAGTCAACCCTTTACGGGTTGACGCGGATTTTAACAAAGGGCAGGCTAAAATATGCCCGTCAAAATCATGATTCAGATTATTACTGTCAGGCACAGCATGAGGGCAGACGGAGCTTTCCGTTTGCCCTGCATTTCGTCATAGGCGATTTGCAAATTCAATCCATTCTCGGGATTTTACAGTTCAGCTTAGCGGTAAAACGAGGTCTTTTAATGAGGAATTAGGAGTTAGGAATTAGGAATTTCGGGAAACACTTCGTGTTTTTGATTCCTATAGGATATTGAAGAAACGTTTTTGATTCTTATATAAAACGGGTGCGGGCAGCGCCCGCCGTTAATTCCTCATTCCTCATTTCTAATTCCTAATTATAAAAAGATCTGGTTTTATTGCTAAACGGCTGTAAAGATCCTGTACCAATTCATTTCACAGGAGGTAACTCTATGGCTAATCAAGCTATGACTTTTGACAAGTACCGCGTGTTCGAGACCGAGCTCGCGGGCAGACCGCTGGTCGTTGAGACCGGCAAAATGACCCAGCTCGCCAACGGCGCGTGTCTGGTACGCTACGGCGAGACCGTCGTCCACGTAGCGGCTACCGCTTCCGCAAAGCCGAGGGACGGCATTGACTTCTTCCCGCTGTCCGTGGACTATGAAGAGAAGCTCTATTCCGTGGGCAAGATCCCCGGCAGCTATATGCGCCGTGAGGGCAGACCCAGTGAGAAGGCGATCCTGACCTCCCGCGTCATCGACCGCCCGATCCGTCCGCTGTTCCCCAAGGATATGCGCAACGACGTCAGTATCGTCGCTACCGTGATGTCCGTGGATCCCGACTGCGCTCCCGAGATCACCGCGATGATCGGTACCTCGATCGCGATCTCCATCTCCGACATCCCGTGGAACGGCCCGATCTCCGGCGTTTCCGTCGGTCTGGTCGACGGCGAGATCGTCATCAACCCCAACGCCGAGCAGCGCAAGGTCAGCGATATGTCCACCACCGTCGCTTCTACCGACAGCCGCATCGCGATGATCGAAGCCGGCGCGAACTGCGTTTCCGACGAGGTCATGTACAACGCGATCATGGCGGGTCATGAAGCCAACCAGAAGATCATTGAATTCATCAAGGGCATCGTAGCCGAGATCGGCAAGCCCAAGTTTGAATATCCCTCTAACGAGCCGGATCATGAGATGTTCGAGGCGATCAAAGCCTTCGCCGAGGAGGACGTCAAGGCGGCTCTCGACACCGACGACAAGACCGTTCGTGACGAGCGCTTAAAGCCCATTTATGAGGCGGTTCACGAGAAGTTCGACGAGATCTATCCCGAAAGTGAAGCGAAGATCGACGAGTGCCTGTACAAGACACAGAAGTTCATCGTTCGCCGCTGGCTCTTAGACGAGCAGAAGCGCGTTGACGGCAGAGGCATGGATGATATCCGTCCGCTCGCGAGCGAGGTCGGTATCCTGCCCCGCGTACACGGCTCGGGTCTGTTCACCCGCGGTCAGACACAGGTTCTGACCATCGCCACCCTCGGTACGGTCGGCGATATGCAGCTGCTCGACGGTATCGATGACGAGACCGAAAAGCGCTATATGCACCACTACAACTTCCCCTCCTACTCTGTCGGCGAGACCCGTCCTTCCCGCGGTCCCGGCAGACGCGAGATCGGTCACGGCGCGCTGGCGGAAAGAGCGCTGCTGCCCGTGATCCCTTCGATGGAGGATTTCCCCTACAGCTTACGCCTCGTCAGTGAGGTCGTATCCTCTAACGGCTCCACCTCGCAGGGCTCCGTCTGCGGTTCCACCCTCGCTCTGATGGACGCGGGTGTGCCGATCAAGGCGCCTGTCGCCGGTATCTCCTGCGGTCTGATCACCGAAGGTGAGCGCTGGATGACCATGGTCGATATCCAGGGGCTTGAGGACTTCTTCGGCGATATGGACTTCAAGGTTGCCGGTACCCATGACGGTATCACCGCGATCCAGATGGATCTGAAGATCAGCGGTCTGCTGCCCGAGATGGTCAAGGAAGCGCTCGAAAAGACCCACAAGGCGCGCAACTACATCCTCGACGAGATCATGCTCAAGGCGATCGCCGAGCCTCGTCCGGAGCTGAGCAAGTACGCTCCCAAGATGTTCACCACCACCATCGCCGCCGACAAGATCGCCGAGGTCATCGGTAAGTCCGGCAAGGTCATCAAGGAGATCCAGGCGCAGTGCGAGTGCAAGATCGACATCGAGGAAGAGGGCGAGACCGGTCAGGTATTCGTCGCGGGTCTTGACGCTGAGAAGTGCCAGCGCGCGATCGAGATCATCCAGACCATCGCCACCGATCCCGAGCCCGGCGCCATGTATCTGGGCAAGGTCACCCGCCTGATGGACTTCGGCGCGTTCGTCGAGATCGCTCCGGGCAAGGAGGGTCTGGTACACATCAGCCAGCTCGACGTCAAGCGTGTCGACAAGGTGACCGACGTCGTCAACGTCGGCGACGTCATCCGCGTCAAGGTACAGGAGATCGACGACAAGGGCAGACTGAACCTCAGCCGCAGAGATGTGCTGATCGAGGTAGACGGTCTGACCCCCGAGAACAACCCCGATGAGGAGCGCAAGCCCCGTCGTGACGGCGGCAGAGGTCGTGGTCCCCGCGGCGGCAGAGGCAGAAGAAACTAAGCAACATGATGTTGCATCCCGTTCCGCCTTTTGCAAACGCCGATAGGTGATTGACGTATGATCAACGGCGGGATCAAAGATTCATCAAGCAACAGCACCGTTTCCAATGAGGCGGTGCTGTTTTTTTGCGAACATTGTTTGCGAAAAACGTGTTTTTGTATTGCGTTTGCTTTCGTCCTATGCTAAGATAAAACTGTCAACTGTTCTCCGAAAATGAGAACTAACGTGATTATATCTTAATTCATCCCGAGGATCGTTCTGAAGGATGACAAAACGAATAAGGAGGAAAACATGGGCAAGCATACAAAAATCATCAGCCTGTTGCTGTCACTGATCATGGTACTGAGTGTATTTTCCATCGTGCCGTTCAGTGCTGTAGCGGAAGAAATCGACGCGTCGTCGACCGGTGCAAGGAGCGGTACGACCGGCGATTGCACATGGAAGCTTGACGGTACCGTACTGACCATCAGCGGTAGTGGACAAATGGGATATTATGATGATCGAAAAAGAGCTCCGTGGGGAAGCAGTATCACCAAGGTTATTCTGACAGACGGCGTCACGAGTATCGGCGATTATGCGTTTTACAACTCTATGGATCTGGAGAGTATTACGCTCCCCAATTCCGTCACGAGTATCGGCGATTATGCGTTTTACAACTCTATGGATCTGGAGAGTATTACGCTCCCCAATTCCGTCACGAGTATCGGTGCATATGCGTTTTACGGCTGTAGGGGACTGACGAGTGTCACGATCCCCGATTCTGTCACGAGTATCGGCGGCGGCGCGTTTGCCGGCTGTAAGTGGCTGACGAGCGTGACGATCGGAAACTCGGTCACGAGTATCGGTAGAAATGCATTTGACGGTTGTACGGGACTGACGAGCGTGACGATCGGAAACTCGGTCACGAATATCGGCGAATCTGCGTTTGTCGGCTGTACGGGACTGACGAGAGTCGATATCCCCGACTCAGTAACGAAAATCGATAATGATGCGTTTCACGGCTGTACAGGACTGATGAGCGTCAATATCCCCGATTCTGTCACGGATATTGGCGTCCGTGCGTTTGTCGGCTGTTATGGACTGACGAGCATCGATATCCCCGATTCAGTCACGAGTATCGGCGGCAGCGCGTTTGCCGGCTGTGAGGGACTGACGAGCATCACGATCCCCGAATCGGTCACAGATATCTGCGACTATGCGTTTTCCTATTGTACAGGGCTGACGAGCGTGACGATCCCCGACTCGGTCACGAGCATCGGCGACAAGGCATTTTTCTACTGCACTGGTCTGATGGGCATCGTCATTCCCGACTCTGTCACGGGTATCGGCAGTCGCGCATTTGGCTATTATACAGATGATCAATATTGGTTCCAGATGGTTGACGGCTTTACCATCTACGGCTATCCCGGCACCGCTGCCGAAGAATACGCCAATGATAACGGCTTTACCTTTATCATACCGAAGGTCGGCGACGCGGACGGCGATGGTCAGATCACGGTGATGGACGTCACCGAGGTACAGCACTATCTCTCGAACATGAGCACCCAAGCGGATGAAGAGACCCTGATGTTCGCCGACGTCGATAAAAACGGTGTACTTGAGGTTATCGACGCTACCTTTATTCTCCGTTATCTGGCGGATATAGAGATCCCATATGTGATTGGATAAAAGAGAAGATAATGACAAAACCGCTGTCCACATGGGCAGCGGTTATTTTGTGTTCTCCGGTTAATGATGTTCGATGGGATGACAATGAGCCTCGCCCGTAGGGACGATCATCGATCGTCCGCATGTCAGGAACGTGTATGTTCTATCTATGGCTTTCGATAACAGCAACGCTCGTCATTCTGCGGATGACCAATGGTCATCCCTACGGAAGCAAACATTTGCTTTGCGGTGGGTGACGTCTGCACAGACGTTTCGGCGGGAGCAAGCCCCCGCCCTACGGGTTCTTTGTGACGTTGTGTTCTCTGTAACCTTTCATCAAAAAAAAAACTGCCGCCTGAGCGACAGTTTCGTATGCCATCATGATTCAAATAGTCATTGCGAGGGGGAAACACGCGTGTTTATCCCCGTGGCAATCTCAACCGAATAAAATGGGGAAATCCTGTTTTTGTGCTTGTATCGGGGTGGCTTATTGCTCGTCGGGGGCGTAATAGTTGATCTCCACCATGCCGTCGTCCGAGGAGGACGAGCTGTCCTCCGGCGTGGATGATCCGTCGGTCGATGATGAATCCGCCTGTGTATCAGCCTGCGTCGGCGCTTCGGTGGCGGCTTCGAGCTGCGCGACCGTGCTCTTGAGGTAATTCGCCCATACGGTACAGCCGTCCGTGTTGAAATGGATGCCCTGATTGTCGGGATCGCTGCAATAGGTGGGGTTCAGCGCGCCGGAGTCGTCGCATACCTGATGGTATACGTCGATGAAGGAATAGCCCTGCTCCGCGCAGTATGTCTTCAACTGCTCGTTAAAATCCGTGATCTTGTCGTTGTTCAGCCAGCCGCTTTCCTTGTCGGCGAGCATGGGAGTGGTGGATTGAAAATACAGCTTGACGCCCGGGGTGTGGGAGAGGATGCGTTCGGCGAGCTGTTTTGCCTGCTCCATCGTGTCATCCGCGCCGTAGGTGCCGATATCATTGACGCCCAGCATGACAAATACCTTGTTAGCGCCGGTCTTTTCGGCGGCGGTCTCGGAAAGGATCGTCTCGCCCTGATAGGTGGGGTGTACCGCGCCCTCGGTATCCAGATCCCACAGCGCGTTGTGGTAGCCCAGACTCTGCGCGCAGACGAACTGCGCGTTACCGAGCAGGGTCTTGTCGCCGCTGCAGGCATAATCCAAAGCCAGCGTGACGCTGTCGCCGACGAACACCGCGTCATTGAACCATGACGCGTCCACCGGCGCGGGAGCTTGCGCCGATACCGCCGCGGCTTCTGTGGCGGGAGCCTGAGTCGGAGCCTCGGTCACAGCGGCGGTCGCCGCGGGAGCTTCTGTTGCCTTATCATCCTTTTTATTGGTTTGGCACGCGCCGAGCGCTGTTACCGTCAACATCGCAAGAAGTAAAGCGATCCATTTTTTCATATTGTACACTTCGATTCTATTTGGACTACCAGTATTTTAGCACAGTAGAGCCGCGATGTCTATAGAAAAAAGGAAGAAAAGGGGATAATGAGGAGTGAGGAGTGAGGAATTGGAAATTAGGAATTAGGAGCTAGGAATTAGGAATTAATGGTGGGCTCCGCCCACACCCATTGGTAGATGACGCTGTAACGTCTATTGTAGGGGAGGGGCTTGCTCCTCCCGCTACCTTTCCGATATATCTCATCCAAACGCGGAGCAGATGAAGCCCCTACAAAATGTACATCTTCTCAACTGACGTGGCATCTCGACCAACGCCCTACTGCGGGAGGAGCAGCAGTGGCGCTTAGCCAATCGCAGATAAATCTGCTCTTGGAGCGCTGTTGCATGGGAGTTGTAAACCAAATCATAGATTTGGACAACTCCTCAAAGACCCTCCCCTACAAATATACCGCAACGTTTCCGATCTATCCCGGTTAATCGCGAAGCAGATGAAGCCCATTGTAGGGGAGGGGCTTGCTCCTCCCGTCACCT
>JAHKVW010000012.1 GCA_020624805.1 bacterium | reverse complement strand
TTTGCGGTTCCACAAAATCACCTATAGTAAGAATGAAGCCCCACAGAAAACTGTGGGGCAATTGGAGGCGACACCCAGAATCGAACTGGGGAATCAGAGTTTTGCAGACTCGTGCCTTACCGCTTGGCTATGTCGCAGAAGTAATTCGGTTGAGATTGTCACGGCTCCTTCGGGAGCCTCACAATGACAATTATGATATGTCACAACCTATATTTAGCGGAAAAGGACTTAAGCGATGTTAAGTCCTTTTCACGTCTATGGAGCGGATGACGGGGCTCGAACCCGCTACCTCCACCTTGGCAAGGTGGCGCTCTACCAGATGAGCTACATCCGCAAATATTGGTGCCTCCGGACGGAATCGAACCATCGACACGGGGATTTTCAGTCCCCTGCTCTACCAACTGAGCTACAGAGGCAAAATTGGCGACCCGGATCGGGCTCGAACCGACGACCTCTAGCGTGACAGGCTAGCGTTCTAACCAACTGAACTACCGGGCCATGGTATGGTGGGAACAACAGGGCTCGAACCTGTGACCCCCTGCTTGTAAGGCAGGTGCTCTCCCAGCTGAGCTATGCTCCCAAACCGTTCGCCTCTTCATTGCGACTCGTATATAATACAATATTCCGATCGAAAAGTCAAGAGGTTTTTTTAAATTTTCTTATTTTTTCTTCAACAATTCTTCCAGCTCGTTTTCTGTAAATGTATACCGTTTGTTACAGAATCGGCAATTAGCCTCGGCGCCGTGATTTTCGTCGATCATCGCGCGGATCTCTTCCTTGGGCATCGATGCGATCAGCGAGCGGATCTTGTCTTTGGAACAGCCGCAGACATACTTGACCTCGAATTCATCCAGCACCTCGACCTCAAAGCCGTCGAGCGCCTGTTTACACATATCGAGCGCGGAAAGGCCCTTGGCGAGCATGGTGGTGACGGAATCAAGCTTGGCGACATTCGCCTCGATCCTGTCGATGGTGGAATCGTCGGCGCCCGGTAAAAGCTGGATCAGCAGACCGCCGGATAACAAAACCTGAGAGCTGTCCTTGTCGATCAGCACACCAAGGGCGCATACGGTCGGGATCTGCTCGGAAGTAGCGTAGTAATTGGTGATATCCTCGGCGATCTCACCCGATACGATCGGGATCTTGCCGATGTACGGCTCTCCCTCACCGAAATCCTTCATCACGCTGATGATGCCCGCGCCGACTGCCTGCGCGACATTCAGCTTGCCGTTTTCATAATGAGTTGTGGGACAATCGGGATCGGTGACAAAGCCCTTGACGTTGCCGCTGCTGTCGGCGACCGCCATGAACGCGCCCAACTCACCGTCACCCTCAAAGCGGATGTTCAGGGTGGATTTGGACGATTTCAGCTGTGCGCCCATCATGGAAGCGGCAGATAACAGCCTGCCCAACGCGGCGGACGCCACAGGGCTTGTATGATGGATGACGCTCGCCTTATAGGCGATATCGGTCGAATCGATCGCGGAGACCATCACGGCTCCGTCGGAAGTGATACATCTGATGATTTTATCCATGGGTTTTTTCCCTTCTGTTCAGTATTATAGGTTCGGCGGGAGCAAGCCCCCGCCCTACACAGCAGAATCATTCTCTGTTGATCACATGCCTGATCCGTGCGACGAATACCGCACGGTCGCTGTCATCGCGCAGGGGTTCCATTGTCATATCGTGAAAGGCCTTGATATCCTCAAAGCCCGCTTTCGTCAGCATCCTTACGAGTTCATCGATCTCATACGCGCGTTCGCTGAAATGCTCCGAGCTGCGGAAGTAGCTCTCCCCTTCTCTCTCAAAGAGATCCAGCTCGATATTCACGATGTTATTTTCTTTCAAAGAATTTTGCCAGACACAAAACACAGTGTCCGTGTCATAGACAAAGGTATTGTTCGAAAGAATCTGTTGATGCTTATAGACGGTGTTGACGTCGAACACAAAGGTACCGTCGGGGTTCATGAACAGCGCCACACGGTTGAACACCTTTTGCAGCTGCTCCGGATCGGTGATATGGTTGAGGCTGTCCAGCGTACAGACGCAGGTGTCGATGGTACCGTACAGGTCGAGCTGTTCCATTTGCTGACAGAGAAAAAGGATTTGCAAATCCTCGTCATACGCCTTATCCATCGCGACACTGAGCATCTCGGCGGATCCGTCGATGCCGAACACATCCACTCCCCTGCGTTTGAGTTCGAGCGTCAGGGAGCCGGTACCGCAGGCGAGGTCGAGCGTCAACCCCCAGTCGTGGTCGTATAAAGATAAAACGCTCTGAATATAATCAGCGCGTTTTTTGTAATCCACATTAAAGGTCAGATTGTCATAGAACTGAGAGAAATACCGATAACCGCTCATTCTTTTTCCTTTAAGCGCTCAAAGACGAGGGTATATCCGCCGGCGTTCTCATAATCGAGCGAACGCTTCACGCGGCTGATAGTGGCGGTGGACGCACCTGTCGCCTCGACGATCTTGTTGTAAACCATATTCTTGTCGAGCATCATCGCAACGGCAAAGCGCTGGGATAACGCCTTGAGCTCGGGGATCGTGCACAGATCCTTGAAGAATGCCTCACATTCTTCTACGGTTTCAAGGGTCAATATCGCTTTAAACAAATCATTCGTAAACTCAGCATTGGGTTTTGCAGGCATAGTCATACTCCTTTTTGACCGATGTGACATTTTCTTGCTTTACTATTTTACCACACGAAAACATAAATGTAAATAGAAATAATAATGAATCGCATAAATATTTATACACAGTTTAAAGTGTGATAAGAATGAGAGGTTCTCCCTTCGGTCGATCATTTAATGCAATCCCTCCACCTCGTACCTCGGCACCTCCCTTTACCAAAGGGAGGCAAAAAACGCTCCTGGATACAGGAGAGCCGGTTTGTCGAAAAAGTATATGATATAAAACGCAGAACGTTTCCGAAGCTCCCTCTGACGAGGGAGCTGTCGCCGTTTAGGCGACTGAGGGAGAGATAACGAACCATAACAATGATTCTTTGGCTTTTAACTCAAGCCGCATATAAAGTGCCTTTTTACGTGTTATTGAGTCAATCTCTGTTTTTCTTTATATCGTCGCGTTATCTCTCCCCTTGCATTCTTTCGTTAGTCCCTATTTATCATCCTACTTGCGTGCCCCCGTGACACGCGTGTCCGTCAGAGGGGGCTGAATAGGTTTTTCTATACAATAACGCTCCTGCGGGTACAGGAGCGCTGTGTTATTTGATGGTATAGCCCTTTGATTCGAGATACTTGCTGATCTGTTCATCGTCGTAATACTCAAGATCGTCGGCGCCGGCGAGATATTCGTTATGATGCTTTAGTTCATGCACCAACACTCTTCTGAGGATCTCGCGGTATTCCTCCAGCGTTTTATTGCGGTAGACACGAATGATACTACCGTAATAGATCTTGATGGACTTGCCCAGATTATCGCGGACATACACGCCGAGTATGTAAAGATCGTTGTTCTGCGCGTACCAATGGTAGCGAACGCCGTCCTCCAACACGATACCGCCGTTGAGCTCACGGTACAGCTCCTGCGGAAGGGTCTCGGCGATCTCATCAAGGAGCGCGCCGCATTCTTCATACGTCATAGGCTCAGTCCAGAAAGTCCTTAAGCTTTTTGGAGCGGGACGGATGACGGAGCTTTCTGAGCGCCTTTGCCTCGATCTGGCGGATACGCTCACGGGTGACGTTGAACTCCTTACCGACCTCTTCGAGGGTACGGCTTCTGCCGTCCTCCAGACCGAAACGCAGTCTCAACACCTTTTCCTCACGGGGGGTCAGGGTGTCGAGCACCTCCATGAGCTGTTCACGCAGCATGGTATGGGATGCGGCGTCGGCAGGCGCGGGGGCGTCGTCATCGGGGATAAAATCGCCCAGATGGCTGTCCTCCTCCTCACCGATCGGGGTCTCGAGAGAAACAGGCTCCTGTGCCACGCGCATGATCTCGCGCACCTTATCGACAGGCATATTCAGCTCTTCGGCGATCTCATCGGCGGAGGGCTCTCTGCCGTTTTGGTGCAGCAGCTGAGAAGAAACCTTTTTGACCTTATTGATAGTCTCGACCATATGGACAGGGATACGGATGGTACGCGCTTGATCCGCGATAGCGCGGGTGATCGCCTGACGGATCCACCATGTCGCGTAGGTGGAGAACTTGAAGCCCTTGGTATAATCGAACTTTTCGACCGCCTTGATCAGACCGAGGTTGCCCTCCTGGATCAGATCGAGGAAGTGCATACCGCGTCCGAGATAACGCTTCGCGATACTGACGACCAGTCGCAGGTTCGCCTCCGACAGGCGCTTTTTCGCGTTGACGTCGCCCTCGGAGATCTTGATCGCGAGCTCGACCTCCTCCTCGGGAGTGAGCAGCGGTACGCGGCCGATCTCTTTGAGATAGACCTTGACCGGGTCATCGATCGAGATATTATCCGCCGCTTCAACGGTAGACGTCTCGGTAGCCGTATCGTCATCCTTGACGTTGCCGCTGATATTGAGGTTGTCGATATTCAGATCCTCTTCGAGGTCGGTCTCGACGATCTCGATACCGGCTGATTCCAGAGAATCATAGAGTTTTTCAAGCTGTTCGGGGTCGATATCCATCTCGCCGATCGCGTCGAGGATATCTTTGTTGGTAATATTTCCCTTGGTCTTGGCAAGATCGGTCAATTCCTTTAAAAGGCTCTTCTTATCTGCTGCTGCGGACATCGGGTATCATCCTTTCTATCATAAACGTTGCGGGGAGCTTACGCTCCGTGATCCTTTGACCGAAGTTCGGTCACTCGTGTTTATCCTTCAGACGAGAAAACAGATTCGTGAACTCGTCATGTGTACTGTTGCGGATATCACTCTCGGTCGGCTTTGCCTTTTCATCGAGAATGATATCGATATATTCATCCAGCGCCTGTTGAGTGCGCGGCAGATCGGCGCCGGAATTGACGATGCGCACGATCTTAGCCTGCTCGTCGGCGGTGAAATCCATCGACAGCGCCGTCATGGGGTCTTGTTGTTTTATAATTCTTACAGAGAAATATTCAAACAGATTCCGGTTGAAATCCGTGGTAAAATCCTCGGGTCGGAGTTTTTCATGGATATAAACCAGCTTATCGGGATTATTAACCAAAAAAGCGATCAGATTCTCCTCTGCGGATACGGCACGCAGATTGGACGCGTGCTGCGGATTGATCCTGTCATCCCGCGCCGAAATATCCTTTTGCAGCTGAGAGAATTCATTTTTGCGGCGATAGCGCTCTTTGCGGCGCATCCCCTGCTTCACATGCTCGAGGATCGAGGCTTTGGAAACGTCGGTCTCATCGCTCAGCCGCGAGGCGTAGATATCGCGCTCCATGGGGTTGTCCAGCTCGCAGAGCAGCTTGACGCCCTCATTGAGGTAATTCAGCTTGTCCTGCGGATTGTTCATATCATAGCGGGATTTGAGCTTTTGCATCCGATATTCCATGTCGTTGCCGCTGTTATCCAGCACATTCTGAAAAGCGGCATGACCCTTGTCGCCGTGGCGGCGGATGAATTCATCGGGATCCTTGCCGTCGGGGATGGAGATCACCTTGACCACCAATCCGGCGCGGCGCAGGATATCGATCGCTCTGGCGGTCGCCTTCTGACCGGCTTCATCGGCGTCGTAGCAGATGATGACCTCTTTGCAGTAGCGCTTCATCAGCGCCGCCTGATCGGCGGTCAGCGCCGTACCCAGTGTGGCGACGGCATTGGTAAAGCCCGCCTGATTCAGCGAGATGACGTCCATGTAGCCCTCGCAGAGAATCAACGCGTCATTCTTGCTGTTCTTCGCGTTATTCAGCGAAAAGAGATTGTAGCTCTTGTTGAACACCAAGGTATCGGAGGTGTTCAGATACTTGGGCTTTTGATCGGTCATGATACGTCCGCCGAACGCGATCACGTTGCCGCGAACATCGATGATCGGGAACATGACGCGGTTATAAAAGCGGTCGAGCACCGAATTACCGGAGCGGGATTTAAACACCAGGTTCGCCGCGATCATCTCATTCTCGGTGAATCCGCGCGATCGCAAATGATTGCCCAAGGCAAATCGTTCATCGGGCGCGAAGCCCAGACCGAAATGACGGATCGTGCTGTCCGCCAATCCACGATTCCGCAGATAAGCGAGCCCCTCGGCGCCCTCTTTCGACATCAGCTTTGCGTAAAAGAAACGCGCCGCCTCACGGTTCGCTTCATAAATGCGGGTACGCAGCTTGCCGACCGAGTCGTCATAATCATCCTCGGGCATCGACATACCCGCGCGTTCGGCGAGGAACTTGACCGCCTCCATATAATCGAGGTTTTCGATCTTCATCACAAAGGTGATGATATCTCCCCCGACGCCGCATCCGAAGCAGTAAAAAGAACCGTTTTCCGTATAGATGTTGAAGGAAGGTGTTTTTTCGCCGTGGAACGGGCATAAACCGACCAGATTCCTGCCGCGGCGCTTGAGCTGCATATAAGAAGCCGCCAGCTCGCCGAGGTCGTTGCGATATTTGATTTCACTGATAAAGTCATCCGATAAACGCGGCATAAGCTCTCACTTTCACTAGTCTCAGTATGCAGCATCATGCAATGATACTCGGGAGGAGCATATCCCTCCCCTACAAGAGATCTATCATTATTCACATTATCTATATATCTGTTTAAAAAATTGGTTACTCACGTGAATATTCACGCTCGAACATCGATACAATCCCTCAGTCGCTCACGCGACAGCTCTCCGGTGTATGGATTCTGTAACCCAAATCAAGATTTGGACAGAATCTCACCTTTACCAAAGGGAGCCAATAACGTCACATCTATTAATTACGCAAAAACACGCAAATACCCTTTTTATTTTTGAACTTTGTCAAAAAAATCTTTATTACACTCTGTCGCCGCGACCTTTCCCGAGGATTCCTCACTCAGCGCCTTGTTAAAAGCGACAAGATCATCTTCGGGCAGATGGAAACGGACAGTGACCTCGTCGGTAAAATCCGAGTCGTCGATACTGCCGCCGAATCTGGCGACAAGAGAAGGGAGCTTTCCATATAAGGTGTAAGAACAGCGCACCTCACACACGGAGCACAGCTCCATCTCGCGCTCCTGCGCCGCGTCGATCGCGAGCTTTGCCGCCGCGGAATAAGCGCGCACCAAGCCGCCGGCGCCGAGCAGTATGCCGCCGAAATAGCGGGTCACGACAATGACGCAGTCGGTGATATCGCGCTTGCGGATCGCGTCGAGCACCGGGATACCCGCGGTACCCTGCGGCTCGTTATCGTCGCTGTAGCGCGATACGCCCTCATCCTTGATGACATAGGCATAGACATTATGACGCGCGTCCCAATGTTTGGTTTTGATCTCATTGATAAAAGCGATCGCCTCATCCTGTGTTGTGACAGGCTTGCAGTAGCCGATAAAGCGAGAACGCTTTTCGACCAATTCATCAGAGGCAAACTCTTTGACGGTTTTATAAGTATTCATAATTCCGGTAAATGAATAACACAAAAATATGTTTTGGTTAGTCGCGAAACATATTTCGCTCCATAGATACAATCCCTCAGTCAGCTTACGCTGACAGCTCTCCGGTGTATGGATTCTGTAACCCAAATCAAGATTTGGACAGAATCTCACCTTTACCAAAGGGAGCCATTAACTAAGTAAGGCGGTACAGATGTACCGCCTTCAACTCGTTTTCATTATTTCTCCATACCGAAGCGCTTCTTGAAACGGTCAACACGGCCGCCTGTATCAACAAGCTTCTGTTTACCGGTAAAGAACGGATGGCACTTGGAGCAAATTTCAACACGGATATCCTTCTTGGTAGAGCCGGTCTCGATCACATTACCGCAAGCGCAGGTAATGGTAGTCTGGCCATAATTAGGATGGATCTTTTCCTGCATTTCATTCACCTCTTTCACATAGCCATATTCGTGTAGCCATAATTAACATAGGTATTATACACTAATAATCTGCAAAAAGCAAGTGTTTTTTCTAATTTTTTATACTGATGGGCAAAAGAAATCTTAATGCGCCGCGAGATACTCCGTAAAGCGGTCAAAATTCATATCCAACGCACGCATATTATGGGCGTAAGTCTTGCCGACATAACGGAACAGATGGGAGGAATACGAGATACCGCCCGCGTTTTCCTTATTGGGATAGCGCAGGATGAAGCCGAAATCGACACAGTGTCGGGTCAGCCATGAATAGGCGGGCGTATCGGCGAACTTGCCGTCGGTTTTGACGGTCAGATAGACCAGAAGCCCCGTTTGCTGTTCGCTCTCCCCCGCCGGCGGCAGCTCCTTTTTGACATGAGCCTCCGCCATGATCAGACTCGCCTTGGAATCCTTGCGGTATTTTTCTACCTCTTCCTTATAGCGCTTTGCCTGATCGTCATAGGACACATAGCCCTCCACGACCATCAGATCGAAGCCCGCCTTCTTCGCGTCGGCAACCATGTTGTTCAGACCGTCAGCCGCTTCGGGCGCGATTTGGATGCCGCAGCATTCGACCGTCTCGGGCACAAAGTCCTTGTCGATCGGAGAAGCGGCACTCACGGTTTTTAAGAACATGGGATTAGATGATTGGGTGTCATCCTCAATATACTCCGAGGGAGAGATCGGACTTTTTTCGTTGAGCGAATTCACATAAAACTTATACCCGAAGAAGATCCCGACCGCCAAAACGGCAAGCATGATCAGCGGAAGGATATACAGCAAGGCACGCAGGTTTTGTACCTTGTTTTCCTCCCGCGCCTGCTGTTCCTCCAGAACGCCGCGATTCACTTTTCCGAGTTTAAAGTTTCGTTGGTTCCTGCTCAATTTGTCCTGCCTTTATAAGTCAATTTTCGTATATCGCAGTAGATCTCAGCCAATCAGCCGTCGCGAAAGCGCTCGGCTGATTGGGAGATCCTTGCGTGGGTGCTGTAAGCCAATCGCAGACTTCGTCTGCTCTTGGACAGCACCGCATCATTTAATCGCCTTAGTATCGATCTCCTCGCGCATCATGTCCTTGAATTCGCTCAGGGACATTGAGCCGAGATCGCCGTCCTTGCGGTGACGGATGGAAACGGTATCGTTCTCAATATCCTTGTCGCCGATGATGACCATGTAAGGGATCTTCTGCACCTGCGCCTCACGGATCTTGTAGCCGATCTTCTCGTTACGGTCATCGACCTCAACGCGCATACCCATATCCTCGAGCTCCTTGGCGATCTCGAAGACACGATCGTGATGGCGGTCGGCGATGGGCAGCAGCTTGACCTGTACGGGCGCCAGCCACAGCGGGAACGCGCCGGCGTACTTTTCGATCAACAGCGCCAGCGTGCGCTCATAACAGCCGATCGAGGTACGGTGGATGATGAACGGATGCTTTTTCACGCCGTCGCGGTCAACATATTCCATACCGAACTTTTCGGCGATCATCGGGTCGATCTGGATGGTGATCAGGGTATCTTCCTTACCGAATACGTTCTTGATCTGGATATCGAGCTTGGGACCGTAGAACGCCGCCTCACCGATACCGATCTTATAATCGATGCCGAGGTCATCGAGGATCTTGCCCATCATGCCCTGGACATTGTTCCACTCTTCCTCGGTGCCGATATACTTCTCACGGTCGTTGGGATCCCACTGGGAGAAGCGATAGGATACGTCCTCATACAGACCCAGCGTCTTCAAGCAGGTGATCGCGAGGCTCAGGCAGTGCTCAAACTCACCCTCGAGCTGCTCGGGCGTACACATCAAATGACCCTCACTGATCGTGAACTGACGGACACGGATCAGACCGTGCATCTCGCCGGACGCCTCATTACGGAACAGCGTGGATGTCTCGTTCAATCGCATGGGCAGGTCGCGATAGCTTCTGCCGCGATTGAGGAACGCCTGATACTGGAACGGACAGGTCATCGGACGCAGTGCGTAGACCTCGTCGTCGTTATCGGGATCGCCGAGGATGAACATACCATCCTGATAATGATCCCAGTGACCGCTGATCTTGTACAGATCGGACTTTGCCATAAACGGCGTTTTGGTGAGCTGCCAACCATTCTTTTGCTCAAGATCCTCGACCCAACGCTGCAGCAGCTGGATGATACGAGCGCCCTTGGGCAGCATGATCGGCAAGCCCTGACCGATATAATCAACGGTGGTGAACAGCTCGAGCTCTCTGCCGAGCTTGTTATGGTCACGCTTTAACGCCTCTTCTCTACGGGTGATGTACTCCTCGAGCATGGAAGCCTTGGGGAAAGAAATACCGTAAACACGACAGAGCTGCTGGTTCTTAGAGTCACCGCGCCAGTAAGCGCCGGTACAGTTGGTCAGCTTGAACGCCTTGACCGGAGCGACGGACATCAGGTGAGGACCCGCGCACAGATCGACGAATTCCGCCTGTTTATAGAAGCTGATCGGCTCGCCCTTGCCGGCGTGTTCGGAAGCGAGCTCCACCTTATAGGGCTCTGCGATCTCATTCAGAAAATCGAGCGCGTCCTGCGGCGCTTTCTCAAAGCGGGAGATCTCGATGCCGGACTTGACGATCTTCTTCATCTCAGCCTCGATCTTTAAGAGATCTTCACTGTCAAAGGGCTTTTCAACATCAAAGTCATAGTAGAAGCCTTCGTCGATGGACGGACCGATCGCGAGCTTGGCTTCCGGATACAGACGCTTGACCGCCTGCGCGAGAATATGAGAGGTCGTATGCCAGAACGCCTGCTTGCCCTCGTCGTTATCGAAGGTCAGCAATTCCACCTTGCAGTCAGCGGTCAGCTCGGTGCGCAGGTCGCACACCTTGCCGTCGATCAGCGCGGCGCATACGTTTTTATACAGTCCCATGGAAATGGACTTGGCGATCTGAGCGGGAGTGATGTTTTCTTCAAACTGCTGTACCACTCCGCCTTTTAATTCTACATTGATCATATTGATCCTCTCCTTTTTGTTTATTCGGTTGAGATTGCCACGGCATAAATGCCTCGCAATGACAATTCATAATAAAAGCCCTGCTATTTCCGAAGAAATAACAGGGCGTATTGACGCGGTTCCACCTGATTCGATATTCATCACAAATCGATTGAGAGCGTCACGGCTTAAATACCTTGCAACAACGATCGGTATGAATATCCTCATTATCTGCCTTAACGCGGCACACGTCGCCCCATTTCCTGAGCGAGACATATCCTTCCATTAGTTGAGATTGCCACGGCAAAAGCCTCGCAATGACAATAGAATACGATATGAGGGGTGGTATCCCGCTATGCGCGTGCCGTCTTGCACCGACCGACGACTCTCTGTCAACACGGAAACAGCGGACATTGTCCCCTATTCGATATTTCAAAGATTAATATATCACCTAAAAAGGCGGCTGTCAATGGTTAATCACAAAAAACTAAAGCAAATGGACGGATTTCAACTGACAGATATACGCATCCATGATATTGATCGTGCCGTCGAAATTCACATCCGACGAAGCCGTCTGCGTACCGTTGAGTTTCACCAAATACGCGATATAACACTGGATCGTCGTCGCGTCGACAACATCGAGTACACCGCTGCTGTCAGCATCTCCCATCACGTTATTGATCATATGACCGGAAAGAGCGGTTTCCGCCTCAGAATCCTGTTCACAGCATACAACAGCATTGGTACAGCCGCTGAGCGCCGAAGCGCTGATATCGGTCGTTTTGGGCGAGATGGAAATGCCCTCCAGCGCGGTACATCCGTCAAAGGCATTATCATAAAGCTGAGCTACGCCCTCTGACATCAGCACATAGCGCATCGAATCACAGCCCTTGAACGCGTTATAAGAAACGGTCAGATGATCGCCGCGAAGCACGGCGTTGTTGATCGCGCAGTCACCGTTGAACGCAAGCTGACCGATATAGGATAAGCTCTCAGGGGTCTTGAACTGAGCAAGGCTCTTGCAGCCTCTGAACGCACCGTCGCCGATAGTCACCAAGCCCTCGGAATTCTGAATAGATTCCAGACCGGTACAGTCGGCAAAGGCATAAGCGTCGATCGCGTATACACTCTCGGGGATCGTAACGGATCTAAGCTTGGAGCTGACAAAAGCATGGGAAGCGATCCTATTGATCGTGTCGGGGAGCTCGATCTCGGTATCCGATCCCTGATAACGCAGCAGCACTCCGTCGCCCGCGACAGCATATTCACCCGCATTCTTCAGATACGGCGTACCATCAAAAGCATAAGCGCCGACCGCGCTGAGCGTCGAGGGAAGGTTCACGGATTCGAGTTTGGAGCAGCCGTAAAAAGCGCCTGTCCCGATATTGCTCAAGCCGTCATACGCGGTGAAGGATTTGAGGTATTCACAGCGCGCGAAGGCATAAGAAGCGACCGATGTACAACGAGAAGGGATCGTGACGCTGTCGGAGGTGCCGTTATACCAGAGCAGCACACTGCCGAGCATCACATATTTATCGCCGGAGTTATCCAGATACGGCGTACCGTAAAAGGCGAGATCGCCGACCTCGGTGATGTTATCGCCCTGCGTAACACTATGTAAAGAGGAACAGCAATAGAAGGCCCTGTCCCCTATCACTCGGACCGTGTCATTCAATCTGACACTCTGCACCTTGGTATTACCGGTGAACGCCTCATTTCCGATCGCGGTAATGTGCGCGGGGATGGTCACATCAACGTCACTGCCGTTGTATTTGATCAGCACGCCGGATCGGACGTCAAAATCCTCATGAGCCGCAAATGCCGAAACAGTAAAAAAAGAAGAGAACAGCATCAAACAAACCATGATACAACACCACAGTCTTTTCATGCTATCACCCACCTTTCAGATCGTTTCATTCATTATATCAATCGGTTTTACTGTTGATATCCAGGATCAATTTATCGATCTCATCCAGACGTTCTTCATAATTCTTCGGTCCGTCGTCATCTTCATCGTTTTCTTTCTGGATCTCGGTCAAATAGTTTTCCACATCATTCTTCGTTTCATCATTGTCCTCGGGATTATCGTTGATCCGGCGCGTGTCCTGATACAGAAAACCCTCGGTATCACGATTCTCGAGATAGGATGTATCATCGACGCTGTCGTTTTCATCCTCGCAGGAGTTGCTGGCGATAAAGCCCTCGACTTTCTCGGCAGCGACATTAACAACCGGCGCTTCTTCCTCCTCGATCAGTGTGACTTCCTCTTTTTCACGAACGAACATGGTTATTTCGATCAGTACAAACAGAATATACAGACCGAGCAACAGCATCTCGAGAGGCTGCGCGTTTTTGAGTATCAACTCGGAATCGAATCGGAACACCAGATGGTATATCCCGTACGGGATCAATGCCGCAACAGCGGGCAAGCCGAAAACAAAGCAGGATTTCAGCGCGTTTTTGGTCTTGATCCGCGACAACACGACCGCGTAATTGAAGAAGAACAGTGTCGCGAAAATATAGCAGATCAGGGAGCTGACATCCGCCAAGCGGATCGAGATCGTCGTGAACTGCACAAAGCTGAGGATCATCCTGACGCCGCAGAAGATCGCGGGGATCACGTTGATCAAAGATAAGCTCTTTCCTTCCTTATAGCGGAAAGAATGATTCAAACCGAGAACGATGAATACCACAGCGGATAAAAGTGAAAACACCGCGCCGAGGATCTCTAATACGGAGATCTTGCCCGAGCTGAACACCTGAAAAATGGTGAAACCGCCGTCAGCCGCCAGCAGCAGCGACAACACGATGCCGGTCAGTCCCGCGGGGAAATTCTTATGCGGCAGATAATACTGCGCGATTTTTTTATCCAAAAGGACAAACAGCAAGGTGAACAAAAAGATCAGTACGCAAGCGCCGATATAACAATAATCCAGCTGCAGCGAGCTTAATCCCATCAGACCTCCGTCCGGCATAAAACCCTGAGCGAGTTTCAGAAAACCTGCCGCCAGAAAGAGCGGTACAAACGGGATCCATGCAAGTTTGGTTTTCATAATCATACTCATTATAACAAACCATACCGCGTCAACAACAGCGTTCTCAGCGATACAAGTCAGTATTCATCAATATAGCTACCATATATTGTATATGAAGGATCGGGCACTGTCAAGTTAAGGTTTTGTAAATTATACCGATCGCGTCACAGCCATAACAAAAGACCGGCGCGTTTGAGCGCCGATCTGCTTACTTGATTTTAGTTTTCTTATGATCGCGTTTACGCTTCTTCGCGTAAGAGGAAGAAACCGAAACATAGATGATGAAGAGGATAACGACCAGTCCGACCGCGATCAAGAACCACGGTGAGGTCAACACGCCTCTTATCGCGTCAGTCGTATACAGGATCGGGCTGACGCCGACGTCATCGTTCGACACCAGATTGATCTGCGTAAACGGCTCGTTCTTATAGTATACGGTGGCGGTAGTGATGATGTCGCCCTTTTTGATCGGCGCGCTGACGGGATCGGTGCTGTCGGGCGTGATCTTGACGTCACCCTCCGAATAGCCCTGCGGCAGGATGACATTACAGTCGGTCTGAGGCACCAGAAGGATGCTCTTGGTATCCCACGCATGGTCGATCTTTTGCTCACAAACAGGCGTATCCTTGGTCACAGGAGTAACAAAGGATAGGTTCAAAAACGCCCAGCGAAACATATTGGCGGCTTCCAACATACAGTACTGCTCGTTCTCTTCCTTTTTCTCGTCGTACGGGGCATGCAGAGCGATGCACATATAGGAGTAACCGTCGTATACCGCGGTAGACACCAGACAGCGTCCCGCCTGAGGCGAAGTTGCGTTCTTGACGCCGGTCGCGTAAACATAATAATAATCACCGCCGCGCGCCGGATCGATCAGCCAGTTGCTCGTGATGAACGGTACGTCATCATTCTCTTTGGCGTAATAGGTCGACGTATTGCAGATCTTGGAAAAGAGCGGCTGCCCCATCGCGTGCTTGGTGATCTTGAACAGATCGCGCGCCGTCGTGTAATGGTTCTCATCATGAACACCGAACGGATTGGTAAAATGGGTATCGGAGCACCCGAGCTCTTCCGCCTTTGTATTCATTTTATCGACGAAGGTCTGGATATTGCCCTCACCGATGTAATCCGCCAGCACCATCGCGGCGTCATCGCCGGTGGGGAGCATCAAGGCGTACAACAGGTTCTCCACCGTCAGCGAATCGCCGACATACCAGTCGACGCCGGTACAGGAAAGCCCCTGCTCCAACACACTGTCGATGCAGGTCTGCTTGATCGGGATCTTGGTATCAAAATCATCAAAATACTCCGCCGCGACGATATAGGTCATGATCTTGGTCAAAGAGGAAGGATAGCGCTTGGTGTCCGCCTCCTTGGCATAGACCTCCATATCGGTATCCAGGTTGATCATCAACAGCGTATCGGAATACTGCTCTACGTCACATTCAAAGCTGAGCGCTCCCACCGGCGCGGAAAAAGCGCAGGTAAAGAGGACGATCAGCGCGAACATGATACAGAGCCATCGAATCATATGTTTCATTCTTTAACCCTCCGTCGCGGGCACGACAGCCTCCGTCGCAGGCACAACAGCGTCTGTGGCGGGCATCTCCGAAGAAGGCTGTGCAACGGGAACAGCAGGCTCGGTCGGGAATTCTTTCGCCAATATCTCGCGGTGAGGCGTCATACGGCGATAAACATAGTCGGTGAATCTTCCGAAATCGGACAGCATCCCCAGACCTTCATCGGTATTGGAGGACAGGGCGATATCATCGATCTCTTCTCCGGCATAAAACAGCTTTGCCCTGCCGAGCGTTTGTCCGGCGAGAAAAGGTGTTTTCACGGTTTTGGGAATATCGAACTGATACGTCAGCTTCGCTTCATCATATTCATTCGGCAATGTCTTGAACGCGGAATTATACGGGTGTAAGCCTACCTGATAGTCACCCCAGTCGGCAGTGACCGTCAGATCGGACAGTGCATCCTCCGCGTTGAACATCTTATGATCGGAAAGATTCAAATACGCCCAAGAAGTCAGCTTGCGGGCGTCGGCAAACACGTTTTGCTCACTCTGATGCAATCCGAGCAAGCCGACAAAGAGATAGGTCTTGCCGCGATAGGTGGTAGTCGCAACGAGCTCTTCGTAGGTATCTTCGGTATAAGAGTACATCGCGTCATTGGTATAGCGGAAGTAGTAAGGGCTGTTTTCATTCAGAATCGACGCTTCGGCAGTGACCGTGTATTCCTCGCCCAAGCCTGTCGGCGTATAGGATCTGCTCTTCATCACGGAAAGGAAGAAGTCGTTCTTTCGTACCTCCTGATAAAGCAGATAGGTATCACGACAGGTCGTATGCTGCGCGCTGGTGTTATTGAAGCCGGGGCTGACATATGCCGTACTCTTCATTCCGAGCGCGGCAACTCGCGCGTTCATCGCGGCAACAAACGCGTCTCTGTCATTGTTAGCGGACAAGTCCGCCAGCGCATACGCGGCGTCATTGCCGGAGGTCAGCAGCATGATCGCCGTCAGATCCTTAGCTGTCAGTGTTTGACCGACAAATTTATCCAGACATCCGTCGGAATACGGCAGCGTGCTGATGAAGGTCTGATCCACAGTGAAGGTCGCCGCATTAAGATCGGGGATCATCTCATAGGAAAGCAGGAATGTCATCAGCTCGGCAAGCGAGCCCGCGTACCAGTTGGTATCGGGTTTTTGAGAGAAAACGATCGTATCGGTATCGAGGTTCACCAAAAAGAGATCGGATGTAGATGTTTCAACCGTGGTTTCAAACGAGGAAGCCGGGATGATGAAGCTGCTGACAAATAGTGCAAAAATCAATATGACTGAAATGAAAAATTTTACTCTTTTATTCATAGCATTTCCTTTTAACATATGTTATAATTGCTTTGAAGAAACAAAATAATCTCGTATACACATTTATTTTACACTATTTGCGTGACGATATCAATCACAAAATTCATAAATTTACAAAGTTTTTGGGGGAACATTTTGATATACATTACTGGAGATACACACGGAGATATCAATGTATTTAACGAAAGACGCCTCGGTCATCTGAAAAAAGGCGACAGCCTGATCATCACGGGCGACTTCGGATTTATTTGGAATAATTCTAAAGAAGAAATTAAAAACCTAAAAAAGCTCGCCAAAAAGAAGTATGATATCCTCTTTGTCGAAGGCGCTCACGAGAATTTTGAACGGCTCAAAGAATTTGAAGAAGTACCGTTCCACGAGGGCACCGCGCGAAAGATCGCCGATAATATCTATTGTCTGAACCGCGGCGAATTATACCTGATCGAGGGGTATAAGATCTTTACTCTCGGCGGAGGCTTACCTCCCGAGATGGATGAGGCGGAATCTTCTCCCTCACTGCCGACCGATGAAGAACTGGAATACGCTATCGTCAACATCGAAGAGCAGCGTCATCGACTCGACGTCATCATCACCCATGAGGCGCCCGCCTCGGTCAAGCGGATGATCAACCGCAACGCTTCTATCAACGATCTCAACATTTTCCTCGATACCGTCATGCACAACACGCTGTTTCAAAAGTGGTATTTCGGCAGTCTGCATGTGGACAGACAGCTCAGTAATCAACTGATTTGTGTCTTTGAGGATGTCCACAAAATCGGATAATTAAGAAAAAACGGCGGGAGCAAAAACCGCCCTGCAAAAGCGTCCGCAGCTCACTAACGAGTTGCGGACGCTTTTTATCAATTCATCGTGTTTTCGGTTTCGGCAAAGAGTCGGCGCATTTTGGCACGAAGCGCCCGAAGCGATCCATCGCTCAGATCGGGCGAGAAGCGCAATAATGTTTCCGCCGCTTCCTGACTTTGCGCCAAGGTCTCGGTATCGGAGAAGTCGGCGATATCCAACTGCGGCAAGCCATGCTGGCGGTTGCCGAAGAAATCGCCGGGTCCGCGTAGCTTCAGATCCATATCGGCGATCTCAAAGCCGTTGTTGGTGCGGCACATCACGCCTAGGCGCTGCTCCGTATTCTCTCCTTTGTTGTCAGACACAAGGATACAATAGCTCTTATACTGCCCTCTGCCGACGCGTCCGCGCAGCTGATGGAGGGTGGACAAGCCGAATCGATCGGCGTTCTCGATCATCATCACGGTGGCGTTCCTCACATCGACACCGACCTCGACCACGGTCGTGGAGACCAGAATCGAGATCTCATTTGCCGCAAACTGCGCCATGACCTTTTCCTTATCCTTCGCTTTCATCTTGCCGTGCAGAATGCCGACGGAGATATCGCGGAAGGGTCCGAACATGAGCTCGGCGGCGTAATCGGTCGCGTTTTGCAGCTCATCCACGCCCTCACTTTCTTCGACTAAAGGGCAAACGATATAACACTGTCTGCCCTCCTCTACTTGCTTTTTGAGAAAGCCCAAGGCGCGGTCGCGTTTATCGGTGCGTATGAAGAAGGTATCCACCTCGGTGCGGCCGGGCGGCAATTCATCGATGACGGTGATATCCAGATCGCCGTAGATGATCAGTCCGAGGGTACGCGGGATCGGAGTCGCCGACAGTACGAGCACGTGAGGATGCTCGCCCTTTGAAGCAAGTCGGGCTCGCTGAGCGACGCCGAAACGATGCTGTTCATCGGTGATTGCGCATCCGAGCCGACAGAACGCGGTGCTCTCGCTCACCAGCGCATGGGTGCCGATCACGATATCGCTCTCACCGCTCTCGATCCGCTCGCGGGCTTTTCTTTTCTCGGCGGCAGTCATGGAGCCTGTCAACAGCTCCACACGGACGTCTGTATCGGCAAACATCGCGGAAAATGTCTCAAAGTGCTGTTGCGCCAAAATCTCTGTCGGCGCCATAAACGCCGCCTGAAAACCGTTTTTGACGGTATGATAACAAACGGCGGCACATACGGCGGTCTTGCCCGAGCCGACGTCGCCCTGGATCAGACGATTCATCGGAGAGGGCTTATCGCGCATATCGGCGACGCAGTCGCTGATTGCACGTTTCTGCGCGTTGGTAAGCTCATATGGTAATGTCTGAATGAACTCAGCAGTATAATCCTCTAACAGATGAACCGCCGTCTGCTCATGCGACTGTGATTTCATCATGTGCATACCGAGGTTCAGCACCAGCAATTCTTCAAAGATCAGGCGGTGACGTGCCTTTTCCATCGCGTTCAGATCCATCGGAAAATGAACATTGTTCAAAGCGTACGACAAATCACAGAGATCATAGCGCTCGCAAATATCATCCGGCAGCGGATCGTGGATCGTCTGCGGCAGCATAGACAGCGCTTCTTTCGCGGCGCGGATCATCATATGATTGTTCAGCCCTGCGGTCAAATGATATACGGGCGTGATCGTATCACCCTCGGTCACTTTACAGAATTCGGGCGATACCATCTGGTAGCCGTACTTATCATAGGCGACCTTACCCATAAACAGGTAGGTCTCACCGTAGCGCAGCATAGACGAGATATACTTATTATTAAAGAAGACAAGGTTCAAATACCCTGTATCGTCGCTGATACTCAGCTTCGCCATCGTGCGGCCGCCGGAGATACGGATCGTATTCACGGGCGTCATGACCCTTCCGCGCACCACGCACTTTTCCTCAGGCTGAACAGCGCCGATATCGGTGGTATCCGACCAATTCTCATAGGAACGAGGATAGTAGGAGATCATATCGCCGACGGTCTCGATGCCGAGCTTGCGGAACAAAGCGGCGCGCTTCTCCCCTATGCCGCTCAGTTTTGTGATCGGAACCTCATATAGGGACATAGCGCACCACCCTTCAATTAATTAGGAATTAGGAATTAGGAATGAGGAGTTAGGAATTTACATTACGGAAACCATATCTGTTATCCACCACTCTCAGCTAATTATACTATTATCGAACATATATGTCAATTGTAAAATGTTGTTTTACTTGCGGCTGTATAAGGTTTTAGACCGATCTGCCCGGTAGAGTTTATCGTTAAGCTTCGTATTGATCGGTTGAGATTGCCACAGCCCTTGATACGTGTCAAGGGCTTCGCAATGACTATTTTAAAAAAAGGCTGCTCCCGAAGGAACAGCCTTGATGATTGATTGAGATTGCCGCGTACGCTTTCATGAGTATGATGAACTCATCATAGAGTCAGATAAAGCCGCGCGCGTCATTCTACGCTGAAGATGTAGTAGTAGACGGGCTGGTCACCCTTGATGTAGGTGATGTCGACCTGATCGGCAAACTTGTTCTCGAGCATTTCGACCGCGGAAGCAGCCTCTTCCTCAGAGACGCCCTCGCCGGAGATCAAGGTCACAAAGGACATTTCCTTGTTGATCATGGACTTGGCGAGCTTGTACAGCGCTTTGTTCGGAGAAGAAGAAGTAACGGTGAGCTTGCCGTTATCCAGACCGATGATATCGCCCTCTTTGATTCTTCTGGCGCCGAACTCGGAGTCACGCGCCGCAAAGGTGATCTGACCGGTAGATACGTTCTTAGCCGCCTGCAGCATATTATCAACGTTGGTCTCAGCGTCGGAATCGGGATCGAATACCAGCATCGCGGAAAGTCCCTGCGGGATGGTACGGGTCGGAACGATGATGACCGTTCTGTCCTCGACGATCGCGGCAGTCTGCTGAGCCGCCATGATAATGTTCTTGTTGTTCGGGAGAACGAAGATGCACTTGGCGGGAGTCGCCATAACAGCCGCGTAAATATCCTCGGTAGAGGGGTTCATGCTCTGTCCGCCGGAAACGACGTTCTGGCAGCCAAGCTCATTGAAGAGATTGCTCAGACCCTCGCCTGCCGCTACAGCGACAAAGCCGTATTCCTCGGTAGGCTCGGCGACAACGAGTTCAGTCTTTTTCTCAGACTTTTCTTTCGCCTTTTCCTGCTCTTCCTTTGCTTTTCTGTGCTGCTCCTTCATATTCTCGATCTTAACGGTGAGGAGTTGACCGTATTCAAGACCGTGCTGGAGCGCGTCGCCGGGAGTCTCGGTATGTACATGAACCTTGATGATCTCGTCATCCGCTACCATAACGATGCTGTCGCCGATGGTCTCGAGATACAGACGAAGGTCGTTGGGGTCTTTCTCACACTCTTCGTTACGACCGACGATGAACTCGGTGCAGTAGGTAAAGTTGATGACCTGGTCAAACTCAGCCGCGGCGGAACGGAAGAAGTCGTCCTCGTTTTCCTTCTCGTACTCTTCTTCCTTCATCTCGACAACAACGCCGTCGCGCAGAACAGAGAGCATACCCTCGAAGATGGTCAGGATACCCTTACCGCCCGCGTCAACTACGCCGGCCTTCTTCAGAACAGGAAGCAAGGTAGGAGTCAGATCGAGTGCTTCCAGAGAAGCGTCACAGACGATCTCCCACAGTACGGCGGGATCCTCTTCGGTATCCAGCGCCTCAAGACCTGCCTCATAACCCATACGGGCTACGGTGAGGATGGTACCCTCGGTGGGCTTGGTGACCGCGTTGTAAGCAGCCTCGACGCCCAGACCCAGCGCGTGGATCAGATCGGCGCCGGAAGCCTCAGCCTTGCCCTCCAGACCCTTGGAGATACCTCTGAACAGCAGAGAGGTGATAACGCCGGAGTTGCCGCGAGCGCCGCGCAGCATGGCGGAAGCGGTCATGTTCGCAACTTCGGATACATCGGCAGGCTCAGCGTCCTTGAGCGCCTCGGCAGCCGCCGTGATCGTCATCGACATATTGGTACCTGTATCACCGTCGGGTACAGGGAAGATATTGAGGTCATTGATTCTCGCCTTGATGGACGAGATATTATTTGCACCAGAAATAATCGCTTGTTTTAGAGTTTCACCGTTAATCAACGTAAACACATCCTTTTTCCGTACATCGTCAGCGCGCATGATATGAGCGCAGAAGATGACAAAATACTATTTGTTACAAACTTGTATTATTATACACTAAAAAGCCTCAAGAAGCAAGCATTTTGTATACAAAAAAAGAAAAGAAAAATGGAATTATATTAGTTCATATGACTGAGCGGCAGTACATTTTCCGGAGTTTCGATCAATATCGAATACCGCGCAGTTGAGCTTGCAGGCACCCCGCGCCAGATCAAAGCGTTCGGGAAGCTGTGTGGTAAAGCGCCTGAGGATGATCTCCTTCTTCACGCCCAAAATGCTGTCGATCACGCCCGTCATGCCGACGTCGGTGATATAGCCCGTACCCTCGGGCAGCACCTGCGCGTCACCTGTCAGCACATGGGTATGCGTGCCGAAAACCGCGGACACCCTGCCGTCCAGATAGAAGCCCATCGCGCGTTTTTCGGACGTCGCCTCGGCATGGAAATCCACAAGGATAATCTTCGCGTCGAGCTCTTTGAGGATCTGATCCGCGCGGATAAAGGGATTGTCGAGGTTCGCGTCCATGAACTGCTGACCCATCAGGTTGATGACGCCGATCGAGGTAAAGCCCAAATCGACCACTGCCCAGCCGCATCCGGGGGTGGCTGAGGTCGGATAATTGGCGGGTCGGATGATATGGGGGTGCTCATCCAGATAAGGATAGACCTCCTTGCGGCGGAAGCTGTGATTGCCGAGCGTGATGAAATCCACGCCCGAGGTGAACAAATGCTCGGCGGAACGCGGCGTGATACCGTTGCCGTCGGCGGAATTCTCACCGTTGCAGATCACAAAATCGATTTGCTGTTGTTGCTTGAATCGCGGCAGACGCTGACGCAGGAATTCGCATCCCACAGAGCCGACAACGTCGCCGATACACATAATACGCATAGGATCATCTTTCTATATATGAGATAGGTGCAGTATACCACAGAATCGGGAAAAAGACAAGACAAAAACGGCACACCGAAAAGCTCCTTAACTCCCCACCCCCAACTCCTCACTCCTCACTCCTAACTCCTCACTTTTTATTCTCAGTCGGAGCGACATACGGTGTGAGATCGGTGTTTTCATCCGTACCGATCGGCTCGGTGTAAGCGATATCCTCTACACAGGTATAGGTCGCATACAACGTATACACGCCGCCGTTATGCTCCATGTGGTATTCCCGGGACTCGATCGCGCAGTTTTGCAAAGCAAAGACTTCATATAATTGCGCTTCACGAGCCAATAATTCTTCTGCGGAATTATCATCAAGGATAATCTCCTCCTCCGACAAGGCGCTGACATGATCTGTCACCACGCCGATCGGCAGGGTGATCCCCAGCGGAGCGGGAACCTCTGTCGTCGTATTCGACACGGCATTCGGAGAATCGACCGCGCCGACACGGTACGGCAAGCGAAGTCCGAGGAAATTCAGCTCCCGGCGTTCGGCTTCCTCCGCGTTCGGTCGCAGCAGCTTCATCTGTTCCTTCATCGAAAAGCTCGCCTGACGCATTGTACGAGCCATCACACGCGCGTCGGCGTGAACCAATCGGTGGGTGCCCTTCTCATCCGTGCGAATACCGCTGACGATGAGCTGTCCCTCGATCACACCGGAGCCTTCCATCACCACGGTCTCTCCCTCCGCGGCTTCGATCCGCACGATCACGCCGTCCGACCTCGCCTTGACGTTGCAGGGAGAATAGACGTCGTCCACCTCGGGCGGTACCGCTTCTTCCTTGATCTCGACAGAGGCATAGGAGCCGGTCACGTTCACCGCCATCCAACCGATCTCATGCCGTTCGATCATCACATCGCGTGCCAGCCTTTGATAATCCAATAAGGGCTTGAATGCGCCGATATACAGTCCGTGATTACGCAATACATCGTTCATTTCCGAACGGCTGACGGTTTCAAGCCCCGTGATATCGACGCTCCAGATGAACAGCGACATCACGAAGATCGACAGGACAAACGCGCACGCTCCGATCAGAATGCCGACGCGCTCCCGATAGCGGTACAGCAATGTCGGCAACCCGCCTTTTTGCATGACCTTTAATCGCACGCCCGCACCGCGCGCCAAAGGTCTGATCCTGCGGTAATCGGAACGGTACATACAGGCGGTAAAGCGATCATCCGAACGACGCACCTTCCACAGGCGCACCCTGTGCCGTGAGGTGATGTTGATGAAGCGCTCGGGATATTTGCCGCACACCGAGAATTCGACCCATCCGCGCAGCATACGCAATAAATCCAACAGCATAGGCTACACCGTAAAGCTCAGGCTCATAATGAAGCCGTCGATGATCAGCGCGGAATCCGAGATACAGCGCAGATCCAATTCGCGCCCCGCGATATTCACGATCATGCCGCCGGTATTGACCCGCACGGAATCGGCAGAATACGACAGCACGCCCTTGCTGCCCTCGATCAACAGCTCGCGGTTTCCGCTGAGTTCGATACACGGCGCGTTCAGCGTGGATAAAAACGAGGTTTTTCGTTTTGTTTCTTTTGGATGTTCTTTCATGTTATCACCGATTCATTTTATGACGGCGATCACATATATATTATCGGTGAGTGAAATGAAGGACAAAAAATTATTCCGATACAGAAAAATAATCACCTTGTCGGTGATCGTGGTCGGCTGTTATCTCTGCCTGCGCTATTCACAGGTATGTGCCGACGGGATCAAAAAAGGGATCCTGTTCTGCATCGAGGTATTGGTGCCGTCGCTGTATGTGTTCATGACGTTATCATCGGCGGTGATCCGCAGCGGTATTGCCGTGTCGGTCACTAGACCGTTCGGTAAGCTGTCGCGCTTTCTGTTTCGACTTCCGCCGTCGGGGTTGGCGGTCATCCTGCTGAGTATTCTGGGCGGTTATCCTGTAGGTGCGCGATGTGCCGCGATGCTGTATGAGCAGGGCGGTATCAGCCGATCGGACGCGGAAAAGGCAGCTGATATCGCGGTATGCGCGGGACCGGGCTTTTTGATCAATTATGTCGGGAGCGCGTTGTTGGGCAATCGTCAGGCAGGCATCCTCCTGCTGTGCGCCGAGATCACCGGCGTGCTGGTCACAGGGGTGATCGTCGGGAGAACGATGCGCTCGACACCCCTGCCCCATCCGCGATCGGCCAATGCGCTTGTGTCACATAACCTGCTGATCGATTCTGTCACCGACGCTTCCCGCGCGACCTTACGGATGTGCGGGATGGTGGTGATCTGCACGGCGATGATCGCGGTGATCGGAGAGATCTCGCCCGATGAAAGAATCACGGATGTCGCGTCCGCGTTGATCGAGATCACCGAGGGATGCCACAGATTATGCGGACATTATCCGCTTTACATGATCGCGTTCTTCATCGGATTCGGCGGGATATCGGTACACTTACAGGTGTTCGCAGGGATGGATGGATTGCCTGTCAACAAAGGATTATTTTTCCTATTTAGAATCATACAAGGAATAATCACCGCCGCCGCGGCATATAGTTATCTTATGATTTTTCCGGTGGAGCAGGGGGTGTTCAACTCGACAGACGCACGGTTGACGGTCGCCAAATCCGCTACGCTGGCGGGATCGGCGGCATTGGTGCTGTGCTCCGTCTGCTTTATCGGGGCGATACATCGGCGGCGGGGCGCTGATTCATACAAACGTCTTTAATATCATAACTACTCTTGTTATGAAGCAACCCTCCGACACGGACAGGTGTCCGTGCCACCTTCCTCGCCGGAAACGGCTCCCCCCTTGTCCACTTTGTGGACATTCCCCCAACGGGGGCGCCTTAGGAAAGGGAGGCTTAATTGGGATTGAATATTGATATGGAGGTAACATATGTGCGGAATCGCAGGCTGGCTGGATCACACAGCCGATCTCAAAGAAAAGATGGATGAATTACAAAAGATGTCGGAGAGTCTGAAGCGGCGGGGTCCCGATGAACACGGCGAGTACATCCGCCGCCACGCGGCACTGCTGCATCGTCGGCTGAGCGTCATCGACCCCGAGAACGGTCAACAGCCGATGAGCACCCTGTATGAGGGCGAAAAGTACACCATCGTCTATAACGGCGAGCTGTACAATACCGCTGAGTTGCGGGAGGAGCTGAAAGCCGCGGGCTTCGGATTCGGTACGCACAGCGATACAGAGGTACTGCTCAAGGCGTACTGCTACTATAAAGAAGCGTGCGCCGAAAAGCTCAACGGAATCTTTGCGTTCGCGGTATATGAGGAGAACGCGGGCAGGCTCTTTCTCTGTCGTGACAGAGTCGGCGTCAAGCCGCTGTTTTATCACACCTATCCCGACGGGATCGTGTTCGGCTCCGAGATCAAGGCGATCTTTCACAGCGGGATGATTGCGCCGCGGGTGGATGAAGAAGGGCTGTATGAGCTGTTCTTCCTCGGCCCCGCGAGAACACCGGGCAACGGTATCTTCAAGGGGATCAGCGAGCTTCTGCCGGGCGAATACGCGGTATATGAGAACGGGAAATTGCAAAAGCGCCGCTACTATCGGCTCACGGCGCATCCGCACGAGGATAATGAAGCGCAGACGATAGAGCGGGTACGGTATCTGCTGACGGACGCGATCGAGCGGCAGTTAGTGTCCGACGTCCCGATGTGCTTCTTTTTATCGGGCGGACTGGATTCCAGCATCATCTGTCAGACGGCGTCCAATTATTATAACAGGCAGTCGGAGCTGCTTCCGACGTCAACACGCCCTCTCGGTGAACGGTACGCGATCCATACCTATTCCGTCGAGTACGCGGATAATCGACGGTACTTTACCAAAACGCGGTTTCAGCCGAACGCGGACTTTGAGTATATAGACAAGATGGTGCAGAGTACGGAATCACATCACCATGAGATCATTCTCGATAACAAGGATGTGCTCGAAGCGCTCTATCCATCCGTCAAGGCACGTGATCTGCCCGGCTATGTCGACATCGACTCTTCCCTGCTGCTCTTCTGCCGGGAGATCAAAAAGGATTTTACCGTCGCGTTGTCGGGCGAATGTGCCGACGAACTGTTCGGCGGTTATCCGTGGTATCATGATCACGACATACTATTTGAGGACTGCTTTCCGTGGTCGAGGGAGCAGAATATCCGCCGCTATATCTTGAAGGACGGCGTACTGCCCAAGGGTGAGAGCTATGTGCGCGAGCGGTATCTCGACACGATCCGCGCGGTAGAAAGTATGCCAAGGGACAGCAAGATCGACAAGCGGATGCGTGAGATGTTCGCCCTCAACTACTACTGGTTCATGCAATGCCTCTTAGAGCGCAAGGATCGCTGTTCGATGTACTCCGGACTGGAGGTCAGAGTGCCGTTCTGCGATGCTCGGCTGGTCGACTACGCCTACAACATGCCGTGGCAGCTCAAGGCATACGGCGGCAGAGAGAAGGGGATCATCCGCAAGGCGTTTGAGGATATTCTGCCGCGGGAGATCGTCTATCGTAAAAAGAGCCCTTATCCCAAAACGCATAACCCGATCTATCAGCAATTGTGCGCCGAGAAGGTGAATCGGATCCTGAGCGACCCGACAAGGCGCATCAATGAGCTGATCGACGCCAATCATATCCGAGAGATCATGGAGCACCCCGAAAAGGTCACCTCACCGTGGTACGGGCAGTTGATGAAGGCGCCGCAGATATTGGCATATCTGATCGAGGTCGATTACTGGCTCGAGGAATATCATGTGAAGATCGAAATGTGATCGGATGAATGGCTATGCTTCGCCTGATAAATGCATGGATCGGAAATGCTCGGTACGTCGCAAGCGCCGTACCCTACGGCAAAAAATGATTTGCTTCGCACGAATCTGCATTTAATCAGAAGCGTTACGGGAGGTGCCCGAAGGGCAGAGGGGTGCCGTCTGCGGCTGAGCAACAAGCCCCTCCCCTACAAATCCTTTGTAATCATGAGGAAAGGGCAAATCTCCCATACGGATTCTCCCCTGCAAAGCGCCCAATCATTACAGTGCTGTAACATTCTCGGGAAAAATGCACATTTTCAAAGAAATATCATAGAATGTTAATAGATTAGTCATTTTTTGTTCTAATCAGCGACACAAACGGTTGTTATGATAAGGTCAACATCAAATGACGAAAGGAAGTGGCGGAATGAAAGGCGAAAGCTACAAGAATGTCAACGCGTATTTTGCGGGGACAAAAGCACGAAATACGACCATCAAGGCATTGCATGACGTTCTGCCGCTGATTATGTATATCTTCTATCCGATCCAGCTGGCGACCTTAGCGGTCAACGAAGGGCTCGGCAGTGTATTGTTCCTGAAATTCACGCTCATCCCCTTATGCACGCTGATCCTGATCTCCGTGATACGACTGGTGATCAACGCGAAGCGTCCGTATGAGGTATATGATTATACGCCCGCGGTCAACAAAAACACACTGGGAAAGAGCTTTCCTTCCCGCCATACCGTGAGCGCGTTCATCATCGCGATGGGCTTCCTCTACATCAACACCACCCTCGGTATCATCATGCTGTGTCTGGCGACAGCCATCGGACTGACACGCATCCTGTCGGGCGTACACTTCGTCCGCGATGTGATCGGCGGCGCCGCGATCGGCGTTATCATCGGTATCCTCGGATTCTTTATCTTTTGATTGTTGATCGGATGAGATTGCCACGTCGTAAACTCCTCGCAATGACAGTTTCATTTGGATGAGATTGCCGCGTCGCTGAACACGCGTGTTCGCTCCTCGCAATAACAATTAAATAAACAAAAGCGTGGGCAATGATGCTCACGCTTTTTTGTCGAGTTATTCTGTTATGACGTCGCTTTCTTCTCTACTCTCTTCGGATGGATAAAATGGACGTTGATGTGATGCAGGAGCGTCACGATACCCGCAAAGATAAAGCTGATATAGAAGTTGATGCCTCTGGTGATCATCATCGTGGAATTCAGCAGTACCACATTGCTGATGACCATACTGAATACGCTGTTGAAGATCGCTTCACTCGCGCCGACGGCACCGGGAAGCGGTATGCAGTAGGAGCCGAACCAGCAGAACGCCTCCAGCGCGTAGATATCGATCACATTAATCTTCACACCCGCCAGCTCGGGAATATTGTACAGCGCACCGTAGAACACCAAAACACCGATGGAGATATAGGTGATACGCTCGGCAAAATTCAACAGAAAGGAGCCGACCAGCGCCTTTTTGTCATGATTGAGGAGCTTGATCGAATTCTTGAAGCGCTTGACCGATGCGTCGATGCGTCCGAGATACTCTTCCCTATCCTTGATGATGCGGAAGAATGAGACGATCTTGACGAGCCATGTCGCGATCTTCATGACCGTTTTTTCCGAGATCATGATGATCACATACACGGAGAGGAACAAGAGCTGGACAAGCAGTCCGACGATAATACAGACTTTGACGATCCACGAGTCGATGTTGATGAACAAATTCGGTCGGACGATGAAGGTGACCAGCGCCAGCGCCATCAGCGACGCGGTGTACATCAACAGGTTCACCGAGAGGATCGCCGTGGTGTGAGAGATCGGGATATCATCCTTGACCATATAATACGCCGAGGCGGGTTGTCCGCCCGTAGCCGACGGTGTGATCGCCGAAAAATAAATATCCGCCGCGGCATAGGAATAGTTCTTTGTCAGTCGCTTATTATAACCGAGCGCACGTGACAGTACGCCGATACTCATGCCCTTGAAGCCGATATTCATGAACATGCAGAGAAACGCGCCGATCAAAAACGGCCAATGGATCTTACTGACAAAATCCTCCAACGACCGCAGAGAAAAGCCGTCGTTGTTGTGGAAGATGATAAAGAAGGTGAATCCGATCAGCAACAATAAGAAGCCGACATTGATCAACTGCTTTTTTAAACTGGGCTTTTTTGTTTGCATCTCAGACACCTCCTTTTGCAAAATCATGATAGTTTGACTGAATCAAAACGCGGTGATATAACATCGCGGGATGATCTCGTTGAGCCCGAAAAGGACTACAACAATTCGATCAGTTGATCTTCTGAAAGAAAACCCCTTGAAGCGCCGGACTCGCCGATCTTGTACGACGCAAAGACAACTGCTTTTTTGAGCGCGTCTGTCGGATCGTTTTCTTTGAGATAGAAATGGACGAACGCGGAGAACAACGCGTCTCCCGCTCCGACCGTATTGACGACGAGACGGGTGGTCACGGCGGGAACAGCGGTAAATCTGTCCCGATCCGTTTCATAGAGCAGAGCGCCTCGCTCACCCATACCGACGACAAAAATCCGGCACGGGTACTCAGCGGCAAGGCTCTTGACAAAGCTCTCTTCCCTGCCGAGGATATTCTCATTCGATAAAAACAGCACATCGGAATTCTTCATGAACTCCGTGTTATACGAATCATGGATATCACTCAGGCAATGCACATCACAGAACACGGGCTTGCCGCATTCCCTCGCAATTCGCAGCAGCGGACGCGAGAAGTTGATATTACACAGGCATAATCCGTCAAAACGGTCAAGGTCGCAATAAACGCTATCGGGCAGCTCCGACTCCTGGATATTCTTCAGATCGGTATAGATACGCCGTCTGCCGTTTTCATCATACAGCACCACGCTCTGGGGCGTTTGCGTGCAGGATACAAATCGACGATCCGCAATGACCTCGCTGACCGAGCGAACCGATACGCCCGCGGCGTCATCGCCGACAAAGGTGGCGAAGCTCACTTCATCGCCCAGAGCTGACAGCGCAAGGGAAACATTCAGCCCGACGCCCGAAGGAATAGAACTGATGCCGAAAAAGTTATAATCGATCGGCTGATAGTCGATCGGAAACTGTCTTACCGCGCATGAGGTCTCAACATTCGAAAGACCGGATACAAAAATTTGACTCATAATACCTCTGTCGCTCATAGTATATCATTGTATATTTTACCTTAAAAAGTTCCAAAGGTCAAGTTACAATAAATGCATACCCTCATCATAACAGTGAATAATATTCATATGACAATACGCGAATTACTGAATGAAAATATGATAGAAACTGGCGCGGAGCTGTATTCTAAGGGAGAAGCACTGGACGAACTGATCCGACTGCAAAAAAGAGGCGGCATGATCGAGCGTCCGAGTGCGCTCACGCGTGAGGTCATCAAGCGCGAAAGCATGGGCAATACCGCCGCGGGATGCAGGATCGCGATCTGTGACGTCATGCACAGCGGGGCGGCAAAAACAACGGTCAGCGCAGTCACGGTCAGAGACGGCGTTGATTACGGCGCGCCCGACAAGCGCAGGGTCAAGCTCATCTTCATGATCGCGGGCAAATGCGGCAGTGACGAGCATAAAAGGGTCAAGGAGAAATTGCAAAAGCTCTTGTCCGACCCGACATTCACCGCTCAACTGTGCGCGTCGCAAGATCAAAAAGCCTTTTTAGCATTGTTCGATCAAAAAGAAAACAGACACGTAAAACAGCCGCCGCGGTAGAGTCCGCAGCGGCTGTGGTTTGTGTTAATATTCTAATATAGAAATATATCAAAGTGATAAACCGTATATTTTCTTGACATTCTCGCTGAGGATCAGCTTCATCTCGTCGTCGGTCAGTCCGAGATTAAAGAACATCTCCAGCTCGTCCTTGGGGTGCCACATCGGGTAATCCGTGCCGAACAGTACCCTGTCCGCGCCGTAACGACGGATGATCTCGGCGGTTTTGTCGAGCTGTACCCATGACATCGTAGAGGAACAGTCGACATAGAGATTCGGAGTGCCCGCCAGCTGTAAACTCGCTTCTTCCCAGAGCGACCAGCCGCCCATGTGCGCGCCGATGATAGTCAGGTTGGTGTAGGTCTCCAGGATCGGGATCAGGCGATTGGTGTTGGAAAAGTCGTAGCGCTTATCGCCCGTGTGCATCAGGATCGGCAAGCCATATTCCTCGCACAGCTCATAGATCTTCAAACAGCGATAGTCGTCGATCTTGAACTGCTGGATATCGGGATGGAGCTTGACGCCCGTCAAGCCTAAATCTACAAGGTGCTGAACATCCGCGCGCTGATCCTCGCTGTCGGGATGGAGCGTGCCTAAACCGGTGAGCGTGCCGTTTGAGCCGGCAACAGTCTCGGCGATGAAATGATTGATCGACTGCACCTGCTTGGGCGTGGTCGCGACAGATTGCACCAGAGAATGGTCAATACCAACCTCGGAGTTGATTTTTAAAAGACTGCCCGCAGTCCCGTCACACTTGGCGACGGTGTCATAAAAGGTATCGGTACCCGCGACCGCCTTGGCGGCGATCTTCTCGGGATAGATATGACAGTGGGAGTCGATGATCGTATAACCTTTTCTCATGCCGTCACCACGCTGTTCGCTTTTTGCAGACCGAGCTTTTCGACCGCGTCCTCACGCATCTTGTACTTGAGGATCTTGCCGGCGGCGTTCATCGGAAAGCTGTCGACGAAGTCGATATAACGCGGCACCTTATGACGCGCCATGCTCGCGGCGATAAAGTCCTTCATCTCCTGCTCGGTCATGGTCTCACCCTCCTTGAGGATGACGCACGCCATGATCTCTTCGCCGTAGTTTTCATCGGGTACGCCGATGACCTGTACGTCGGATACCTTGGGATTGGTGTAGATGAATTCTTCGATCTCCTTGGGATAGATATTCTCACCGCCGCGGATGATCATGTCCTTCAAGCGACCGGTGATCTTATAATAACCGTCCTCGGTCTTGCAGGCGAGGTCGCCGGTATGGAGCCATCCGTCCTTGTCGATGGCTTCGGCAGTCTCCTTTGGCATCTTGTAATAGCCCTTCATGATATTATAACCGCGCGCGAGGAATTCACCGTTGACGTTCGGAGGACATTCCTCACCTGTCTCGGGATCGACGATCTTACACTCGATCTCGGGCAGTTCCTTGCCGACGGTGTTGACGCGGACTTCGATACTGTCCTCGGTCGAGCTCATGGTACAGCCGGGAGACGCCTCGGTCTGACCGTAAACGATGGTGATCTCGGTCATGTGCATCTTATCGACGACCTCACGCATTTTGTCGATCGGGCAGGGTGATCCCGCCATGATGCCGGTGCGCATATAGGAGAAGTCGGTGTTCGGGAAATCGGGATGTTCCAACAGGGAGATAAACATCGTGGGAACGCCGTGGAAGGCGGTGATATGCTCATTGTTGATGCACGCAAGCGCGGGCTTGGGGCTGAAATACGGCAGAGGCAGTACGGTAACGCCGTGGGTCATGGAGGCGGTCATCGCCAGCACCATGCCGAAGCAATGGAACATGGGCACCTGGATCATCATGCGGTCGGCAGTGGACAGATCCATGCGGTCGCCGATATTCTTACCGTTGTTGACGATATTATAATGGGTCAGCATGACGCCCTTGGGGAAGCCGGTGGTACCCGAAGTGTACTGCATATTGCACACATCGTCCTTATCCACCTGCGCCGCCATGCGATAGACCTCGCTCTTGGGTGTTTTGGCGGCGTATCCCATCGCCTTTTCCCATGTCAGACAGCCCTTCTGCTCAAAGCCGACGGTGATGACGTTTCTGAGGAACGGCAGACGCTTTGCGTGGAGCTGCTCACCCTCCTTGACGTTCTCAAGCTCGGGACACAGACGCGCGACGATCTCGCCGTAGCTGGTATCCTTCGCGCCCTCGGTGATGATCAGGGTATGGGTATCGCTCTGTTTGAGCAGATATTCCGCCTCATGGATCTTATAGGCGGTGTTGACGGTGACCAGTACCGCGCCGAGCTTGACGGTCGCCCAGAAAGCGATGTACCACTGCGGCACGTTGGAAGCCCATACCGCGACATGGGAGCCCGCCTTGACGCCCAGTGAGATCAGCACACGTGCGAATTCATCGACGTCGTCACGGAACTCGGTATAGGTGCGGGTGTAGTCCAGCGAGGTGTATTTGAACGCAAGCTGATCGGGGAACTCCTCCACCATGCGGTCAAGCACATCGGAGAAGGTCGCATCGATCAGCGTCTCCTTCTTCCAGACGAACTTACCGGTATGGCGGTTGTTCCAGTACAGCGCGCTTTCGTTCTTGGAGGTATCGGCGAACTGCTTCATATAGCTGATAAACTGGGCAAAGATGATATCCATATCGTCCAGATCGGGCTCCCACGTAGGATCCCAAACCAGCGAGATAAAGCCGTCGTAGTTGACGGAGCGCAGTGCCTTCATGGTCTCGGTGATGGGCAGATCGCCCTCGCCGACCAAACGGTATTCAATGCCGTCAGCGGTCTTGACGCCGTCGTTGAGGTGGACATGACGGACGTAAGCGCCGAGATTAGAAATGATCTTGGCAGGGCTTTCCCCTACGGTGAAGTAGGCGGCGGACATATTCCACAACGCCGCGACATAATCGGACGCGAAGTATTCGAGCGTATCGCGCAGCAGCGCGGTATCCGCGTACAGTCCGCGGGTCTCGATCAAAAGCGAGATCTTATCCTTCTCCGCATCGGGCAGAATGGACTCGATCAAATGCTTAGAATTCTTGACCGCCTTTTCCACATCCTCGTGCGCCTCCGCACGCAGACGGATGTTCGGGATGCGCAGATTGGCGGCGATCCTCATACAGCGCTCGATCTCGGCGATCGCGGAATCGAACTGCTCTTCGTCCGCGATATCGTTGATCACATCGATGCACGGCAGAGTCAGGTTGCGGTCATAGAGCATACGCATCGTAGCCGCGGCGGAATAATCCTGGAATACGCCGCTCTTCTCGGAGAACGCGGCGTTATTGATATTATGGGGCTCGATGCCCTCGAATTTGAAATATTCAGCGGCTGTGCAAAATTCTTCAAAAGAAATATCATGCCAGCCCTTGGTGGAAAAGGAAAATTCCATCGGTTTTCACATACCTTTCGTCCAGTATAATGCGCTAAAGTCGTGCTTTGTAGGGGAGGGGCTTGTTGCTCAGCCGCAGACGGCACCCCTCTGCCCTTCGGGCACCTCCCCGGCGGGGAGACACCTCCCGAAATGTTTCAGTTTAATGATGATAAGAGCGAAACAAATGAAACTACTCCTCAACTGAAACTCCTCTAATCAAAAGCAGTACCGCGGGAGGAGCAACCCCCTCCCCTACAATAAGTGCGTTTCACAAAAAGGCACGCGTGCCCTTATTCCTCTTCGTAAACGATCTTGTTGACGGCGCTGATGTACGCGCGGATGGACGCGCCGATGATATCGGTAGAGAGACCGGTACCGGAATAGATCCGTCCCGCGACACGCAGACGAACCAGCGCGTTACCCATCGCTTCTTTCTCCTGCGTGACGGTCTGGATGGAGAAGTCATCCAGCTCAAAGCGTCTGCCGATGATCTGCTCGATTGCGTGGAATGCCGCGTCGATGGGACCGTCGCCGATGGCGATGCCCTGTACCGTCCTGCCCTCGCGGTTCAGCGAGATCTGGGCGGAGGAGCTGATACGGTTGCCGCTGTTGATGACATAGTTCTCGATGGTGTAGGTCTCAGGCACCTGCAAAGCGGAGGAGGCGACGATCGCGTCGAGCTCCTTGATGCCGACATTCTTCTTGCGGGCAATGCGGAGGAACTCCTCATAGACCTTTTGAATATCCTCATCGGAGAGATCATAGCCGATCCTCTCGATGTTCTCACGAACGGTATCGACCGTGTCGTTGAGCGACAGACGCACGCCGTCATCGATGATCTCACGGGCTGTCACCGTATGCGCCTTACCGCTGATGATCCACTCGATCTGGTCGATGGTACGGAGCAGCTCGGTGGTGCGGATATCGGAAGTGATACCGTAGTTCTCACGGATATCCTTGATCAGCGAGCCGAACTCACGCAGCGGAGTCGCCTCTCCGCCGATAGAGGTCTTGACACAGGCAGCGCCGTTTTTGACCGCTAAGATCGCAGCGGCAGTCGCCACGCCGTTTTTATTATTGCATTTCACGCCGACAGGCACATCCACACCCTCGGTCACACGAACAACGAATGACGCGAAGTCATCGGGCAGCAGGATCGCCGCGTCATCACACAGGGTGATCGCGGTCGCGCCGGCATCCACCGCCGCTCTGACGGCTTCTTTGAGGAACGCTTCTTCGGCGCGGGTCGCGTCCACGGCGGTGAACTCAACGTCATCGCAGACGGACTTCGCTTTCTCGACCAGCTTCGTTACATAAGCGCACATCTTGGGCTGTTTGATGTGCAGGGTGTATTCCATGATAGACGCGGTCATGGGCAGTTCCACGCGGATACGCGGATGAGAAGCGGTAGACAAGGCGTCAGCCGCGCGGTCGATCGCGTCAACGGACGTCGTCGCCGCCACGGACAGGACACTGCCCTTCACAAAGGACGCCGCCGTGCGCACCAAAAGGCTGTCGGCTTTTGAAATGCCGACCTCGGGCAGCTCTACGGCGTCCACGCCCAGTCGCTCTAATTTGCGCGCGATCTCAAGCTTCTGCTTGAAGGATAAAGTCGATTTTTCATCGGATAAGGTTGTTTCTGCAATCTTGATGTGATTCATAACAATTCCCCGTTTCTGAATAATGAACGTGAAAGATGAACTCAATAGGAATCGGGTGCGGGCAGCGCCCGCCATTCACCGTTCACCATTCACCAAATATAAAAATCCCCGAGGTCATTGACCTCAGGGACGAAGTTACTTCGCGGTACCACCCTGCTTACCGTATAACTACGGTCACTCTAAGGCTCTGACAAGCCCTCTGCCATGATAACGGGACAATCCGTAGCCGGTTAGTAAATCTATCGGTTGAGATTGCCACAGGCTGACGCCTTCGCAATGACATCGACAGCAGTTCACCGACTCTGCTCCGAAATGAGACTCGCTTCTGCTGCCCTGTTATCTCGCACCGACCGATAACTCTCTGAAAAGACGTTTGTAAAAGCGATAATTTCATCTGCGCATTTATGTGGTTATTCAGCTTTTAGTAATATAGCACAATGTCAAAGAATTGTCAAGCGCTTTACCGCGTGAAAATATCGTTTTGTTTTTATGATACAACAGAGAGATTTTTCACCGCAAAATTATGGTGTTTTTGACAGATGTTTCGTAGGGCGGGGGCTTGCTCCCGCCGAAGCACATTGATGGTACCGGCACATATTATGAAAACAAAAGGTTTACAACTCATACTATTCGACTGCTGTGAGTAAACATCGGCGGGAGCAAGCCCCCGCCCTACATTTTGCCTCTAAAAAAAACGGCAGGGTCTCCCCTGCCGTCTGATTTATGATTTTGATATGGTTGAGATTGGACGCGTGCGTCGTTTTATACGGTTTAGATTGCCACACCCCGTAAACGGGGTTCGCAATGACAATCGATATCAAACCTCAACGATCCAGCCGAACTTGTCCTCAACTTCACCCCACTGGATGCCGGTGATGGAATCGTAGAGGTGCTGAGAGAGTTCGCCGATCTCGTTGTTGTTGATAATGTACTTGTGATCCTTATAGCAAAGCTCGCCGATCGGAGAGATAACAGCCGCAGTGCCGCAGCCCCATGCCTCTTCCAGCGTGCCGTCGGTCATCGCCTGAGCGAGTTCTTCAACGGAGAGCAGACGCTCGGAAACCTCGATACCTTCGCTCTTCAAGAACTCAATGCAGCTCTTGCGGGTGATACCGGGCAGGATGGAACCGGTCAGCTTGGGAGTGACGATCTCTCCGTTGATCTTGAACATGACGTTCATCGCGCCGACTTCCTCGATATACTTGCGCTCTACGCCGTCGAGCCACAGCACCTGAGAATAGCCCTGCTGCTCGGCGCGCTCGCCTGCACGGTTGGAAGCCGCATAGTTACCGCCGCACTTCGCGTAGCCTGTACCGCCGCGTACCGCGCGGACGTCCTGATCCTCGATCATGATCTTGACGGGGTTCAGACCCTCCTTGTAGTAGGAGCCTACGGGAGATGCGATAATGATGAACTCCGCGTTGTGGACAGCGTGAACGCCGAGGCTCTCGTCATTACCGAACATGAACGGACGCAGATACAGAGAAGTACCCTTATCAGAAGGCGTCCAATCCTGCTCTAAGCGAACGAATTCGACCAGCGCCTGCATCAGATCCTCTTCGGGCATCTGGGGCAGACAGAGACGCTCCGCACTGTTATTCATACGGCGGATGTTCTCGATCGGACGGAACATCTGTACTTTGCCGTCAGCGCGGCGATATGCCTTCAAGCCCTCAAAAATCTCGGAGCCGTAGTGCAGAACGGTAGAAGCCGGATGGATGGAAAGGTTCTCAAAGGGCACGATGCGCGGATTGTGCCAGCCCTCTTCGCTGTTCCATGTCCAGCGGAACATGTGATCGGTAAAGATCTGACCGAAACCGAGCGCGGAAGTATCGGTAGGCTTCGCCTTCGGATTCGGGTTTAATGTAACTTTGATATCCATGATGATTCCTCCTATTCAATCTTCAATTATCTTCAGGCCCCCTTTCCTAAGGGGGCTGTCTGCGTATGCAGACTGGGGGTTGCTCATTCAAACAAATGTAATATCGTGTTTACGACAACCCTCCGCCCTATCGGGCACCTCCCTTAGGAAAGGGAGGCAATTACTCAAACTCCGCGCCCATCCGGATCGCCTTGAAGTTGACGTCCTTCATGTTGGCGCGCTTCGCGGAAATGACCTTGTCCAGAGCAGCACGGATGCCCTCTTCGGTGTAGTCGCCGATCTCCTTGAGGAGCTTGCCGACGATGATCATGTTAGCGAGGTTGCCGAGCTTCTCATCGGAAGCCATGCGGGTCGCGGGGATGTAGAACACCTTGACGTCGTCACGCTCGACCTTGCGCTCGATCAGCGTAGAATCCGCGAAGATCATGCCGCCGGGCTTGACCTTGCTCTCGAATCTGTCCAGAGAGGGCAGGTTCATCGCGACGAGGATATCGGGATTGCTGACGATCGGAGAGCCGACGGGCGTATCGGATACGATGACGGAGCAGGACGCTGTACCGCCGCGCATCTCGGGACCGTAGGACGGCAGCCATGAAACTTGCTTGTCCTCGATCAGACCCTTGTAGGCAATGAATTTGCCGGCGAAGAGGATACCCTGACCGCCGAAGCCGGAGAATAACATATTTTTAGCACTCATTATTCTGCCTCCTTCTGTTCCGCGGAACGATCCTTATATACGCCTAAGGGATAGTAAGGCAGCATATCGCTTTCGATCCAATCCAGCGCCTGCTTGGGGGTCATGCCCCAGTTGGTCGGGCAGGAGGATACGACCTCGACAAGAGAGAAGCCCTTGCCGTCGATCTGGTTCTGGAACGCCTTTTTGATCGCCTTCTTCGCGTTTCTGACATTCTTGACATTATTGACGGTAACGCGCTCGAGATACTCGGGGCCGACAAGCTCACTGAGCATCTCGCAGACCTTGATCGGGTAGCCGCAAGCCTTGGGATCACGGCCGTAGGGAGAGGTCTGGGTGACCTGACCGACCAGAGAGGTCGGCGCCATCTGACCGCCGGTCATACCGTAAATCGCGTTGTTGATAAAGATAACGGTGATGTTCTCGTTACGAGCCGCCGCGTGGACGGTCTCAGCCATACCGATGGACGCGAGGTCGCCGTCACCCTGATAGGTAAAGACGATGTTGTTCTCGGGATCGGCACGCTTCACGCCGGTCGCGACAGCCGGAGCACGGCCGTGAGCCGCCTCGATCATATCACAGTTGAAATAGTTATAAGCCATAACGGAGCATCCTACGGGGGCGATACCGATGGTCTTGCCCTCGATGCCCAGCTCGTCGATGACCTTGGCTATCAGACAGTGTACGATACCGTGGGTACAGCCGGGGCAGTAATGCAGCGGCACATCAATGAGTGCATGCGGTTTCTCAAATACAGCCATTACTTGATACCTCCGTTTACTTCTTTGATCGCGTTCAGCACCTGCTCGGGATCGGGGATCATGCCGCCCGCGCGGTTGCACAGGGTCACGGGGCACTTACTCTCGGTGGCGAGCTGTACGTCCTCGATCATCTGACCCATGTTCAGCTCGACCGAGATGAACGCCTTCGCGTGCTCGGCAGCCTTCTTGAAGGGCGCCTTCGGGAACGGCCACAGAGTGATCGGACGGATCAGACCGACCTTGATGCCCTGCTTTCTGGCTTCATCGACCGCGTTCTTCGATACGCGCGCCGCGATACCGAACGCCGCGATCACGATGTCGGCGTCATCGACCTTGTATTCCTCATACATGGTCTCGTTCTCTTCGATGACCTTATAGCGGTCATAGCGCTTGAAATTGAGCTCCTCGAGTTCCTCGGGAACCAGAGAGAGGGAGTTGACGATATTGTGCTCACGATCCATCTTGGTGCCGGTGGTCGCCCACGGCTGTTCGGGAGCGGGCTTGACCTCGAGATCATCGATGGAAACAGGCTCCATCATCTGACCCATAGTACCGTCGGCGAGGATCATGGAGGTCATGCGGTAGGTGTCCGCCAGCTCAAAGCCCTTGACGGTCAGCTCCGCCATCTCCTGGACGGACGCGGGAGCTAGGACGATCATGTGATAATCGCCGTGACCGCCGCCGCGGGTGGACTGGAAGTAGTCGGACTGGGAGGGCTGGATGCCGCCGAGACTGGGGCCGCCGCGCTGTACGTTGACGATCAGACCCGGCAGG
>JAHKVW010000096.1 GCA_020624805.1 bacterium | reverse complement strand
CGGTTTGAGCCCTCCTAGCGGAGGCAGCAGACCCTTTTGTCCGCGTTGCGGACATTTCCCCTAGTAGGGGAATCTCCTTTCCCAAAGGGAGCCTTTAGGCGATTCATTAAAAGATGGTGATCGTGGGGTTCGCGGCGGGGTCGAGCCATCCGAGGATGATGCCCAGCGCGTTTTCGGAGATACCGACGCCGCCGTAGGTCGGCTCGGAGGCAACATGCAGGAAGCGCGCGCAGCCCTTGGCGGTATCCACGGGATCGCGGTTATAATCGAATACGACCGCGTAGGGATAGGACTTGGTATACTCGTACAGCTGCTGGCAGGAGGTGTAATCCACCGGCGAGGACGCGTCGACCAAACGGTTGTAGTTGACGGACGCCGGGTCGGTGACCCAGTTCATCCCGTACTGGATCTGGTAATAATCCAATTTGGTGCCGGGGTTCATGTTCGTGCCCATCGCGTACTCGATGTTAAAGGTGCCCTTGGGGGTGGTATCGTCAGCGGGGCCTACATTATCCGATGTGCCGCCCGTGCCGACAAAGCCGTCTAAGATATCGAACTGACGGGTCCACTGACCGTCAGCCGCTTTCTCATAGAAATACACCTTGGCGGAGGTTCCCTGACTTTCGACGAAGATCGCCTGTGTACCCTTGAGATCTTCCGCCTTGAGGTTTGCCGCGGTGAGCAGGCGGTTGATATCATCGCCCTGATCGCCGACTGCCTGCGTCGGCTCCGGTGCAGCCTCGGTCTCCTCGGGAACACTCACTACAGCGGGAGGCGCCGCCTCCTCGGTCGCGAGCACAACGCCCATCGTCTCGGATTCGGACAACGGAAGCGCCGAGGGATGGAAGGTCGTGTCGAGGAAGGAATAGATCTTGTCGCCGAAGGTGAATACCAGTACCAGCGACGCTAAGATAAGGAAGGTCGCGACGCCGATCAAAATCGACGCGCGGTTGGATGACCCGCCGCGCTTGGTTTTGTAATTATGCGGGCTGTGATAGCGGGATTTATATCTCCTGCGATTCGATGTTTTGTTGTTTTTATACTCCATATTGATCCCTGTCTTTTTTGGTAATGTTTCTGTTTTTTATGTCATGCGCAAAAGCAGCGCCGTGATATTATCCATACCGCCGCGATCAAGCGCCGCGTCGGTGAGCGCGCGGGCGAGCACATCGAGATCCATCCGGTCGTCGATGATCCGACAGATCTCATCGTCCGTCAGCATATCGGTCACGCCGTCGGAGCACAGCAGATACATATCGCCGGACTTGAATTTTCCGCGCGCGGCATAGGGCTCTGCCTCATACCCTTCCGGCATACCCAAAAACTGCGTGATCGCCTTGGAACTGCCGCTGAGCGCGACATGCTCCGTCGACAGCTGCTCCAGCTCATGCCCCGAAAGGCGGTAGATGCGGCTGTCGCCCGAGTTGAGGATATAGATATCTTCACTGTGGACCTGCAGCATCGCGGCGGTGGTACCCATCAGAACCAGCGAACGCGCCTCGGTCTCCTGACAGATCGCGTTGTTGATCCGTGCGGCAAGCGGCTTTAAGTATTCTTGATACGCGTCCTTTGAACGGGTAAACACCAGCGACTCCGCCGCGGCGACATAGGACGCGACCTCGCCGCACGCCTCGCCACCCATGCCGTCAAACACCGCAAAAAGCTCGTTGGCGTCGGCGTCGACCTTGCCGCTGAACGCGACGTCTAAAACGGAGTTGACGTCATCACGGATATGACCGGCACAGTAAAAATTATCTTCGTTATTCTTTCTGATCTTTCCCATGGAACACACAACAGCGTATTCCACCTTGTTCTTATGCACGGAACTCACCTCTTTGATCGATAGTCGGATCGCAGATCATTCTGCCGGGGTCAGCTGAGCCGCTTTGAAAAATGTGTCGGGGATCGCGACCTCGGCGTTCGCGAAATTGCTCATCTTACAGTTGAGTCCGTAGGAACGACCCTCGGTCGTTACGGCCATCTCAAAGGACGACATATATCCCGCTGAGTCAACTACAAAGAAAGCGGTACACTTTGTGTTCTCTATGATCGACTTGTTCTCATCAAACAGCGCGACGAATTTATCATAATCCGTAGCACGGTAGAAAATCGAAGCGCCGTCATTCTTGATCATCGAAAACAGCTCATAGATGTTGATATCATAATGATAACGCGTGCCGCCCTCGACCTTTTCGGTCTTGATCGTCGCGATCGGGCTGTTGGTCGAAAGACGCTTTTTCAGCACGCCGACAGCGCTGTTCAACTCTCGGGTAGAGTACTCCGACGTCAGACCCGTAAAGCGTAAAAACGCGCCGGCGTCAAATCCGCCGGAACGGAACGCCTTATCAAAATCAAAAAAGTCCTGTACGTTTTCGGAACATTCATGTGTATTCCATTTGTTGTTGTAATAACTGCCCTTTGCCGCGCTCTTGTCATACGCATAGACCGCTCCGGTATAAGTATAGCTGTTATAATCCGCTTCATACAAAGATTCGACCGAATGCTTGGAACGGTCGACGGCAATGTTGCCCGAATAACTCATCATCGGCTTGTCATCCTCGGTCACCGCGACATCATAATGGAACGAGGTGGAAAAGTCCTTGGACAAAGAGCCGATGAACCGACTCATCGGATTGGTGCTCTGAAAATACATATAAATACCGAATACGATCAGACCGACTACGATCACGCCGACCACGGCATAGATATAGCTCAGATGCGTCTTGATCCAATCGCGGCGGCGGATCGCCAGCGCCTCTTCGATGATATCCATCTCCTTGACGGGAGCACGCGGCTGGCTGACGTCGATCGCCTCAAACTCGGAATAATCATCATCCGGATCTTCATACTTCAGATCATCTATCTCAACGTCGTCCTTCACTACGGTATCATCAGACAATTCAGCGTCCTTTGCGTCGCGTTCATCTACCACGTCGATTTCTTCTCTTTCAAGCTCCGGGTTATTCTTTTCATTATCTGCCAAATGTATCTCCTCTTTTCCTGTGATAACGATCCGCACTATTGAATTTCTCATACTGACCCTATTATACATATATATTGCTATTATAGCAAAATAAGTATTTCTTTGTCAATATGTCGAGAATATTTTCACAAACTATTGAAATATCGTTCATAAAACGTTTATAATAGAAACGAACAGTATTTACAGTATTTCCGAAGAAGGTGTTATTATGAAAAAAGGCTTATCTCTCTTCTGCTGATCGCGGTATTGACCCTCAGCGTTTTCCTCGGTGTGTCCGTCAGCACGGCGGCGGCACAGCTGTACGGCGACGCTGACGGCGATGATGACGTCACGATCCTCGACGTCACGACGATCCAGCGCGCTTTGGCGGACGTTATCCAGTTGGATGAGGACGCGCAGAAGCGCGGTGATGTTGACGCGGATGACGAGCTGACGATCCTCGACGCGACGATGATCCAGCGCTATCTGGTCGGCGTGATCAACCAATTCCCCTCCGGCGAGTTCCTGCCGACGCAGGCACCCACTATTGCTCCGACTGAGGCGCCGACATAAGCTCCCACAGAAGCTCCCGACGAGGTGACAAAAGTGAAAAATATCATTCCGATCCACTTTACCAACAACAAGAACTGGACAGCAGTCTACGCCTATCTCTTCAACAGTGAAACCGGCGCGGCGCAAAAGGCATGGCCCGGCACGGCGATGACAAATCCCGTTACCAACAACTACGGCGAAAAGGTCTACGGTATGAACGTTGACGTCACACAATATGACCGTGTGGTCTTCAACAACGGCGCGCAGATCCAGACGACCGATCTGCCCGTTACCAAGGCAAGCTCCGGCTATTTCATTCAGGCAAAGGCATCCGGCAGTAAATACCTCGCGGGCGTTTATCCCTACGGTCAGGACAACGAGGGCACCATCAAGACCGTCAGCTTTGACTATCCCGACGGCTACAAAAAGAATGTCTATATCTGGCTGCCCGAGGGCTACAACGCCGCCGACACGAGCAAGAAGTACTCCGTGCTGTATATGTGCGACGGTCAGAACCTCTTCGGTCAGGCAACCACCCTGTCGGGCTATGAGTGGGAATGTGACGAGAGCGTTCTCTCCCTCATACAGAACGGCGGCGACGGCGTGATCGTCGTCGGTATCGCCTGCGGTAATACCGAAGTGCGCCGCAACCATGAGCTGACCCCCGACCTCGGCGAGGTCGCGACCGTTGCGGGCGAGGATATGAGCACCTTCCGAAACAGCGGCGGCAAGGTATTCTCCGACTTTGTGACCGACACCGTCATTCCCTATGTCGAGCAGAATTACAACACCAACTCCATCCGTGGCATCGCGGGCTCGTCCTCCGGCGGTATCGAGGCGTTCTACATCGGCATGGAGAACATGGACAAGTTCCGCTATGTCGGCGCTCTCTCCCCCGCCTTCATCCTCTACAATCAACAGGTATGGGATAACTATCTCGATACCCTTGACTTCTCGGGCAACACCCCGCGCGTCTACTTCTTCTGCGGCAACAGCGCCAATGATCAGCTCGAGCAGGCGTTGTATCCCAACGCTACGGCGATGGAGGGCTGGATGGCGGCGCACGGCTACCCCGCCGACAAGATGATCACCAAGACAGATTCCAGCGCGACCCACAGCGAGGGCTTCTGGGCACTGTACTTCCCGGAGATGCTCAGCTGGGGGATGGACCTGTAATAATTAGGAATTAGGAATGAGGAATTAGGAATTGATCCCGTCTTTCCATTCATCAAATAACAAAAGAGGTACTGACGTAAAAGTCGGTACCTCTCTTTTTTTCTTTCAATAGATTTCTCCCTTCGGTCGATCAATTTATACAATCCCTCAGTCCCCGTTCGGGGACAGCTCCCTTTACCAAAGGGAGCCTGTAAAAAGACGAATTGATTGCATCTATCCTTTCATCGAATAACAAAAGAGGTACTGACGTAAAAGTCGGTACCTCTCATTTTTATGTGGTTTTCAGTTTCAGAAATTCCTAATTTCTAATTCCTCATTCCTAATTGAATCAGACCTTCGGGCCTGCCGCTACCAGCGCCTTACCGGCTTCGTTGGTGGTGTACTTCTCAAAGTTCTTGATGAAGCGCTCCGCCAGATCCTTCGCCTTGTCATCCCATTCCTTGGGATCGGCGTAGGTATCTCTGGGATCGAGGATGCCGGTGTCTACGCCGGGCAGCTCGGTCGGAACCTCAAAGTTGAAGTAGGGGATGGTCTTGGTGGGCGCGTTCTTGATGTCGCCGCCGAGGATCGCGTCGATGATGCCGCGGGTGTCCTTGATGGTGATGCGCTTGCCGGTGCCGTTCCAGCCGGTGTTGACCAGATACGCCTTCGCGCCGCTCTTCTCCATGCGCTTGACCAGCTCCTCCGCATACTTGGTCGGATGCAGCTCGAGGAACGCCTGACCGAAGCAAGCGGAGAAGGTGGGAGTCTGCTCGGTGATGCCGCGCTCTGTACCCGCCAGCTTTGCGGTGAAGCCGGAGAGGAAGTAGTACTGGCACTGCTCGGGAGTCAGGATGGATACGGGAGGCAGTACGCCGAACGCGTCAGCGGAAAGGAAGATGACGTTCTCAGCCTCGGGGCCGGCGGAAATGCCGTTGACCTTCTTCGCGATCTTCTCGATGTGCTCGATCGGATAGGAAACACGGGTGTTCTCGGTCACGCTCTTGTCGTTGAAGTCGATCTTGCCGTTTTCATCGACGGTTACGTTCTCGAGCAGCGCGTCACGCTTGATGGCGTTATAGATATCGGGCTCGGATTCTTTATCCAGACCGATGACCTTCGCGTAGCAGCCGCCCTCAAAGTTAAAGACGCCGTTGTCGTCCCAGCCGTGCTCGTCGTCGCCGATCAGCAGACGCTTGGGGTCGGTGGACAGAGTGGTCTTGCCGGTGCCGGACAGACCGAAGAAGATAGCGGTGTTCTTGCCTTCCATATCGGTGTTGGCGGAGCAGTGCATGGAAGCGATGCCCTGCAGGGGCAGGTAGTAGTTCATCATAGAGAACATACCCTTCTTCATCTCGCCGCCGTACCAGGTGTTCAGGATGACCTGCTCACGAGAGGTGACGTTGAAGATCGCCGCGGTCTCGGAGTTGAGCCCCAGCTCCTTGTAGTTCTCGACCTTCGCCTTGGAAGCGTTGTAGCTGATGAAATCGGGCTCAAAGCTCTTGAGCTCTTCCTCGGTGGGCTGGATGAACATGTTTTTGACAAAGTGAGCCTGCCAAGCGACCTCCATGATGAAGCGGATCGCCATGCGGGTATCTTTGTTCGCGCCGCAGAAGCAGTCTACGACATAGAGCTTCTTGCCGGAGAGTTCCTCGAGCGCGAGCTTCTTGCACTCGTCCCAAGCCTTTTGAGAAGCCGGATGGTTATCGTTGGGATATTCGGGAGTCGTCCACCAAACGGTGTCTCTGGAAGTGTCGTCCATGACGATGAACTTGTCTTTGGGCGATCTGCCGGTGTAGATACCGGTCATGACGTTGACGGTGTCCAGCTCTGTGAGCTGACCCTTATCGAAGCCTGTCAGCGCGGGATCCATCTCATCCTTGAAAAGCTGTTCGTACGAGGGATTGTAAACGATCTCCTGTACGCCGTTGATACCATACTTGGTTAAATCGATCATAAGTATACCTCCTGTTGCGGTGAGCATTGATCCTGTATAGAAAGACCCCTATGCTCCCACTATAATATTACAGGTTAAATTATCCTATATTTTAGTGCAAAAGTCAAGTAGATAGGTAAAATAATGCGCTTGACAAATACCCCTATAGGGTATATAATGATTACAAGGATACCCCGAGGGGGTATCTTGTGACACTGAAGACTGAAAATTGAAAAAAGAATAATGAATATCGGTTGAGATTGCCACACCTCCTAACGGAGGTTCGCAATGACGATTGAATATTTACGATTGTGGGGAATCCTGCGGATTCCGAATTTGTATTGATAAATATACCATTCAAAAAATGACAGGGGGAATAATCCTATGCCGTGTGAACACTGCTTATCACAGAAGAAAACCGAAAGAACAGAGGAAGAAAAGAAAAAGCTGATCAACCGCCTGTCCCGCATCGAGGGGCAGATCCGCGGGATCCGCAATCTGGTGGAGAACGACGCCTACTGCGTGGATATCCTCACCCAGAGCGCCGCGGCGAAGAACGCCTTTGCCGCCTTTAACCGCGAACTATTGCGCCGCCATATCGAGGGCTGCGTGGTGCGCGATATCAAGAACGATGAGGCGGATATCGACGAGCTGATGGACATCATCGGGAAGCTGATGAAATGAACAATAGGCTCCCTTTTCTAAGGGAGGCAAAAAGGGAGAATTGATATGGAACGCTATGATGTAGGCGGGATGAGCTGCGCGGCATGTTCGGCGCGGGTCGAAAAGGCTGTCGGCAAGGTCGACGGCGTGACCTCCTGCTCGGTGAGTCTGCTGACCAACTCGATGGTGGTCGAGGGCAGCGCGAGCGCTGACGAGATCATCGGCGCTGTGGAACACGCCGGCTATACCGCCAAGGCGCAAAACGCCGCGACAAAACAAAACAACAAAATAAAAATCGAAAAGCCGAACGAGGTCAAGCCGCTTGTTCAGCGCTTCATCATCTCGCTCGTGCTGCTGCTCGTACTGATGTACTTTTCGATGGGGCACGTGATGTGGCACTTTCCTTTGCCGCCGTTTTTTGAGGGCAACCCCATCGCGATCGCGCTGGTGCAGATGATCCTCAGCGCCGCGGTGATGATCATCAACAAGCGATTCTTTGTCAGCGGCTTCAAAGGGCTGATCCACCGCGCGCCGAACATGGACACGCTGGTGTCGCTCGGCTCCGCGGCGAGCTTCATATGGAGCGTTTACGAGCTGTTCATGATGACGGCAACAGAGGGTGAAGCGCGGATGAGCCTGCTACACGGGCTGTACTTTGAATCCGCCGCCATGATACTCGTGCTCATCACGCTGGGCAAGATCCTGGAAGCGCACAGCAAGGGCAAAACCACCGACGCCCTGCAATCGCTGATGGACTTATCCCCGAAAACCGCCGTTGTGGAACGTGACGGAAAAGAGGTGGGCGTTCCGATCGAGGCAGTAAACATCGGCGATATCTTCATCCTGCGCCCGGGTATGAGCGTGCCGGTGGACGGCGTGGTCATCGAGGGCGAGAGCACGCTCGACGAAAGTATGCTGACGGGTGAGAGCATCCCTGTCGATAAGGCGTTGGACGCAGAGGTCTACTCCGCGACCATCAACCAAAACGGTTATCTCAAATGCCGCGCCACCCGTGTGGGCGAGGACACGACCCTGAGTCAGATCATCCGCACCGTCTATGAGGCGTCCGCCACCAAAGCGCCGATCGCGCGTATCGCCGACAAGGTGTCCGGCGTATTCGTGCCGGTCGTCATCGGGATCGCGCTGATCACCTTTATCATCTGGCTGATCACCGGCGCAGAATTCTCCTACGCGCTCGAGCGAGGGATCTCTGTGCTCGTGATCTCCTGCCCCTGTGCCTTAGGCTTGGCTACGCCCGTATCGATCATGGTCGGCAACGGCGTGGGCGCAAAGGCGGGCATCCTGTTCAAGAACGCCGAGGCGCTGGAAACCGCGGGCAAAACGCAGATCGTCGCGCTCGACAAAACCGGTACCATTACCAAGGGCGCGCCTGAGGTCACCGACCTTGTACCCGCCGACGGTGTGACCGAATCCGAGCTATTACAGATCGCGTACAGCATCGAAAAGTTAAGCGCCCATCCGCTGGCGGAGGCGATCACGGCATACGCCGAGGAAAGAAACACCTCTGCCCTGCCCTGTGAGGATTTCCGTAATCTTTCGGGTCACGGACTGTCGGGTGAGATCGGCGGAGAGACCGTCTATGCGGGATCGCTGAATTTCATCCGATCTAAAATCATATTCAATGAGGATAGCGAAAGAAAAACCGACGCGTTGGCGAGCACGCTCGCGGGCGACGGCAAAACACCGATGCTGTTCGCAAAAGGCGGCAGGCTGCTTGGCATGATCGCGGCGGCTGACGCTGTTAAGGATGACAGCAAGACCGCGGTCAGGGAGCTGTCCGAGCTGGGCGTCCGCACGGTCCTGATCACAGGCGACAATGAGAAAACAGCCACAGCGATCGCAAACACTGTCGGAATCGAAAAAATATACGCAAGCATCTTGCCCTCGGGCAAGAGCGATATCATCAACGAGCTCAAGCACTACGGCAAGACCGCGATGGCGGGCGACGGCATCAACGACGCGCCCGCGCTGACCGCCGCGGACACCGGAATCGCCATCGGCTCCGGCTCGGATATCGCGATCGACTCGGCGGATGTGGTGCTGGTCGGCTCTAAGCTGACCGATCTGACCGCCGCGATCCGTCTGTCGCGCCAAACCCTGCGCAACATCCACCAAAATCTGTTCTGGGCATTCATCTACAACATCATCGGCATCCCGCTTGCGGCGGGGTTATGGATCCCGATCTTCGGCATCGCGCTGAATCCGATGTTCGGCGCGGCGGCAATGAGCCTGAGCAGTTTTTGCGTCGTCAGTAACGCCCTGCGGCTGAATCTGTTCGATCCGCATAAGCACAAAAAGAGTCACAAAACGGCTGTGGCACTGCCCGCGGCTGATGAAAATACCAACAGTAAAGGAGAACCCAAAACCATGAAAACCGTGATCAATGTTGAGGGCATGATGTGCCCGATGTGCGAAAAGCACGTAAAAGAAGCCATTGAAAAGAATCTGAACGTCGAGAGCGTCACCGCCTCTCACGAAGCAAACAAGGTCGAGATCATCTCCGCCGAGCCGATCGACTACGACAAAGCGGCGGCGGCGATCACCGACGCGGGCTACACGCCGAAGGGAATTGAGGAATAAGGGTGCGCCGCGGAGGCGTTCAACGACTGAATACTGAAGGCTGAAAACTGAAGAATGAAGAATAAATGTATCTCCCTTCGGTCGATCAATTAGTGCAATTCCTCAGTCGCCAACGGGCGACAGCTCCTTTTACCAAAAGGAGCCTTGGAAAGCGACTACTCATATTAAATGTTTCTGACAAAAAGAACGCAGTCGGTTTTGATGCCGACTGCGTTCTTTTTGTGCGTATATTTCGTTGAATTTTGCGATGGCTGTTTATCCGCTGATCAAGTGCCGTTGCAAGCGGGTCGCGTCGAGGATCGTGCGCTCGCCGTCACGGTCGAAGTCGGAGTAATAGCGGCTTTTGCCCCACTCAAAGGTAAGACTGAATGTATCGTCATCCGGGTACTCCCTCATATTCGCATCACAGCGCTGGAGGATCGTCACATCGACCACTGATAGATCACCGTCGCGGTCAAGATCACCGATCAGTCTGCCGTCGTCGATCTCATCAAAAACCTTGAGGAATCCGTCATAGTTCTTGGCTTCGGAAGAGCCAGCGTCGATAAACTTGTCCTCTTTGACGTCATAGATACCATAACACGCGTCGAACGGCATATACATCGTACCCGGATAGAGCACACGGTTGCCGACGATCGTGACCAACTCAATGGGTTCCGCCGCAGGAATAAAAGCATGAACCAGCGCCCAGTCGGTCTCGCCGTTTTTGTCAGTATGATAGTACAGCTCCTGATAGTCAAACCAGTCATAACCGGAGCCATACAGCTCCTCAAAACGCGCTTGATAAAGATACGGCGACTCAGAGGAAGCAGATTCGGTCGGAGGTTCGGTGGGTGTTACGATCGGTTGACCATCCATCAGATCATAGTAGATACCTTCAACCTCCGAAAAAGAAGCGACGGTTTCGATCTGATCTTCTGTCAAGAACGCGATCACATAAGGATGCTTTCCGTGATATTCAATATCCTCTTCCGCAATGCCGAGCTTTTCAATAAAGCTGTCGGCGACAGCGGCTTCCTGCTCGGAAATGATCCTGTTATACACCGCTTTATACGCGTACACTTCATCGAGCGTCATATTGAGAGGCAATCCGCCGATATAGCCGCATTCCTTGATCGCCTGTTGGAATACGGTGCTTTTGTCGATCGGGCAATACAACCAGATGTGAACCTTGAATTTTCCGTTTTCAACAGCGTCCATCTGCTCGCGCAACGTATCGGGGATCGTGCATTTTGCCGAAACGCCGACTACGCAGCAGGTCATCATGACTGCTAAAATCAAAAGAATACATATTGCTTTTTTCATGTTGATTTCCTCCTTTGAATGATATTACAATCTACTATTTGCTTAGGTACATTGTAACATACCTCAACCTCCTGCCGTTTTCGTCATAAAACTCACAGTAGTATTTGCCATCGGCAGGAAGGATCCCGAGATCGGCAGGGGTGTAAGCGAATTTCAACGTACCGGGATTGTTTTCGGTAATGATCGCCCTGTGCTGTTCGGAATACAGATCGGGATCACCGTACAGGACGCTTTTGTCTGTGCTGAGGATCTTGCAGTAAACCGGTATCGTATCCTTTTCACCTAACCCATAGGTCGGCTTAAAGATACTCGAGGTGATAGTGGCATGATAAACGGGAGGCTCAGTCGGTTCATCAGGCGGTCTCTCCCACGGCGCTGTGGTCGGCAGTTCTACAGGTGGAGCAACCTCGGTCTCATGCGACGCTGTTTCGATCGGCGTCGGAGCGGCGGTGGGATCGGGTGTGACGGGGCTCGTGGATGCAGTCGGCTTTTGCGGGGCGGCAGTCGGGGACTGCGACGTTCCGCCGTGTCGGGTGGCAGAGCCCCTTTGATCGCCCGGTGTGGTGGGAGAGGCGCTTTCGGAGCCGCCCTGTCCGCTCAGCGCGGTGGGAGAAGTGCGGTCGCCGCCGCCGAGGGCATTCTCGACGGATTGTGATGAAGCGGATGGCTTCTCCGAAGGATGAGCACCATTTTGATTACCGTCATCGGGAACCGAAACGACCTCGGTCGCGACCGTCGCGCCGTACTCGTCGGTCGACCAGACGATCTGCGTTGAATCGGGCTTAGAATCGGACTTGACGGCAATCGGGGGCTTACTGCCCATCGACAAAAACAGGGAGATACTCAGCGCGGTGACCAGCACCATACTCGCCGCCAGCGCGATAAAGCGCGGCTTGCGCCAAAATGGTTGAGATTGCCGCGTCATCGGCTCTGCCGACTCCTCGCAATGAACGTTTGATAACGGTACGACAGCAGGCTTTTGCTCCTCTGTTTCGGGGATCGCGAGCGCGTTCTCGATCCACTGCTCGGGGACGGGGAGGTTCTTGATGGTATTAAAGTTGAATTCTTTCATCTTCCGTCACCTCCCGAATAGATCGCCTTGAGCTTTTCTCTGCCGCGGTGCAGGAGCGTTTTGACCGTGTTGGTGTTTTTGCCGAGGACGTCGGCGATCTCTCTGACCTTCATCTGCTCGACATAGTGCAGATAGATCACCTCGCGGTAGTCGGGATCGAGCTTCATCAACGCCCACGAAAGATCAGCGTCGTCCTCGGCGGAGGGGGCCGGGAGTTGGAGCGCCGCGTCGAGGGAGAGATGGCGGCGGCTGTCGCGGAGCAGGTTCTTGCACTCGTTGATCGCAACGCGCAACAGCCATGCCTTGAGGTGGTTTTCATCCTTGAAGTCGGGGGACTTTTGATAGAGCTTGATGAACGTGTTTTGGAAGCAATCCTCGGCGTCCGCCCAGTTTTGCAGCCGCATCATACAGGCGGAGGAAACATTTTGGGCATACTTGCGCACAGTCTGTTCATAGCTCAAACCGGCATACAGCTTGCTGTCGTTTTTGCCCATTTTGTTCCCCCCCTTCACTATATACACACATGAGAAGCCGATTTGGTTTCAGGTTTTTGAAAAAAGATAAAATTGAAGCAACCCTCCGTCACTTCGTGACACCTTCCTCGCCGGAAACGGCATCTTCTGCGAAGACAGCCGACCCTTTTGTCCGCTTTGCGGACATTTCCCCTTGTCCTTTGGACATTCCCCCAACGGGGGTACCTTAGGAAAGGGAGGCAAAAAAAGCGCCTCTTTTCAGAAGCGCTTTTAATCCGATATCGTTACTCGCGGACATACGTCCGCTCAAACAATGATGCAATCCCTCAGTCTTTTTTATCGGTTTGAGCCCTCCTAGCGGAGGCAGCAGACCCTTTTGTCCGCGTTGCGGACATTTCCCCTAGTAGGGGAAT
>JAHKVW010000095.1 GCA_020624805.1 bacterium | reverse complement strand
GTCCTACCAACCTCAAGATCACAGGTCTGACCGCAGGCACCACCATCAAGATGCAGCTCGACCTGACCGACTTCGATTACAATACCAAGACCGGCGCAAAGCTGACTGTCACATGGACTGTACCCGGCTCCTACATCCTCGGCGATGCAGACGGCGACGGTGAGGTCACCGCTATGGATGCTACTCTGATCCAGCGCTATGACGTCCAAATGAACGTAGGTAACAACTTCGATCTGACCGCTGCTGATGTAAACGGCGACGGCGAAGTAGACATCCTCGACGTAACCTTGATCCAGCGTTATCTCGCAGGCATGACTGTCAAGTACCCGATCGGCTCCCCCACAAACCCCGCGTAAAGGTGCCGGCACCTAAGTTCTGATCGCTATTCATTTGTCATTGCGAAGGGCTCGACACGCGTGTCAGCCTGTGGCAATCTCAACCGAATAAGTGATAAGCTCTTGCTCCCCTTGCTTATGCAGGGGGAGCTTTTTTGTCATCAATCGTCATTGCGAAGAATAAATAGGCTCCCTTTGGTAAAGGGAGCTGTTGAGGCGTTAAGCCGAAACTGAGGGATTGTACTAAATTGTTTGAGCGGAGCGAGTATCTTATTTTATTACCTTGATGATATCGCAAAGTATCATAACAGAGTATCTCCCTTCGGTCGGTCAATTGATGCAATCCCTCCGAGCTCGCAAGCGAGCCCACCTCCCTTTACCAAAAGGAGGCTTTTGATAGGTTCCCTTTCCTAAGGGGTCGCGTGCGACACGCTGTCACGAAATAGGCTCCCTTTCCTAAGGAGATTCCCCTGTTAGGGGAAATGTCCGCAAAGCGGACAAAAGGGTCTGCTGCCTCCGCTGAGGAGGGCTGTCTGCGAAGCAGACTGAGGGTTGCCATAAATAATCGTCATTGCGAAGGGCTCGGCACGCGTGCCAGCCCTGTGGCAATCTCAACCGATTATATAAATCGTCATTGCGAAGAATAAATAGGCTCCCTTTGGTAAAGGGAGCTCCCGCGGGAGCGGGTGAGGGATTGCACTAAAATGTTTGAGCGAAGCGAGTACCAAAATAATACTGCGTTTCATTAACAACAAGCGCACGAGAAGGATATCTCATCCAAATACCAAATTGTTAACTCACCCCATTTATCATCTTCACAAAAAACGCCCGCGGTATTTGTGCGAATCGACGGAAACTGATCAACATCCCAAAATAATTTACCGCAATTTACAAAAAAATATTGAATCCTCGACAATTATGTGATAAGATGAAAGTGCATAACAGCATAATTAATGCTTAGGAGGATTAACAATGAAAAAGGTAATCAGTTTATTATTGGTAGCAGCATTGCTTACTGCTGCGCTGGCTGTTTCCTTCAACGCTGTATCCGTGTCTGACGTAGAAGACGGTGTTCCCGTTGTCCAGTCTGTCAGCGAGGGTATCGCGGCGTATGAGGCAGAAAACGAGATGGAGCCCGGCTCCCTCAAGACACAGCGTATCTACTTCATGATGCCGAACGGCAAGAACGGTCCTGTAGCGACGGATGACGTATATGTACATTACGATGATGAGCTCGATCCCGATACAGGCGAGGTCATCACGCCGGCTCACGATGAGCTCGTACTCCACAAGGGCGACAAGTCCCCTACATGGTATAACGACTTTAACATCCTCGACGGCAAGCACTATGCCGGTGTTTACTGGTGGGGCGGACCTGCCGATAAGGATGGTTATTGGGTAGGTTATCGCATGGAGATCGAGGACTATGATCAGGGTATCTACTACGCCGACATCCCCTATGATGGCGACGATACATCTGCTTCTGTCGCAGTTGCGATCTTTAACAACGGCGTTGACGGCGGCATGGATTCTACCAAGCCGATCTATGACAAAGCGGCTCAGACCGTCGCTGCCAACATCGAAGGCGCGTTCGTCGGCGACTATGATTCTTTGGAATACGGTTCTCCCGATCCGTGGAGCTTTAATAACTGCATCTATATTGTCAACCCCGATTGTTTTTCCATTACTGAAACATCCAATCGAATAGAAAGCGGCGCTGACTGGTATGTTTACTACGGCAACGGCTGCTACGGCAAAGAGTATCAAGAGGGCGTCGGCGAGGATTCCGAGTATCCCGACGGTACTCCCGGCTGGTCCGATAACGTAGCAGATATGTGTATGAACCCCGACCACTTCAAGGACGGCGTACACGTAGGTTATCAGCCCCCTGTTGACGATCCCACTCAGGCTCCTACCGAGGCTCCCACTCAGGCTCCTACCGAGGCTCCCACTCAGGGTTCGACCCAGCACGTTCACAACCCTGCCGCTCCCGTGGCGGAGAATGTTGTTGCCGCTACCTGCACCGCAGCAGGCTCTTATGACGAGGTCGTATACTGCCTCGATTGCCACGAGGAGATCTCTCGTACACACAAGACCATCGAAATGATCGCTCACAACCTGACCTATGTTCCCGTTGTTCCCGCAACGGAAGAGGCTGAGGGCGTGAAGGCGCATTATGAGTGTGAAGAGTGCCATAAGCTCTTTGCTGACGCTGCCGGTACTGTTGAGGTCACCGCTTCCGAGTTGGTGATCCCCAAGCTCGACCATCAGCATACCCTCAAGTTCAAGCCCGGCAAAAAGGCTACCACGACCGCTGAAGGCTGGAAGTCCTATTTCTACTGCACCGAGTGCGGCAAGTACTTCAACAACTCTGCCGGTGAGGTTGAGCTGACATGGGATCAGATTGTGATCCCGATGATCGTTCCCACTGAGCCTCCCACAGAAGCTCCGACTCAGGCGCCTCCCACTGAGGCACCCACTCAGGCTCCTCCCACCGAACCCGCAGAGATTCTCGGTGACGTTGACGGCGACGGAACTGTCACAATCAACGATGCTGTTCTCATCCAGCGTGCTGACGCCGGTATCATCACGGCTACCGCTGATATGATCAGACGCGGCGATGTTGACAACGACGGCAGACTGACCATCTTCGACGCTACCCTGATCCAGCGCTGGCTGAATAAGATCACGGTTTCGTACCCGATCGGTCAGCCCATCCTTTCTTCTACCCCGCACTGATTCTGACCATATACGAAATAACGATCCGCTCCTTCTGTTCTCAGAGGGAGCGGTTTTTTCGTGTATGACGGGCATATCAATGCTCTGTGGTGAAAGTCCACCGAGGCGTAGTTACCGACGAACTCTGAAGCGACTCCCAAGGTTTGAATCG
>JAHKVW010000094.1 GCA_020624805.1 bacterium | reverse complement strand
GGGTACGGCATTTTGAGGAGTTGTCCAAATCTATGATTTGGTATACAACTCCCATGCAACAGCGCTCCAAGAGCAGATTTATCTGCGATTGGCCAAGCGCCACTGTATGACGTACCGCATGGCAGAGGCGTTTCTCCCCTATCTAATGCTTTCGATAACGGAAACGTCCGTCATTCTGCGGATGACCAATGGTCATCCCTACGGAAACATGGATTTGCTTCGCGTTTGAATGATATTTTGTGGAGGAATCGCGCACACCGTCGTAGGGACGAGCATTGCTCGTCCGTATGGCAGAGGCGTTGTGCTCCTATCTATGGGTTTTCGATACAGGAAACGTCCGTCATTCTCGGTACGTCGGACACGCGTGCCCAAGCGCCGTACCCTACAATACGTTCATTTGCTTCGCGTTTAGGCGGGATATTTTGATAAGGGTTCGGGAGGAGCATTCCTCGGCGGAGACGCCTCCCCCACTGTCACTTCGTGACGTCTCCCCAACGGGGAGCACCCCTCCCCTACAATTATATTGAAACGCTTCCGGACAATAATCATTATTCATTTTTCAGTCTTCAATCTTCAGTTTTCAGTAACATATGCCCCTCCCCTACAATGAGCTTCATTTGCTTCGCGTTTTTACGACATATAATATATAGGTTACGGGATGTCGCAAGCGTCATCCCCTACGATAAATATTTCATCATCCGGTAACTCCTCGCAGTAGCTCTCAGCCAATCATCGTTCGCGGACATAATCGTCCGTTCCGATTCTTTGGAGTAACGGGAACCCCATAATCCCCCGGATTATGGGGAGAGGAGAAGCCGCGATACGAGGTCAAGGCATACCAACCGGATATGCCTACCGAGTTCAGCGGGCGACGACGAGCATGGGTGCTGTATGCCAAATCACAGATTTGGACAGCACCTCAACTCCTAACTCCCAAAACCCTCTTGCCATCCGGCGCGTTTTATGGTAACGTATGATTGAATCATTTTTAACTCCGGGGTATTCTATGAAATATAAACTGATCGCGGTCGATATCGACGACACCTTACTCAATCGAAAAAAGGAGATCTCTCCCATCACCAAGGCGGCGCTGTTGCAGGCGCAGGAAAACGGCGTGAAGGTTGCGGTAGCGTCGGGGCGTCTCCCCTACGGCGTGCGTCCGTTTGCCGAGCAACTCGAGGTATTCCGCTACGGCGGCTACTACATGGGCTTCAACGGCGGTGCGATCATGAACAGCCGTGACGAGTTGATCGGCAAGTGCTATCTTGACAGCAAATACATCGAGCCCGTCTATGATATCCTGCGTCCCGCGAACGTCACCACCATGGTGCACAAGGGCGCGAAGATCTATGCCGACAACAAGGTGAATGACTACACCCACATCGAGAGCGATGTGATCGGTCTGCCGCTGAATGTGGTGGACGACCTGCCGTCCTTCATCGACTGGGATATCCACAAGTTCCTGATCGCGGGCGATCCCGCTGAGCTCAAACAGCTTGAACAGCAGTTGCTAAGTAAGCTCGGCGACGAGGTGGACATCTACCTTTCCGCGCCGTGGTTCCTCGAGGTGATGCCCAAGGACGCCAACAAGGGCGAGGGACTGCGCAAGATCTGTGATGACGCGGGGATCGATATTCGAGACGCGGTAGCCTTCGGCGACAGCTTCAACGATATCTTTATGATTAAAGCCGCCGGAACGGGGATCGCGATGGGCAACGCCGAGGACGCACTCAAGGAAGTTGCCGACCGCGTCACTGACGACTGCGACCGCGACGGCATCGCAAAAGCGCTGGAGGAATTGGGAATCGTATCTAATTAGGAATGAGGAATTAGGAATTAGGAATTGTGGGAAACGCTAACGCGTTTTGAATGATAATACAGAAAATAAAGGTAACGCTCATGACTCTTTGATAAAGCCATGAGCGTTATTCTTATAAAGTATTATGTTATATATAATAGGAATCGGGTGTGGGCAGAGCCCGCCATTCATTCCTAATTCCTCATTCCTAATTCCTAATTAAATCAGAGCTCGGTCAGGCAGTCATCGAGCGTCTTGGTGATCGCCTCTTTGTCGAGGTTCTGACCGATGAAGACCAGCTTGATCATACGGTCGCCGTACTTATCATCCCAATCCTTCTGCAGCTCGGGATCCTCCTTGAACATCTTGCGGCGGATCTGCGCGGGAGCGGCGGCGAGCCACTGGCCGTAGTCGGTGCAGTCCATCTGCTTGCCGGACTGCTCGAACATGATCGCCCAATCCTTGTCCTCCTTGATCCAGAACAGACCCTTGGCGCGGATGACGTTCTTCGGGAAGGACGCGAGGAATTTCTCGAATTTGTCCTTGGCGAACGGCTGACGGCGATAGTACACAAAGGTACCGATGCCGTATTCCTCTACCTCACCGCCCTCATGATGATGGTGATGATGGTGATGGCCGCCGTGGTGGTGACCATCGTGATGGTCATCGTGATCGTGATCGTGGTCATGATGATGCTCGTGTTCCTCATGGTCGTGGTCATGATCGTGATGATGCTCGTGTTCCTCATGGTCGTGATCATGATGGTGTTCATGCTCGTTGTGGTCATGGTCGTCTTCTTCGACGTCGGCGTTCAGCTCCTGCACCCATGCGGCGGAGGAAGCGACCTTGTCAAAGTCGAAGTTATTGGTGTTGAGGATCTCGCTGATCTCCACGTTGCCGCGGGTGGTCTCGATGATCTTCGCCTCGGGCTGGAGCGCGCGGATGACCTTGCGGATATTGACCAGCTCTTCCTCAGACACGAGATCGATCTTGTTGAGGATGATGGTGTTGCAGAACTCGATCTGCTGGATCAGCAGGTTCTCGATATCTTCATCATCGATATCATCCTTCAGCAGTGAGCCGCCGCAGCCGAATTCACTGCTCAGGCGAGCCGCGTCAACGACGGACACCACGTTATCCAGACGGCAGAGCTTGGGCAGTCGGGGGTCGTTGTAGGAGCCGTCGAGCATGGAGATGGTCTGCGCGATCGGGATCGGTTCACAGATACCGGAAGCCTCGATCAGGATATAATCGAACTTCTGCTGCTCTACCAGACCGAGGATCTGCTCGATCAGATCGGTCTTGAGGGTACAGCAGATACAGCCGTTCTGGAGCGGTACGAGGTTCTCGTCCTTTTCATTGACGACGCCGCCCTTCTGGATCAGCTCCGCGTCGATGTTGACCTCGCCGATATCGTTGACGATGACGGCGACCTTGTAGCCCTCCTGATTGTTGAGCACATGATTCAATAATGTCGTTTTACCCGCGCCGAGATAACCGGTCAGCAGGGTAACGGGAAGAATTTTTCTCACTTCTATCATTCCTTTGTTTTGGATTACACTTGTATTATAGCACAATCGCGAAATTTGGCAAGCAGGGGAAGTGCCGACTTTTTGATGACCGCGCCGATCAGTTTTATGATTTTTGCCGACAATGACGGCGATCGACGGGATCAAATAGCGAAACAATCTTAAATCGTTTGTAAATTTTCGTCGATTTATCTTGCTTTAAAGAATTATGTCGGTTATAATGTGTTTGCAGAAATAATATTTTGATATAAAGGAGTAGAATTATGCCTAATAATGATTTTCACGATGACTATGAGCCGAACGCCATCGAGCGTGACCGCATGGAACGAAGAGAACAGACCAAGAGAAAAGGCCGCATCACCAGCATATTGGTGATCGTCATCGCCGCAGTGGTGATCATCGGTATCATCATCGCGGTCGTCGCTTTGGTCGGCAAGAACAAAAAGCCGGCCGACACGACTCCTACCGCCGTGACCGCGACCATTGCCTCCGAAACACAGGCGGCGAAGGAAACAACGAACGCCACTGCGCCGCAGTCTACACAGCCCGCCAGAGATCCCGCGCTCAACAATATCTCCTCCTCACAGGGCGATAACGCGCAGCAGGCGACTCTCCCCGCTTCTTCCTCTTCGGGTTCTGCCGACGCGTCGTCACAGACCTCTTCCTCAAGCGCTTCTTCCTCCGCTTCTTCCGCGGGCGGTTCCTACAGCAGCGGCAACGCCCTGCACTATACCGCTTCGGGTCAGACGTCCTACGGCTATGACTGGACTTATTCCGGCGGCGGCGGTATCGTCAGCGTCAGCTGCAACTATGACTTCAACACCAAGCAGTATGACTTCAACATCACCGGTGTAGCTCCGGGTACCGCTTCTCTCACCCTGTATTACAACACCGCGGACGGCGTACAGCAGCCCGTCAACATGACCGTACAGGTTGACAGCAACCTGTACGTCACTCAGATCGGCTGATGTGATCGATTGTGATCGCCGCATCCCCGTCGGGGATCCACAATAAAAAATGAATACTGATATCAAAAATGCGTGCCGGAAATCCGACACGCATTTGTTTTATCTCTTTTGGGGAATAGCCTTTATTTCATTTTGCCCTCGGTTGGGATCGTTACCTTATTGTTGGCTTCGGCATACAGCTTTGCCCAGTTGCCGACGAACGCCTCCTTGACCTTGTCCCAATTCGCGTCGGTTCGGTCGGCGTTATAAGCGCTCAGCGCGGTGACCAGCTCCGAACGGTAGGTCGCCGGGTTCGGCTGATGGAGCATCAACCAGTCCATCCTGTAGTTGCCGTTACTAATATACTCGTTTTGCTTCGCCAAAAATCCGTTTTCGGACTTTGCGGCGTTTTTGTAGGGCATATTACCGATCTGATCGACCATCGCTTTGCTGGCGGTCTCATCGGTCACGAGCCACTTCATGAAGTCGAGCGTTGCTTTTTGATCCGCCTCGGATACACCGGCGTTAACAGCCCAGTAGTTCTCCGAACCGCTGTTCAAACCGGCTTTTTCCTCACCCTTTACGCCGCAGTAGTACGGGATCATCGTGACGTTCGGGATCTTCTCGGACAGGGTCGCATAATCCCATGAACCGGTCAGGAAGAACGCGGCTTTTCCGGAGGTGAACTCTTCCGTCGGATTATGACCGCCCTCGGCGAGCGTCTCGGGCGCGGAAACCGCGTTGTTGATACAAAGATCATAGAGATTCTTATAATTCGGCAGATACGCGCCGGTGATCGACGCGGGCGATTCCTTCCATGAACCGGAATCCTGTTCCTCATAATAGTATTCGAGATTCGCCAGATGTCCGGTGAGGCGCCACGAAGAGCCGGAGTCCAGATCGGGAGAGCAGAACGCGTCAAAGCCGAGCCATGAGGCGTTTTGATGGATCGCCTCGACAACCTTTTTCAGTGAATCAAAATTCTTGATATCGTCGACCTTATATCCCATCTTCGCGAGCAGATCGGGGTTGACAGCGATGCCGAAGCATTCAAGGCAGTACGGGATCGCGACCAGCTTATTCTCTTCGGTCTTAAAATTGTAGGACGAAGTATTCAGCTCATCCTGGATTGCGGTACCGGACAGGTCGAGCGCGGATTCTTTCCATTCATCGGCGGCGTCCTGATTATTGATCACAAACAGCGAAGGCGGATCCTCCGACTTCATCTCATCGCGCAGCGACTGCAGATACTCGCCGCTCGCGGGCGTTTCTATTTTTACCGAAACGCCTTTTTCTTCCTTGTACTTATCCGCCAGCGAACGCAGGGTCGCGTCCAGCTCGGGCTTGAAATTCAGCCAATAGACCGAGCCTTTACCGGAGCCGAAGTCACAGGCGGTCATCGATACGATCAGCATAACGGAAATGATCAGAGCAATTATTCTTTTTGATCTCATTTGGCATACTCCTATCGTAAACCGACGCAAAACAGTGTGACGCGATCGGTTCACCTAATATATCATTATAAGTATAATCGAAAGAAAGAATCTTGTCAACCACAGACATTGAAGATCGGAGCCAAACCGATTTCCAACGAACAAACCCCCGCCTCAATCGAAGCGGGGGTCAAATAGTGATTCAATGATTCAATGCAGGAAGAACAATCAAAACAGCAGTGATGCCTTGTTGATATGAGCATAGATACGGGATACATCGTTCATATCGATCTTCTGTGCGGAACCGACAACGTTACCGCAGGCAAATCTGTAATCAGTCAGTGTCACCTGCTTCTGAACATGAGCATATGCCATAGAGTAATCGGTGATATTGACCTTACCGTCATTGCTGACATCGCCCTTGGGGCAGATCTTAACATTCTGAGTGGTGTCGGCAGAAACGGAAACGGCATACTCACGGGTCACGTGATCCTTCTTAGCAACGGTCATCTTGTATTCACCGGACGGTACGTTACTGAAAGAATAGGTCGTATCAGTACCAACAGAACTGTCAGTATAGTTGTTGTCTGTACCGGTCAGGGTAACGGTTACATTCTCAGTGTTGCTGAGATAGCTGGTGATCGTGCCGCTGACGGTATAGCCGGTCACAACCGGTGTCGCGGGCTCGGAGAGAGCAACAGGGCTGGTGAAGTTGCTATTGATGATCACGCCTCTGTTGACGATTCTGGTCAGGTCGTAGTCGGAACACGCAAGAGTCGTGAAGGCGTTCTCGACAGTAGCGGTACCCGCCGCCTTGACCTTGTAACGGCAAATGATCAGCGCCTTGTTGTCAGCGTCAAACTTAAAGCCGCTGTAGCTGGCGACGGTAGCGTTGAAATAAACAGCGCCCATGCCGGGTTTTTCTTCGGATTCGGTCCAGTGACCGCTTGCAACGGTAGCAGCCTTGGTGACAGGGAAAACCGTTTCTACATCAAAGATGTCGCCTTCGATGGGATCATATTCTTCTGCCAGTTCCAGCACGGAATTGGTATAATACTGCGAACCGTCGAGAGAACCGATCTTGCCGCTGTTGATCTGGCTTGCATTCAGATACGTGTAGGTGGTAAAGGTTTCACCTACGGCATAGGTCTTGGTAACGGTATCACCCTTGACGCTCTTGAGTGTAACTGTGGCGGTGCCGGTGCCGGCAGCGCTGAAGGAAACAACGGTTACAGACGCAACGATCAATACCGCGAGCAGAACGCTCAATAACTTTCTCATAAGAATTCCTCCTAAAAAAATATTTTTGTAATCAAGCGAAAGAGGCAAAATACCGATATTCTGCTCCCCTCACTTTTTATTGCTTATATTGTAACAAATATTTTAGTAAAGTTCAATACAAAAAAACGGAAAATATGAGAATTCACAATCTTTTTACAATGCGCCGGCATCGGCATAACAGACAAAGCTCCCTTACCCGGGGGTAAGAGAGCCTGAGAAAAGTTTATTTCGCTTTGGAGCTCGACTGGGAGCTTGAAGAAGAAGAGGTCTTGTTCTTCTCCGTATCCTTGATCCTCCGCGCGACGACGACAAATCTGCCGTCCTCGGTATGGTAGTTACAGGTCGAGAGCGTGATCAGCTCGTCGCCGAATTTCGGTGTGATACCGGTCTCGTAGATGGCGTTCGCCTTCACGTTGTTGACATAGTCGGTGAATTCCTTCTCGGAGGAAAGCTCCTTGACATTATAATAGCAGAAATGATCCTTTTCCTCCGACTTCGGATAGATCTTTCCGTAAAACGCCGCTACGACCTCATAGTCTCTGTTTTCGTAACGGGTGTCGAAGAAAATGATCTTGTGCTCTTTGTAAAAATCAACCTTCGCGTACTTCGGCAGCTCACCAAACATCGTACCGTTGTTCATATGGTGACCGTAGATCAGATAGTAATTGCTCACGCGGGGACATTGTCCGTCGATGAACAGCATACCGCTGTCGGAATACTTGCCGTAGAAATCACGGTGGAGATAATACTCCGGATCCTCGGGCTTGTACATGACGGGGTAGTCTATCTTTGTACCCTCGATCTTCAGCCAACCGAAGAAATCGGGGTTTTTGTTGTACAGTTCATCATATTTACGCAGGGAGCCGTCGTCATTCCTTTCATCGGTATCCAATACCATATTGGCAAGATCGTCAAAGCCCTTTTGCTCGTTCCACGCTCTGATCAAGGTGATCAACAGCATGGTCAGGCCGACGATGAATCCGACGATAAAGATCGAGAGAATGACGATGACAGCGGTTTTTCCCTTTTTCTTTTGAGCGGGAGCAGCGGGCGTTTGCGAACCGTTCTGCGTATACGCCGCCGGAACGGTACCGGCGACCCTATGCGGCGCGGAGCGAGGGCGCCTGTCGGGCGCGGGATCACGCCGCTTGTATGCTTCCGCCTCGGGTTTTACGTATCTCACTGATCAGTAGTCTTCGTCAGGGTGAAAGATCTTCCGTCACGGGTCATGGTGAGCGTATCACCGCTGACGGAATATTCATATTCAAAGTCGCTGCCGGAAGCGGTATCCATATCGATACCGAGCTTGCCGTCTTGAGCGCTGTAAGCAAAGGTGTAGTTATCGACGCCCGTGAGCATGATGCCTCTGCCCTTGCCGTCAAACATATATGTCGTACCCTGATCCAGCTTCCACGTGCCGAGCAGCTCGGAGGCGTTCGCGCCGCCGTTCGGCGCAAGGGTGATATCGTGACGGTCAGCCGAAGTCGGCACAACACCGTTTTTGTAGTAGGGCGTGATATTGGTTGTTCCGTCCTGGGTCACGACTTGCTCGGACAATCCTTTGCCTTTTCCTTTTTGAAGCACGCCGGCGCCTCGGATTCCTAAGAAGGAGCCGTCGGAGGGCGCAAAAATAAACAGCAATGATACAAGGATCACCAGACCGAGGATCGAAACGATCGCAATAGTCAAGGTCTTTTTCTTTTTCTTCTCTGCAGCGGTCAGGCTGCCGGAAGAGGATCTGCCGGTAGGCTGCTTGTTTTCATTTTTCGGTGAAGAAGGTGTTGCTCTTCTCGGTGAATAGCTCATAATATCAATCCTTTGTCCATTTTACTGCCGGTGTGTCTGACGTCTGCTTTACGCAAACAGCACAAATCGACCCGGCATATCATCCGGCATTTTCGCCGAACATGATATTTTCAGTATTCAGCCCTCATCGGTTGAGATCGCCACGGGGTCGAACACGCGTGTTTGCCCCTCGCAGCGACTATAAAAACAGCATCTGAAAACTCAATACCAAAAACATCAGGGCGACGGCGGAAACCCGTCGCCGCCCATTAGTTTAGGGTTAGCGAATATTACTTAGTGAATATTCCCTTACGCTTTGCAGTATACAAAACGCCTGCGCCACCAGCCAGAGAAGCCAGAGTGATGATCAGCCATAAGTACATATGGGATGCATCGCCGGTCTTGGGGGAATTAGCAGAATCCTTAGTAGAGGAGTCCTTAGTAGAGGAATCCTTAGAGGAATCTCCGGTAGCGCTCTGATCCTGAGAAGAACCGTTCTCATCGTATACAACGAGAGTGGTTACTGCAGGCTCATCGCAATCATCAAAGAAAGCTTTGATCTCGTTTTTACCGATATTGAAGTTTGCAGCAACAACGTTCTTATCGTCAGCGATCAGTGTCTTTACATCGCCGGTACCGCCACGGTTCTCAGGTGTAACATCTACACCGTTGATCTGCCACTTAACAAAGTGACTCATGACATGAGTGTCATAGTCGGGAGCATCGGTATCGGTAAAGATGACGCCCATCTCGAGCTTGCCGCCCTCAGCCATATAATACTCATATACCGGCTGCTGGAACTTGTACATCGGCTCGGAAACCGGCTCTTCAGGCAGGTTGGTAGCCTTAACGATGGTTGTTGCAGGAGAAGCAGCGTCGTCGAAGTAGCACTCTACGGTGTTATCACCGTTGTGGAAGTACTTTTCGGCAAAAGTGCGACCAATGGTGATCCTAAGACCGTCCATAGCGGTGTCATCCTTCACGAAATCTGCAGTTACATCTACACCGTTAATAACAATCTTCTGGAAGTGCGCAACAGTATCTTTGTCAAGAGCTGCGTCGGTGTTATGAACGTACATCTCGAAACCGGAGAGGATGATATCAAGATCACCGTGATCGTACGTGTAAGGATTCTTCTCGAACTCATAGACGCTTGCAGTTGCAGGCTCGGTAGCGGGCTCAGTCGCGGGCTCAGTCGCGGGCTCAGTAGCAGGCTCAGTCGCGGGCTCGGTGGGAGCAGTGGTGGGAGCCTCAGTGGGTGCCTCTGTAGGAGGATCGGTCGGTGCTACGTAGGGGATACGGAGCTCTTCCGCGGTAACAACCTTTACGCCGGTCGCGTCAGCAAACATCATTCCGCAGGATTCGCAGAGATAGTGAGCTGCTACGCCGTCCTTCTCAGGAGTAGGATCGACCTGAGGAACAAAGGCGAGGGGGTTGTCGTGTACATGAGCAGGCTCGGTGGGAGCGTCGGTGGGAGCCTCAGTGGGAGCCTCAGTGGGAGCCTCAGTGGGTGCCTCAGTGGGTGCGGTTGTCTCAGAACCTGTTACGTTAACAGTAGCAGTAACAACGACCGGTGTCAGTTCGGTATCCCAATCAAGATAGATACCTGCAACGGTCTCGTCGTCAACAAAACCAACAGTCTTGGCACCGGATGCATCATCGTCAACCGTGCAGCTGAATTCTGCGATATCGGTGTCTGTTTCGCTTGTGTAGTTTACGGTCTTGACGTTACCGGCTACAACGAGTGATGCTTCTGCAAACTCAAGGATATTCATATCCATTTTTGCAACAGTGCCGTCACTGATTTTACCGGAATTTGCGACATAGGTCAAACCGTCAGGAATGTCCAGCGTGAACTGGAACTGTCCGATTTTGTCGATCGGACCGAGGGTGACTTTATAATTGATTGTGTCACCCGGTTTTGCATCTGTTTTATCTGCGGTTATTGTGAACGTCGGGTCAGTAGGCGCGGCGTTTACCGGTACGGCCAATACCAGTAATCCAATAACCAGCATTAAACAAAGCAAGATAGATAAGATTCGCTTGTTCATGACCAAGCTCCTTTCATTGTTTTGCGGGAAGGGGTTCATCCAAGCGCCATGGATTCCCACAGTCCGATGACGCCGGGGATAGCTTGACCTCTATCCGAGGTTGTGGGATCCACCGCCGGTTTGTACAGTACCGAGCGGTGAATATATTCCAAATCTTATCACTCCGCCGAAAAAGCAGACCGATAAAATATGAAATCAAAAGCATTTGCTAAGCACCTGTCAGTGGCCGAAAACTCGCATGGGCGCAGTATCCGACAGGGCGCTTATACGAGTTTCATTATAAACTCTCGAAATGAGGATGTCAATAGAAGTTTTTGCAAATTCGGCTGAATAAGTGCCGATTTATGATTACATTTTTGCAATAAAATGTACATTTATGACAAAGAAAAATCGGCTTTGTCGCTTTTGCCTAAAAGAGCTCGATTATTCTTTCTCTCTTTTCGGCAGGGTGACAATACGGCTGAAATCCCCTGTTTCGGTATGCCGCAAAATGGCTTTATCGCAAAAAGGCTGTACCGTTGTCCTTCGCGCGAAAAGGGACGCGTCAATTTTTCTTTTCACAGATGACGAGATAGCGGTCAAAGGTGTCGGGATTCCCCGCATAGATACAGGTGATCAGCGTGAGCAGCTGTCTGTCCTTTTGGATATAGATGTCCGCGGTCTCTTCTTCGGTCACGACCTTATAGTCGATGACCTCATAGTCGATATCCTCCCAATAGTTGTGTATCGAGACCGTGTCCCCTATCTCCAGCTTGCGGATGTTATCAAAAAAGATCCTGCCGATATAATCGGTGTGACCCGCGATGGCGACATTGGTGTTGTTTTGCTCCACAGGCAGCGAGGTGCCCGAGAGGTGCGCCGCGCCGTATGCCATCACATCATCGCTCGCGCCGAGATAGACGGGCAGATAGAGGTTGATCGCGTCGGCGCTGAGGTAGCAGTAGATATTGGACAAGCCGTAGTCGCTCATCCGCAGAGCGGGCGTGGCATAATTCGTGGTGTCCACCGTGCCCTGATGATCGATCAGCCCTTCGTTATACGCAAAGCTGTCGCTGCGGAGCTTGTCCAGGTCATATCGGAACGCGACAGGCGCGCCCGAATAGCTGATGCTTTCGGTGGTAATGACATAGCCCTCTTCATCGACCTCGCCCTTTTCAAGCGCTTCCTTAAAGCTCTTGGCGGTCACGCCGGGGATCTTGGTATCGGGGGTGCTGCCGTCGCCCGTATCGGGCTCGATGATACGGCGCTGTGTTTCTTTAAAGGTATCAATAGAGGAATTGGCGCGCTGCTGACCGAAGAAGTTGGAAACGACCGGGAACAGCAGCAGTCCCAAGCCCGCTACGAGCAGGATGATCGCGACGGTAACCGTGACCTTTTGCCAGGTTTTCCACTTTTTCCCTGACTGTTTCTCATTAGCCACTGTGATCACCGTCCTTCGCTTTCTGTTCCCTGAGCTTTTTCTTATGCAGACGCAGTACGACAAATACAACGCCGCCGACAAAGAGCAGGAACACCGCGATCACGATACCCGCGGTGAGGAACGGGATCTTGTAGCCGAGGAAGAAGAAATAATCGTTGCCGGTCGAAACGGATGAGATCGCGCCGGGATCCTGATCCGCGACGCGTGTACCGCGCACGAGCAGGCGGTGGGAGTTGATGGAATAGGGCGTACAGGTCAACAGCGTGACCAGATCCCTGCCCTCCTCGACATACAGATCCTGCGTATTATCGGGCAGGACGACCTTGATCTGATCCACCTGATAGGTCAGCACACGGTTGAGCACGTGGATGTAAAAATAGTCGCCCTCCTCCATATCGGTAAGGTAATCGAAGAAGGTCTCGGTCGGGAAGGCGGTATGCGCCGAGATGACGCTGTGGGTATTCTCGCCGCCGATCGGAAAGGCGGTGTTGTCCAGATGACCGGCTCCGCGCTCGAGCACCTCGGTGGAGACGCCGTGGTAGATGGGCAGGTAGACATTGATCTTCGGGATATCGATTAAGCCGATCAGGCCGAATTCGCCCGCGTTGAAGGTCTCTTCATAATGCGCGCCGACCGATTCATACGCTTCTTCATCAAAGGGGTCGGTCAGGATGACGGTGTTGAGCAGGCTTTTGTTATAAGCCTCTGCCTCGTCAAAGAGCTTCTTGATCTCTTCCGGCTCCATATCCTGCGCCTTTTGCGCCTCGGCCCTCGCCTCATTGCGGATACCGATATTATTGATGACAGAGCTGATCAGCGGATAGGTCAGAACGCCCAAGCCGATCAGGAATATCAAAACGATGGCAATAATGGGTAAATAGCGTTTCATAAAAACGTCCTTTGTGTATGTTCTAATCATATTATAGTATAAACCGAGGTCAAAAGCAATGAACGAAATGTTAAATAAACCATTCGTAAAACATGGAGGATTTGGCATGTTTTTGTGACTCGCTTCAAATGCGGTGGTCAAGACTGAATAATCAATTAGGTACTCGCTCCGCTCAAACATTTTAGTGCAATCCCTCACCCGCTCCCGCGGGAGCTCCCCTTACCAAAGGGAGCCTTGGCGTTGATGAGCCTTCCCCTCGGGGGGGAGGTGGGCTTTTCGGATCATAATGAGCCGAAAAGGTCGGATGAGGGGCTAACGTTGCCGCTCATGCTCCAAATTCGGTTGTAACAAAAGCTTTACCGCTCTATCTTTGAGGTGACGCACTCTTTGCGTAACTGATATAACAGAAAGGTAATCCCCTCATCCGTCACCGCCTCTATCGGCGGCGACACCTTCTCCTCGCCGGAAGCGGCTCCCCCCTTGTCCTTCGGACATTCCCCCAACGGGGGCGCCCCGAGGGGAAGGCTTTGAAGCGGCGGAGATAAATCCCTCGCAATGACGATCGATAAAACAAAAAGGGAGCCCTTGCGGACTCCCTCAGAGTTAGATCAATGACAAATTATTTTGCGGAGCTCTTCTTCTTCATGACAACAACGAAGAGAGCAGCAGCGAGCAGTACGAGGCTGCCGCCGATGATGGTGAACATCATGGTGCCGTTGCCACCGGTGTTGGGCAGCTTAGCATGAGTATCTTCGATAACTACGGTCGTATCTGCATCGCGGGGCAGAACAACTGTCTGCGGAGTGCTGTTGAGGTTGTAGCCATCGGGAACCTTAGTCTCCTTGATGTAGTAGGTGCCTGCGGGCAGCTTAACACCGAAGTCAGCGATACCGTCGTTGTCGGTTTCGGCAGACTCAACGATCAGCTTGGTGCAATCAGCATCCTGATACAGACCGAACTTAGCGCCTTCGAGCGGGTTCTTAGTAACAGCGTCGATCTTCTTAGCTTCTACTTTGTAGGTCTGGACGTTGACAGTATTACCGGGAACAACGTTTCTGCCGGATTCGTTACCGTAGATCATCGCGTCGGTGTTGGGGATGTCGGTAGCGACAGCAGCGGTAGCGTAATCGAGCTGGGTCTCATAAGTAACAACGACCTGGTTGCCCTCAGTATAGAAAGCGTCGGTGCCGAGGATGGTATCGCTGCTGAGCTTGACGCCGAAGGTGTTGCCGGTGGTGCCAGTGCCGCCGTCTACGGTAGTAGCGCAGTCGATGTCAGCAGCAGCGGTGGTAACAGTGTAATCGGTGCCTTCGGTGAGCGGGGTCTCGGTAGTGCCGTTCTTCAGAACAACGGACGTAACGTCGTGCTTGGAGGTATCCAGACCTTCGCCCATCTTATCGGTGATGACATAAGAGGTCAGCTTGCTATCCTTGCTGCCTGCGATATCAGCAGTCAGCTTGTAGGTGATGGTCTTGGACTTGAAGGTTTTGGTATCAATGGTACCGAAGGTGTTGGCGCCGCCAACGATTTCCTTGTCAACAGTGGGCTGACCCTCGTTGACCTTATCGGTCAGGTTGATGGTCTCAGCGGTAGTTTTGTTCTTGTTGGGGAATACAACGATAGAGTTCTTCAGAACCTTCTTGTTGTTCGGGCCGGGCTGGGTGCACTTGATGAAGTAGATACCGTCGGGCAGATCGAAGTGACCGGAGCGTGCGTTGGTGGTGAAGGTAGTGCCTTGCTCGGTCAGGCCGGTGGTGGTCGTCAGAGTCTTAGCAAGAGCTGCCATCTCATTTGCGTCAACAGCGTTGTTGACAGCAGTCTGCAGAGAAGCAGGAGTAGCGATGAAAGCGCCGGTGGTGGGTTCGTAGGTAGCTACGGTGTAAACAGTGTAGGTGTAACCGGGATAGTTGCAAGTCCAGTTAACAGTGTTGGAGCCTGCAGCGGAAACTGCGGGGATCATCATCATAGCGATCAGAAGAACCGCCACAGCAACAGAGAGGATTCTCTTAACAGATTTCATGTTTTAAATCTCCTTTTCATGAATAATAATGTTAAATAACTCTTATACAGCGCGCTTTATCGCAAAGCAGACGCTGTGATCTTTGATTATTTCGCGGAATGTCTGCGAGCAGATCTGCGCTTTGTCGATCTCTTGGTATAGACCACATAACCGCCCAGTGACAGTACGCCCAATACCGCGACCAGACAGCCGATGATCTTGAACATCGTCATACCGGGACCCGCGGTCGAGGGAGTTTTCAGAATACCGTTGACATAGTCGTAGGTGAGATGATACTTCATCTCATGGGTGCTCTGATCCTCCATCGGGAACGAGAAGACATGTACGGTCTTGTTGAGCGTGTATTTTTCGCCGGCACCGTCGGGAGCCGAGCCCGCCCATTGCACGTTGCTCTCGATCATCACATACTTCTGATACTCGGGAGCGGAAGAGGTCTGATAGCCGGTCTTGTAGATCGGCAGATCGTTGACCTCAGCGACGCCGTCCGCGAATCCGTGATCGGGACCGGTTCCGGTACCGTACGCAGAATCACCGAGCGCGAGAACCTTTTCATACTTTGCTTCTTCGGTCGTCAGCGCGTTGAGTTCATTGATGAACTCGTCGCTGACCGGATGGATCTCAAAGATGACGTTGTTGACCTTCTCATTTTTCTGGTTGGTCTTGTTGATCGTGATCGAGCCCTTCTTGACCTCGTTGTAGAAGATCATGCCCATCGGATCGATCTTATCGTTGCTGAAGTCGGCGGAGGACATCGTGTGAGGCGTCTCACCGTCAGATTCATAACGAGAGTAATCGTAATAGACGGGCGGATCGGCAACAAGCTGGAAGTTCACATCTCTGACGGTAACAGATACCAAAAAGTCAGGCTGGTTGTTCACGATATCGGTATCGTAGCTATTGTCGACGTCCTCGAGATAGCTCATATCCTCATAGACATGATAGCGATAAACGCCGGGCTCGCTGTAGTTGAAGGTACCGAAGTTGATAACGCCGTTTGTGATAACAGCGGTCTCGACATAATCCGTGGTAGCTTTGACATTGGCAGGATCGCCGTCAAAGCGCGGAACGCCCTCAAGAACGAATTTGAACAGCGTACCGGTGTAGTTGACGTCGTCGAGCTTCTTGGTGCCGGAGATCACAGCCGAGGTGGGCGTGGACTCATTCGGGGTATTGGTAACGGTGATGTTGCCCGAGCTTGTACCCACGGTATAGGGACTGGTGCGCGTGAAGTTGTAGGATGCGGTGTAGTTCTGATCGCTGTCCTCAACGACAAAGACGCGTGTACCGGTCGGGATACCGCTGAAGGTGATCGGCTGTCCGGGTACGAGATCGACGCGGCCGCTGTTATGGGTCGTGCCGCCATCGTCCTGTAATGTGTACGCCGTAAAGTTGCCGTTATTGAGCTGCAGATAGACCGTAGCCGGGAAAGTCTTGCCCGCGGGAGCGGTCGAACCTGTCGCCATCTTCTTCTCTACCGTGAAGGATCCGACCTCCGGGGTGTTGACATAGGAGAGCTGAACTCTCGTCATCGCAAACTCGGAAGTAGTATCCAGCGTCTGATAGGTAAAGCCGGATTGCACGCCGGTGCCGCTGCCGATGGTGTACTCTGACTCAGATTTGCCCTTGCCCTTGAGCACCAGATCGGCGGCTTTCCATGTTGTGGAGTAGCTGAGATTACTATTGTAGCTCTCGGTCACCGTCATAGGTGTCGGAACATCAAACTGATCCTTGAAGCTGATATACTCAGCGTTCTTCAATGTATAGGTGCTGTCGCTGATGGTACCCTTGGTGCTCTGCTTACCGTTCGCGGTAGGCTGATTGAAGCTGAAGGTATCCGCGGCAGCTACAGCATTTTTAAAGTCAGTGCTGTTGTTGACGCTTGCAGTGTTTACGGTTTTATCAACGATCAGCTCGTTGCCGATCGGAGCGAAGTTGAAGTCAAAGCTCAGGTTCGACTCAACCATACCTCTCTCTACATAGAACATCGTCAGTGTGTGCTCCACTGTCGGATCGTCATTAGTAATAGAGAAGCTTGTGTTTCTGGTGGCACTGTTCAAGGTATTGGAACCGTAAGTAACCGATACGGTACCGGTACCCTGACCGCCGGCAAAGTTGATGGTACCTTCTGCCTTCTGGTGGTCGCCACCAAGGTCAAGAACCAAATTGCCGTCGATATAGACCCAAACGTCATCGTCACCGCTGAAGGTGAATTCCTGGTCGACATAAGAACCGTTAGTGCCCTTGATCTGTCCGTAATGACCCGGATCGCCGCCGAGGTTGAACGGAATGTCTACGCGCATACCGAAGGCGAAGTTAAGCGCTTCCTTATCAGCTCCTCTGTTGGAATCGAACGGGAAGAAGCCGTAGCCGCTTGCCGTCTGAGGATTGGAATAGTAGTAAAGCGCGTCTTTTGCGCCCTTTGAAGTGCCCTGACCGTAATACATGGTCTGGTGATCCGCGCTGAACCACGCGTTATCATTCGCGCCGGTGCTGTCGAATACATAGGTCGTGATACCGTTGCTCGTCACCTTGCGCATCGGGAACTTGGTGTTGACGACCGAGCCGACGCCGTTGGTCTGCAGGAACGACTTGTCAAAGAACGGAACCTTGACGCTGCTGTTGCCGCCGCCGTTGACCGCGTACATCAGATCGCCGTCTACCAGCGAAGAACCGGTCAGGCCCACAACAGATTTGTGAGTGCCGCCCAGACGCGCGGAGTTGTTGACCCAGTTGGAGAAGTTCACCATGTTGGATGAGCCCTCACCAGTGTATCCGTCATTCTTGTCAAAGAAGTTACCGAAATACATCGGATAATTGACGCCGCCGCTTGCCGCAGCGATCTTGTTGTTCAGATACTGGTAAGGCTCCCAATCACCGTGGCTGTTCACGTAATTGATATTGCCCCAACCGCTTGCAACCTCTGTGTCGGTGTAGTAATCATAAAATGTCGCGTCAATCGGGAAAATGTTTGAGTCGTTTGTAATCGTTGTCGCATCGGGGCTGGCTGTTACCTCATGATAACCGCTGCCGCCGCCGGGGGTATAGGTGGTCCACTCGAAGTTGTTGTCCCAGCCCTTGATCTTGATACAGTTTTTCGAGCCGGAACGATTATCCGCGTAGGCATAGCCGGTAGAGTTCCAGCAGGTATTCATATCGGAGCTCAGACGCAGCACCTTGACATAACCGACCCTATCGCCGCTGATGATGAAGCTGTACAAGTGATCGGTGATCTTGGTCGGAACGATCGCGTTTTGATAACTGGCGTTGTTATAGCAGTCGGAATCCGCTTTTTTATTCTCGACGTTCCAATCATCGTTGCTGTCGCCGTAATAGGAGTACACCCTGATGTTGGCGCCGGAGCCGTCCCAACCGGGAAGATCTCTCATATCGATGTAGATCGTTTCCTGGTGGTTAAAGTAGGTGTTACATACTTTTGCCGAAATACCGGGGATCGCGAACGCCACGACAGATATGATCATGATCATAGCCAAGGTCAATGCGAGCACGTTTACAAACGATTTCTTGCTCTTGCTTTTCTCTTGACGAAACCTTTTGCCTTTAGGTCTGAATATAATTACCATCTTCCTTTCGTTAGATTTTTCCCTCAAACGAACAACGCAAGCACACTGCGCCGCCTTTTACCGCTCTCGGGAAATCGATTGCGTATTTTTATTGGTCATTCACAAAAAATTAAAAAACTTTGTAATAATCAACAAAAAACCCAAATACGTTATATTAGATTATAATCAAGTTTTACTTCCGATTTAGAATTATTGTTAATAGGATTTTTAAAAAAATTATACAATATTTAGTGTTTTTGTTAGCAGTAATGCCAAGGGATAGAAATTGTCGCCTGTTTTCAGCGCTTCTTTGAACATATTGCACAAAGCGCTTCCCTATCCCCCATGCTTCCGCTTTCCGGAAACCAAATCAAGCTTTGCCGTCATGATAATGCGTCACAAAGAGCCTATATATGTAAGAGATTAATCGACCGAAAAAAAGCCCGCTGCAAAAGAAAGCTTTTACAGCGGGCTGCCCTGTTCGGGGCGATTATTCAATTGGGAGAATCAAGAACAGCAATTTCCGTGATCTCGAATCATCCTGCTTTTCCGATATGAACATTATCGGGAAGTGCGATATGAGCCAGATAGCGCTGGATCACGGTAACGTCCATTACGGTAACTTCGCCGTCGCCGTCCACATCACAAATGTACTCATTATCCTTGTTGACGGTAGATGCCACACGAGTCAGATAACGCTGGATCTGCGTAACGTCCATCGCGGTGACTGTGCCGTCGCCGTCCGCGTCACCCCAGATGATCTCAGTCGGTGTGGTGGGCTCTTCGGTCGGAGTCTCGGTGGGCTCGATGACCTCGCTCGCCTTGACGAACAGAACCTTCTCGTACCAATCATCGTTGCCGTCGTAGTTCGGACGGAAGTAGATGTCGTACTTGCCGTCAGCGGTAATGGTGTAGTTGTTATCCATGCCCTCGGGATACCATGTGGTGGTCTCGCCGTCGGTGTAGATAACCTTGAGCTCGTCTTCGTTCGCAAGCTCGAGAGTGATGGTGTATTCCTCTGCATCCGCGCCGTCAACTGCGGTCAGCTTGTACGCGTCGTCAGCCGCCCAGTTATTGAACGTACCGACTACATAGTAAGCGCCCTGTGCGGGAGCGGTGGTGGGCTCTACGACCT
>JAHKVW010000093.1 GCA_020624805.1 bacterium | reverse complement strand
TGGTGTAGATACCGTCGTCGCCCTTGGTCATGGTGTTGTTGGTATCGTTGCCGTTCCAAGAGGTACCGAAGATCGTAGTATCGTTACCTGCTACGATGTAGGTATCGGAAGGCTCGGGAGCGTCTGTGGGAGCCTCAGCCGCGCCTGTTGACACGATCGCTACGGAAAAGACCGACAGCATCATCGCTACAACAAGCAACAAACTGATTAGTTTTCTTGTCTTAAGCATTCGTATTTCCTCCTAAAAATTTTTGCTAAAGATATAGTTTTCGCCAATTCTAAGCAATTACATTATATTTCAAGCGCCGAGCTAATGCCAACAACAATTCTGTAACCTTTTCACTCTTTTTGTAACACTTTCTTAATTCTTTTGTTACTTTTCTGTAATATTTTATTTCTTCAATGCTAAATTCCATTTTTTGCTTTATTCTTTTGTTATCAGACAGGAAAAATGCTTTCGCGGGTATTTCGACGAGTGGATTTAAAAACCGCTTGTGAATGCGGATATGTTGTGCGGCGTATAGAAACAGGACACAAAACACAGAAAAAGTTACAAAATGTAACTTTTTGTGCTCTCATATGATAATCGGCAGAACTTTACAAATGTAACGAAAATCACCATCCGAGAGACGGGTTTTATGACTAAATAAACAAAAAGAAAGACCGCATGGCGCGGTCTGAAAATTCTTTAAGGTGCAAACACCCGATAAAGCCTGAAAAAACGGCTGTTTTGATCAAATCTCCGTCACGATCTTCTCGGGAGGGTTCTCCAGCACCTCAGGGTGCATCAGATATTTCTGGAATTTTCTGAACGCCAGGCCGAGGATATTGCCCGAGGCGATACGGTCATCCGTGACGATACCGAGCGGCAGACATCTCTCAAAGGTGACCTCACCCTTTTTGCGTACCGGTACCTCGCGCAGGTTGCCCATCGCCAGACTGATGGAGGTGGTGCCGAAGTTGTAGATATGGTGATGGATGGAGTTGGTCTTGATGCTCGCCAGATCTGTGAGGATGATGGAGCAGTGGAAGGGAGAAGCCTCGATGATCGACTTGGGGCACCAGTTGTGCTTATCCAGCCACTTGACCAGATTCGCCGCTACGCGCAGAAGTCCCGGCGCGGAGCACAGGAACTCGGCGAGCTTATCGGTCGCGTTGACTTCATCCTCCTGACGGTTCTCGTCGATATACTTCGAGATGATCTCGTTGATCGTGTCGATGGTAGCGTCGGGAGGGAACTTCATCTTGCTGGTCGTTCCGACGCCGTCGATCTTGCCGCCCTTTAAGACGACCATGCCGACAGCGATCTCGTTGCGGGCATAGATCCGCTTGTTGACGACAAAGCGGTTGAGCTGGGGGTACTCCGCAAAGGCACGTACCATTGCCGCCAAGATCAGCGAAAGATGCGAATAACGCTTGCCCTCCTTGCGCTTACGATTCAGGTATTCCCTCATCGGCGCTTCGGGAAGATCGATGGTGATCATGTTCATCGCGTCGGTACGCTCCGCCATCACGTGCGCGCCGACCAGATATTCGACGCCGAGGTTCTTTAGTTTTTTGCCGTCAGGTCTGCCCATTGTCATGTCCTCATTCCGTAGAATCAACGCGATTTGACCGCGTTACTATACATTATAATAGAAATAAAATCGAATTACAATAGATAACGGGAAATTTTTGCATGAGGGTCAGATGACATAGAGCAAAACCATATAGAGGATATACATCGACAGTGACGCCGCGCCCTGCCATCGGAAAAAGCGCCGTTTGATAAGAGCGGGGATCAGCATGATGAGAGTGATCAGCAGACAGAAGGGGATATCGATCCACAGCGTTCCGCGGCTCAGGGGCAGTACGCCGCCCCGCGTCAGCGCGCACAGCGGCAGGATCATGAGCAGGTCGATTGTATTCGCGCCGAGGATATTGCCAACGGCTAAGGAGCCGCTTTTCTTGACAACGGCGCTGATCGCGGTGACCAGCTCCGGCAGCGAGGTGCCGATCGCCACCATCGTCAGCGATACGATACGTTCGTCGATATGCAGGATATCGCGGGCGATGACAGTCCCGTTGTCCACCAGCAGCCGTGAGCCGATGATGATCTCACCCGCGCCGATCACGAAGATCAGGAGATGTCGGATGAGCGTATTCCTGCTGACAGCGACGTTCGACGCGAGATCCGCGCGGCGTTCCGACTTGGCTGAGCGCAGGTTCTCATACACGAAGCAGCCGAACAGGGCGAGCATACTGACACATCCGAACGGCGTCAGCCAGCCCGATATCCCCGACAGCCACATGGTCAGCACGGCGGCGAGCTGCAGCAATGCCTTCGGCGTCAGGCGGGCGCGGTCGATGGGCTCGGGGCGCAGGAGTACGGAAATGGACAGGATCAGCGCGGTATTTGCCGTGACGGAGCCGACGGCGTTGCCGGTCGCCATGTCGGTCTGTCCCTGCCATGCCGCCATCAGCGACACAATGATCTCCGGCAGAGTGGTCGCGAGCGATACCACCGTCGCGCCGATGATGAACGGCGGGATCCGCGAAGCCGACGCCATCCACACCGCCGCGTCAACGAAGCGGTCTCCTCCGCGGATGATGCAGATCAGTCCGAGAGCGAACAGGAGAAAGATCATGATAGATGTAATAATATCACCGCACCTTGTTGAATTAGGAATTAGGAATTAGGAATGAGGAATTAATGGTGGGCGCCGCCCACACCTATTGATAGGAGCGCGGAAATGTATACTGTAGGGGACAACATTGATGACGCCCCGATCGTTTCCGATAGTCCCCTTTAAAATGCGAAGCAAAAGCATGTTTTATATTATGACAATTCCTAATTCCTCATTCCTAATTCCTCATTAAAAAACCTCTGACATATCTCTATGCCAAAGGTTCCTGTTCTATTCTATTCAGTTGATGGCTTTCTATCTGTTCTCCGCCTCTTTTTGAGAGAATACACAGCCGCAGTAGTTCTGACGGTACAGGTGATATTGACGGCTCAGCTCGATGGAACGCTTATAGCCCTCTTTCTTCTTGAAATCGGAGCAAAGGTAGTTCACGCCGTATTCCTCCGCGAGCTTCTCCCCTATTCGGTTGAGCAGCTCGGCGTTCTTGAGCGGGCTGATGGTCAGGGTAGTCGCGAAATAATCGTAGCCGCCTTCGCGGCACAATTCGGCAGTGTAGCGCAGACGCTGATCAAAGCAGATCGCGCATCGCGCGCCGCCCTCGCGGTCATCCTCCCTGCCCTTGACCGCCTGCAAAAAGTCCTCGGGGCGGTATTCGACCTCGGCAAAGCGGATGTACTCGCTCAGCCCCGCCTCCTCGACATAGCGCCGCAGCTCACTGTAACGGTAGCGATACTCGCTCTCTTCGGTGATGTTCGGATTGTAGTAGGTGATCGTGATATCAAAATGGCGGTAAAGGTATTCCAGCACGTAGCTCGCGCATACGGCACAGCAAACGTGCAGCAGCAGCGTCGGACGGAGCCCCTCACGGGCATTGCGCTCGATCAGCGCGTCCATTTCCTTTTGATAATTGCGTTTGTTCATAGAACCTCCGGTTCGGTGAATGGTT
>JAHKVW010000092.1 GCA_020624805.1 bacterium | reverse complement strand
TCAGACCATTCCTTCTCATTCTACAGCTTAGGCATTGAAAAGGAAAACAGACACGGCTGGCTACCGTGTCCATTACCTTAATTATATTGTAGGAGGCGGTAATATGAAAGCATTGATCACCGGCGCTTCATCGGGAATCGGCCGTGATATGGCGCGTTATCTGGCGCAAATGGGCTGGGATCTGATCCTCGTCGCGCGGCGTGAGGAAAGGATCAAGGAGCTGAAAAAAGAGCTCAACAACGTCGAGGTGCGCTGTATTGTGACGGACGTCGGCAGAAAGGAAGATTGTTACGCGCTGTATGAAACGGTGAAGGATGAAACGATCGATATGCTCATCAATAACGCGGGCTTCGGACTGGCGGGTGAATTCGTCAAGACCGATCTCGACACCGAGCTGAATATGATCGACGTCAATGTGACCGCCGTACATATCCTGACAAAGCTGTTTCTGCGGAAGTTTGCCAAGCGCGACAGCGGTATCATCCTGAATGTCGCGTCATCCGCGGGCTTTATGCCGGGACCGCTGCTCTCGACCTATTACGCGACAAAGAACTATGTCCTGCGTCTGTCCGAGGCGATCTATGAGGAGCTCAGGCAAAAGGGCAGTCATGTGCATATCTCTGTGCTGTGTCCCGGACCCGTGAACACGGAATTCAACGACGTCGCCAGAGTGAAGTTTGCCGTGGACGGTATCTCGTCCGAAATGTGCGCGCGTACCGCGATCGACGGCGCGTTGAAGGGCAAGCTGGTCATCATCCCCGGCGGTATGATGAAGGTGGGGTTGTTCTTCCGCCGATTCGCGCCCGAAAAATTCCTGTTAAAGCTGGCTTACGGCTTCCAGAAGAGGAAAAACGAACGATAATTAGGAATGAGGAATTAGGAATTAAGGGAGGGCTTTGCCCTCACCCAAATTAATAAAATGAAGCGCTTACGAAATGATAAAACTTTCGTAAGCGCTTTTTTGTCTGATTATTATAGAGATAGGAATCCATAACGCGAAGCGTTACCATTCATTCCTAATTCCTAACTCCTAATTCCTAATTCCTCATTAATAGACCGTCATCAGCGGGTTGAGGGTACTGCGCTGGGATTCCGCTTCTTCGATGAATTCCGTCGCCTTGAAGCAGCCCGCTACGACGCAGTCGGACGGATCCGGCGCGATATGTACGGTGATGCCGGTCTCTTTTTCGAGGCGCTGTTTCATGCCGTCGAGCTGAGCGAGTCCGCCGGTGAGCATGATGCCGTCCATCTGGATATCGCCAAGCAGCTCGGGCGGGGTATCCTCAAGTACGTCGATGATCGCGTTGATGATGATAGTGGTGATGTCGGCGATCGCCTCCTGCATTTCCGCGGCGTTGACCTCTTTCGCGCGGGGGAGTCCGCGCAGGGAATCTCTGCCCTTTAGGCGGAAGGTCTTATTCTCATCCGCCTCGGCGGCGCAGCCGATCGCTTCTTTACAGGAGCGTGCCATCGCCTTGCCGATGATCAGCCCATGCTTGCGGCGCACGTATTTGATGATCTCTTCATCCATTCTGTTGCCCGCGGTCTTGATGGTCTTGCTGACCGACATACCGCCCAGCGACATGACCGCGATATCAACTGTGCCCGCGCCCATGTCGACGATCATCACGCCGTGGGGCGACATGATATCTCTGCCGCTGCCGAACGCCGCCGCTTTAGCCGATTCGATCAGCAGGACGCGTCTGACGCCGAAGCTCGAGATCGCGCCGACGATCGCGCGCTTTTCGACCTCGGTGATCTCACCGGGGATACACGCGACAACACGCGGCATGACGACGCGGCTGGTGCAGACCTCCGCCATGAAGATGTTGACCATCTCTTCCACAAGACCCGATTCGGCGATGACGCCGCCCTCGAGCGGGAAAACGACGTTGATCTTTGCCGATGTCCTGCCGAACATCTCATAGGCTTCATCACCTACGGCGAGGATCAATTTATCGTCCTTATTATACGCGATGACCGAAGGCTGGTCGATGGCGTTCTCATTGTTGTTGACCCTGAGTCGGGCGTTGGCGGTACCTAAATCCAAAGCGATATCCATTAGCGTTCTCCTTATGATTTGTGTCATTACGAAGCCCCCGAACACGTGTGCTCGAGCGGCTGTGGTAATCTCAACCGAATTAATTGATTTCTGTCAGATTCATTATAACCGAGATTCTTTTGGTTTTCAATAACAATTTGCTTATATCACCGTCGATTCGGGATATTTATTCTGCGCTGACGCGATGGTGGCACAGCAGATCAGCTCGGGCTTTGCCCGGCTGAGTACCTTGCAACAGTTGCCGAGGGTGTAGCCCGAGGTGATGATATCGTCGATGATCAATATCCTTTTGCCTTTGACCGCGTCCTTGTCGATCACCTTGAACGCGCCGTTGAGATTGGTTTTGCGCTCCTGATACTTGAGGTGATGCTGTTTCTTTGTTTTCTTGATCTTGTCGATCGTATCCAGATAGGGGAGACCGAGCCGTTTGCCGAGCTCCTTCGCGAGCAATGTGGATTGATTGTACCCGCGCTTCTTCAGATCATCCTTATGCATGGGAACAGCGGTGATGAAGTCGAATTCCTCGCCGCTGTATGCGTTTTGGATGTCCTTTCGGAGCAATTCGGCGATCTGCGGGATGTACTGGGTGCGATCGTGGTATTTCAGCCGCAGGATCATGCGGCGCACTCTGCCGTCATAGGCAAAGGTCGAGATACAGCGAAATCCTCTCGCGCCTGCCGGGAACGGGATATGCTTGCGCCGGATCTCATCATAGCACCTTGCGCACGCGATCTGTGTCGCCTCGATCAGCGCGGAGCAGTAGGGACAGCGCTCGGGATAGAACAGCGCGGTGAGCTTTCTGACGAATTCCATATCAATCCCTCATCAAAAATGTTTTCAGTCCGGTGTAGCGCAGGATGCGGCGGTTGTTCTCCACCATGTAACGCAGGGCGTTCTCATCGCCGATGATGATCAGCATCTTTTTGGCGCGGGTCACGGCGGTGTAGAGCAGATTGCGGTACATCAGCTGCGGCGCGCCGCGGAACATCGGCAGTACTACACAGTCGAATTCGTTGCCCTGACTTTTGTGGACGGTACAGGCGTAGGCAAGCTCCAGATCACCGACGCTGTCGCTGTCGTAGGTCGCGATACGGTCGTCGAATCGTACCTTGTAGATCTTGGAGGCGTTGTTGACCTCGACCATCACGCCGATATCGCCGTTGAACACTCCCTCGCCGTATTCACCGTCATCCTTCGTCCACAGGATATCGTAATTGTTGCGGCTCTGCATGACCTTATCGCCCTCGTTGAGGGTGGAGTAGCCGACCTTGACGCCGCGGGACGGATTGGGGTTGACGAGCTTTTGCAGGCGGTTGTTCAGCTCATAGGTGCCCAAAATGCCCTTGCGGGTGGGGGAGAGCACCTGGATATTCTCGTGCAGATTATAACCGTAGGCGTTTTTCAGCCGTCGCGCGCACAGGTCGCCGACCGTTTCGGCGATATGCTCCTGACTGTAGTCGGGCAGAAAGAAAAAGTCGTTGTCCCTGACGCGGATGTCGGGCATCTCGCCCTGCACGATCTTGTGCGCGTTGGTGACGATCAGGCTTTGCATCGACTGGCGAAAGATCTCGTTGAGTGTGACGACAGGGATGGTGTCCGACGCGATCAGGTCATACAGCACGTTGCCCGCTCCGACGGAGGGGAGCTGGTTGCTGTCGCCGACTAAGATCAATCGGCAGGACAGCGGCAGCGCGCGCATCAGGCTTTCGAGCAGAGCGGTGTCGACCATGCTGACCTCGTCCACGATCAGCGCGTCGGTGTTGAGCAGATTGCGCTCGTTGCGCTTGAACACGGGCTTGTCCTCGATATCGTAGCTCACCTCGAGCATACGGTGGATGGTCTTGGCTTCTTCACCGGTCACGGCGGTCATGCGCTGTGCGGCTCTGCCTGTCGGAGCGCAGAGACTTACCTTTTGACCGCTTTCCTTGAGCAGTCGGATGATCGCGTTGAGTGTGGTCGTCTTGCCGGTGCCGGGACCTCCGGTGAGGATCAAAAGTCCTGTGGTCAGCGCGTCGCGGATCGCTTTCTTTTGCAGCGCGGCATATTCGATATCGCTTTCTTTTTCGATCGCGGCGATCTTTTCCTCCGCGCCGTCGATCGCCGGAGCGGGGTAACGCAGCAGCATTTTCATGCGCGCGGCGATATAGGTCTCGCCGTCATACAGCGACGGCAGAAAGACACATTCCTTTTCATTGATGCTGTCGAGGATCAGCGTGTTCTCGCCAATCATCTCCCTGAGCGCGGATTCACACGCGGCGGGATCGATCTCGAGCAGGTTGGCGGTCGTTTGAACCAGCTTATCCTGCGGCAGACAGGTGTGACCGTTGAGACGGTTGTGCTTGAGGACAAATGCTAAAGCCGCCCGCACGCGGACACGCGCGTCCTGCGGTGTGTTCTGAGAGAGGGCGATCATGTCGGCAGTCTCAAAGGAGATCGAAAAGCCCTCCTCACACAGGATATAGGGGTTGTCCTCGATCATCGCGATGGCGTTGTTGCCGTATTTCTTCCAGATCTTCACGGCGGCGTTCGGTGATACGGAATAGTTGGAGAGGTACACCATCAGCTCGCGGATGCCGACCACGCTTTTGAGCTGTTCGCTGATATCCCGCGCCTTTTTCAGAGAGACGCCCTTGAGCTTTGCGACGCGCTCCGGATCATTCTCGAGCACGGACAGCGTATCCGCGCCGAATTCCAGCACCAGCCGCCTTGCGGTGGAGGGACCGATGCCCTTGATCGCGCCGCTGGACAGGTATTTGAGGATGCCGTCCATGTTCTCGGGCATGGTGCGTTCAAACGCCGATACCGCGAACTGCTCGCCGTAGGTGGGGTGGTTCTTGAACACACCGAACAGCTTGACGCTCTCGCCTGCATTGACCAGCGGCATGATGCCGTTGGCGGTGATCAGCGCCTCATCACCGCTGATTTCCAGTACGGTATAGCCGTTTTCGTCGTTTCGGTAGATGATGTTCTCCACCACGCCGTTTATTTCAAATAATTGTTCGTGATTAGTCATAATAATCCCTTGCGTGAAAATGATAATATCGGTAATTCTACTGTTGAATTTTTCCTGAAATTGTCTTATAATACTCATATATGCGTAAATAAGCAAATCAGCCGATATTTTCGTATATATTGTATGGCAGAAACCAGTATACCATATATTTTGTGAAAATGCTACCTTTTTGAAATCAGATGAGGTGAAATTATGGAATTTGTCGCAAACGAGGGTAAGAACGTAGAAATAACCGTCAACGGTGTGACCTATATGCGCCACGCGATCAAGACACATTTTGTCAAGCAGGGCGAGGATTACATCGAGATCTTTAAAAAGTATGTACAGCCTTTGTACGAGGAGGGCGATATCGTCAGCTCCTCCGAGAAGATCATCGCGTTATGTCAGGGCAGGGTCGTCAAGCGTGAAGAGCTCAAGATCGGCTTTTGGGCAAAGTTTTTGTCCAAGTTCGCTTCTCACCCCGATACCGGCGTAGGCGTGGGCGAGACCATCAAGATGCAGTACGCGATCACCAAGGTCGGTCTGCCTAAGGTGCTGTGGGCGTCATTTGCCGGCGGCGTCTGCAAGATCTTCGGCAAGAAAGGCGTTTTCTATGAGATCGTCGGTACCGAGGTCGCGGGTCTGGACGGCTTCTATGACCATGTGTGGTCGGAGTACAGAGATATCGGTATTGAGAATCCCGAAAATCCGTCCGGCGTATGTGATGAGATCAAAGAAAAGCTCGGCATGTCCTGCATGATCGTCGACGCGAACGATCTGGGTCAGGAGGTTCTGGGTTATTCCTCCGATATCACGCTCAGTGAAGAGGAGCTCCACGGACTGATCGCCGATAATCCCTGCGGTCAGGGTCAGGAAACGACTCCGATCGTTTTAATTCGAAAGAAGAAATAAGATCCGTAAATCGGTATATAGCTGTTTGGTTTTAATGAAGAAGAACGCGGAAGTATCATCGGATTTGATTTGTAGGGGAGGGACTTGCTCCTCCCGACTTTTGAAACAATCAAGATCTGCGGTATGATGTACAGTTGAGGGTTTATCATGGCTGATTCCTATGTAGAGATCAATCTCACGCGCCTGAGCAATAATGTCAAGGCGATTTTGGAGAAATATCCGGAGTATAAAAGTTATATCGGCGTTGTCAAGGGCGACGCTTACGGTCACGGCATGCGCGCTGTCAAAGCGCTCCATAACGGCGGATTGCGGTATTTTGCCGTTTCTTCGCTGGAAGAAGCCGCCGATCTGCGCAAGTATAACGCCCATGTTCCCGTCTTGTGTCTGGAGCCTGTCGCGATCGAGCGACTGAATGAGGCGGCAGATCTGGATCTGACCTTGGCGATCCCCGATATCGAATATTTAAGAGCGATGCTTGAGGCGGACGTCCGTCACAGCTTCAAGGTGCACATCAAGGTGGACGCGGGCTTCAGCCGACTCGGCTTAAAGGACAAGGGCGAGATCAAGGAGGCGGTACAGCTGATCAACAGCTCGCCGCATTTTCTCGAGGGCATCTATCAGCATTTCGCGACGGCGGGCATCTTCGATCCGCATTATGATAACCAGATCCGCCGGTTCAAGGAGCTGACCTCCCTGATCGATCTCAACGAGATCCCGATCGTGCATCTGGGCAGCGGCGTATCGCTGGTAGCGCATCCGAAGATCGATATCGCGACCGGCACCCGCATGGGTCTGATCATGTACGGCTACAACATCAGCCCGTCCTCCTACGGCAGCGGCATGAAGGATCGTCTCAGAGATCTGCGCGATAAACGCAATCAGAAGAAGTATCATCTGACCGAGACCTATCGTGACGTACAGCTCGATCTTTCTCCGGCGATGTCATATAAATGCCGTATTTTGCAGATCAAGGACATCAACGCGGGCGAATTCGTCGGTTACGGCGCGGAGTATCAGGCGCCGGAGCTGATCAGTATCGCGGTGCTGCCTGTCGGCTACAACAACGGTATCGGCCACGCCAACTACGGCAGGGTGGTCGAGATCAACGGCAAGCGCTATCCGATCATCGGCGAGATCGGCATGAATATGTGCTGTGTCAAGGTCGATAACCGCGTCAAGCTCACCGACACCGTCACGGTGCTCGGCGGCGGTATCAGCCTCGGACGCTTCTCGCGCGCGTCGGGTCTGGGACTTGCCGAGGTGCTGCTCGGCATCGGTAAGAACAATGAGAGAGTGTATATCAAATGATTCTGCCTTCCCCTTGAGGGGAAGGTGCTGAGCATAGCGAAGCGGATGAGGTGGAAACCTTTTCGATAAATCAAGGAACAGGATGACGCGGAAGCGCTTCCACCTCATCCGACCAATTTGCCTTTTTGTTAGGCAAATTGCCCACCTTCCCCTCAAGGGGAAGGCTAGATACAGGAGGTCGATTTTATGGCAATGTCAGTTACCAAATGGCTGATGAATAAATTCAAGGACATCAACAAGGACAGGATGAACCGCCACATCGAGATCATCCATCAGCAGAGCGGTAAATCCAAGTTTTATATCAAGTGCAGTCTGATGTGGAACTTCTTGACACAGGGCACGGGCTACACCGATTATTTCCGCGGACATTTTATTGACGCGACCAAAGAGGAAAAGAAGACCTTCGCGACAGCCAAGCGCTTTTATCGACTGATGGCGTATCTCAATGATGAAGAGTACATCGTCGTACTGGGCGACAAGCTGATCTTCGACGAAGTGTTCCGCGATTACCTCAAGCGCGATTTCATCAATCTGCGCAAAAGTACGCCTGATGATCTCAGAGAATTCCTCAAGGACAAGACCATCGTTTTCGCCAAGGAGACCAAGGGCGAGGGCGGTCACGGCATCTCGAAATGCGTCGTCAAGGATATCAAGGATGTGGACGCGTTCTATCAGCAGTGTAAGGATAACGGTCAGTTCCTGATCGAGGACGGTATCAAACAGCATCCCGATCTCAACCAGATCAACCCCAATGTCGTCAACTCCTTCCGTGTCATCACACTGTTGAACGATAAGGGCGAGATCAAAATGATCGCGAACGCCCTGCGTGTCAATCAGGATGACAGCGTCGTCATCGGCTGTACCAACGACCTGTATTTCAGCCTCGGCGCCGACGGCAAGATCGACAGTAACGTTGTCGACGACTACGGTCAGGTCTATGATACCCATCCGCTGACGGGCGTCAAGTTCAAGGACGTTTACATCCACGGCGTGCAGGAAGCCTTTGATATGTGCGTTGACGCGCATAAGCGTATTCCGCAGTGCCGCTACATCGGCTGGGATATCGCGTTCTCCGAGAACGGACCCGTCATCGTAGAGGGCAACGAGTACCCCGGTTACGGCCTTGTCCAGCATTACGCGCTGAAGAATAAGCGCACCGGCCACCTCAAAGAGGTCGCCGATCACCTCGGTGACGAGTATAATAAGATCAAACTGTAAATCGCTTTTTCATCCCCGTGCTTAGGCTCGGGGATTTCTTTGTGCGCTTTGCATAAAGATCGCTCATAATTTTTGTTTAGTCTGACTTGGTGATAAATGTCGTTTCTGCTTGATAAAACCCGACAGGTACCCTATAATGGAAATATGCAAGAATCCCTTTGGCGAATACCCTTTTGATAATCCACTATTCCTGTGATTGAAAGGAGTTTATGATGAAAAGGAAAGTAGTTTCACTGATTTTGGTTCTCACACTGGCGATAGGCTTACTGCCGATGTCGGCGTTCGCCGATACGACTGTCGACCTGTCCGGCTGTGAGCTGCTCTATGACGGAGAAGGCTGGAAGGTTTTCCCGATCGAGAACAAGGACGATACGATGAACGTTGACGATTTGAAGATAACGGTCGTCGATAAAGAAGGTCGGGAAGTACCGAAGGGCGCGTATGATCTCGTGTTCGGTATGACATACTGGGATGAAGAAAAGGATGAGGACGTCTTTATTCCGACTTCCGCTCCGTTCAGTCTGACGGTGAATAGCGACTATATGCAGAGCGGCTTCGGCGGCTTTGCGGCATATGCCGTCGCGAAGGATAACAGCGGCTATACCGGACAGACGGAATGGCGCGAATTCCTGCTGTGGCATAAATACAGCTTCAACTGGTTCGGCGCGAACGCCGACTTCG
>JAHKVW010000091.1 GCA_020624805.1 bacterium | reverse complement strand
ATGGATCGATAAAAAGATATAGTTATATTTTTTTGAGGTATCGATGATGCCGTTCTCCAGCTCTGAGACCGCAGACGTTCGAAGCTTTGACTTGATCTCTCCGAATCGGGAAAGCTGCTTGATGATCCGGACAATGAAATAAATCGCTGACGGAATCAATAGAATATAACCGAACAAAGCGCGTCCCTGATAGTAGGAACCGTCGTTCGCGATCAGCATAGATCCAATCACAGATACTGCTGTCGCGATACCGACCAAGAGATTCTGATTCCTTTTCGATGGGGCGATGTCCGAGATCCGCAGGCTCTGACTGACCGTACCGATATACGAATCCAGCAGGTAGTACAATCCCGCCGACGTGATAATTGAACACATCATCAGAGTGGTACTTGCTTTTACAGACGGCAACAAAGAGAAAAACGCGAAGAAAAAGCCGAAAGCCAAAGCCGATGCCAGCAAAGCCGCTAACAGTATCCGCAGCGGACTCAGCGGAAGATCGGCAGCGACCTTACCGGTCTCACCGTTTACCGTCGCATAGGTGATGCGATTCTTCTTCCGATAGCTCATGAACCAAACGGGGTGAAGCTCGTTCTCGACAGAATGTACTTCGGTCGGGATTTTCAGATATGTTTTCGACCCATGAGCATTCGAGATTTTATCGGATGTATAATCCTGCATTTTTGACGCGACAAGATCTTTGTATTCTTCTTCACCCACATCGCCGATCTCAGCATAAAAGCCACTCACATAAGCCGGATGGAACTTTTGGCGAGCCTCTTTATGATAGGGCTCGAGCCTTTCGCTGAGATGGTCGTCAAAGTTTGCGGAAGCATCATGAGAATAGCCTTTCAGCTGATAATCCACATGGTAATTCTGATCATACACGGTAGTTATTACTTTTTTGCTGGTATTCTCGACCTTTGACTTTCTGACGATGTATGTACCCTTCTGCTCGCCCTTAAAGGACAGATACGGCATATAAATACCTCTGAAGGATTCGATCAGTTCAGGCTTACGATAATCGGAAGAAACGAACGGATGACGCTTCACCTCTTTGATATACGCTTCTCTGCACTGTTCCTTTGTCACCTTGAAAGGAATGATATAGTCCGGTTTCCAGTTTTCACGGACGCGGTCATACAGCATAGAAGAACCGTCGCAAAACGGACAAAAGCCGATCGCGTCGTTCTTCTCGGTAGCGGCAAGCTCTCCTCCGCAGTCCGGACATATGTAGACATAAGTATCAAAGAATTCTTTGTTTTTCGCGTCATCTTTCGTTCTGTCGCGGATCTCCTTGACACTGAAGCAGTTGTCGCAATGGTCGCAGACCATCTGCTGCTGTTCAATATCAAACCTGAGCCCCGCGGCACAGGATGGACAGTGTATCATTCTTACCCCTCCATAAAATGATATGATACTTTTATTTCGTTCTCTTATTGATATAATAATACTCTGTTCCGCGCTTTATTCGGCATGTTTTACAATGCTTTCAAATATCAATCCGGCGCCTATGTCATCAGCCGAAAGCTTTATGTACTGCGATGCTTTCCTGCGATAACAGCAATTAATACTGATAGAACCATCTCTCATGCCAACAGTTGCTTCTATATCATCTATCGAGAAAACCACCCTTGCCGGAAACCAAGAGGAGGTCAAATCCGATATCGGATATCCTTCTCCGTAACCGCCCAAGCCACGCTCCCACAGCGTTTGATTCTCTTTGACCGCTTTCTGAAACTCTATCAGAGAGAAGCGTTCATCGATCCGCGGTTCATACATATCATGGATCTCACTGATATATATGGACTCAATCACAGCATCCTCTCGATATTTTCGCAGTGTTTGGACGAAACTATCAATAGCGCTTACCAAATTCACATTGCCTTTATATTTCAGAATCAACCATATTGGATTATTTTCCGGATTCTCTCTGACAGTAATATTGTCGAGATCAGCAGAATAAATCCGTTGGACATCTTCTTTTGAAACGCGAAATCCAAAAAGATTTTTCACAGATCCAACATGGATATCGGGTGTGACGACCTTGCTTTCCGTCTTATCCTCATGGATAATGCTTTCTCCTTTTCTGTCGGTAGCGGTTTCATTTCCAAGAAACTCTTCATCCAAAACCGATGTAGTTATTGTCGTTTCAGAATATAATATTGTTTTATCGGTATTTTCTGATTCTTCAATTCTGTGTTCCTTCTCAACAGGCAAAGTCCTATCATCAATGTCTGATCGGGATACAGATTTCTCACAGCGCGTGCTTTTGATCTCTTTGTGTGAAGAAATTGCTTCTTTGCTATTCGAACTGTGATCGATATTTCTTCCGTTCCCGGTCTTGTTTGTTCTTATCAATCGTTTAACAACTTGTTTTATGAAAATCAACGCTCCGGATATGACAAAGATCCAGCCTCCGGCGACTCCGTTAGCAAGTAATGCGATCCCTATGAGAAAACCTATCATTCCTATGATCATTTCTGTCATTGCCGATGCTCCTCATTGTATTGCTGTATCATCCAGCTATTCAAATCATTCCCCCACATAATGCGCTCATTACCCGCGTTATCTACCACAGTGATTTCTACGACAACCCGATCACTGTTGAACACATCAGCTGTAACAGTTTGATAAATTCATTTCGCGAGAATGATAGAATCTTAGTTTGCCGCAAACAAACGCTAAGAAGATCATATTTTCTGTGAATACTGTAACACAAAAGATGATGTTACGTCAATCATTTATTGAATACGCCCAAACAAAAAGATCAACAAGGCGCGATCCGCAACAGATCGCGCCTTTGTGTTATTCGGGATATACTGTGATCACCTTGCCGACTTCGTATGGGATGTCAATCCTTGCGATAGAGCGTCGGATCCATGTCGCGTCGGTGATGCTGAGACCATCGCCGTCGACGTCGCCGTTTCGTTCAACGGTGTCGGGATCGGATACCGGCATACCGGACAATGAACGCTGGATCAGGGTCGCGTCCGTCACCGTGATCGCGCCGTCGCCGTCCGCATCACCCAGCACATAGGTCAGAGCGTCTATCACGACATACGCGATATTGTGCTCGATCGCGTAGGTGATCGCATAGCTGTCCGCGAGTCCGTAGATCACGACCTGATCGCAGTCTTGGAACGCGTCATCGGCGATCTGCGTCACGGTGTCCGGGATCACGATCCCGGTCAGGCTGCCGCACTGTGAAAAAGCGCCTGCGCCGATCGAGGTGATCGGATCACCGAGGATCACCTGCTGCACCTTTGTGTTTGTCGCGAAGGCATAACCGTCGATGCGGATGATCGGAAAACCGCCGTAGTCGGACGGAGCGGTCACGACTGCGTCTTCCCCGTCATAGGATCGGATCGAGAACGCGTAATCCTCCGCGCCGCTCACAACGCCGAGCATCCAGTCGCCGTAGCGATAGACCGTGTCCGCGCAAAACGGCACGGCACAGCACAGCAAAACAGCTATTGATAGTAAAAGGGATAGTAGTTTTTTCATAAGACCGCCTTAGAGATACCGCCACCTTGAATGATGGCGGTTGATTGATAATGTTGAGATTGCCACGTCGGGCGTTGCCCTCCTCGCAATGACAATCTGTAATGCCCTTCTCGGAATAGCAATGGTTTTTCTGCCACGATACCGCCACCTTGAACGATGGCGGTATCATGATGTTAGTATGGTTGGTGCTGACTTCGATCGATCAGAAGCTGAGCGGAATGACGCCCTCCGGCTCTCCGATGACGCCGCCGCCGGTTTGTCCGGGATCTACTTCGATCAGAGGATCACTTCCGGTCAGGATGTCGTCGGACTGAAATTCGGTGATATCCAGCTTGGTGCGAATATATGATTCTTTATTCAATTCTACCACCTCATTCACTCAGTAGTGCGTGTACATTGATATCGTTGTTGACCTCGGAGTAGTAGTAATTCTCACCGTCAACAGTGATATAAGCGATCACGGAAAAGTCTTTGTTTTCGGCTAAGCTCGTATCCGAACGCAGCGTGTAGAGCACGCGGTTGAAGTTGGAGATCGGCTTGGTCGTATCAGTCGGCTTGCCGTATTCAAAGCGATAGGCGACCGACTGCTTCTCATTGTCGCTATAAGCGGAACTCAGATCATTTTTGATCATCGCCTGCGTGATTTTGATCATGGTATCCGCGCTTAGGTCGGACGATTCGGGATGCTTGACCGCGACCAGACCGTAGCGGATATTCTGATCACCCTCGGCGACCATATCCTGCACGATCTTGCCGTCCTTGCTCAGGTAGTTGACCATGTAGTCAAGGTATACCCAGTCGTATTCATCGGAGATCATATGCGTGAAGGTCGACTCTTCGATCAGCGGTTTCCAATCCTGATCGAGATGGTTCTCATACTGCGCGTAGACGTCGACCACCCGGTCGGTATCGCTCTCATCGAGCCACTTGCCGCGCATGAGCATACCGAAGGTTCGGTTTGTCGTGATGGGCATCAAGCCCGCTTCATCGGCTGACCAGTAGCAGAAGCCGTCCTCGGGTATCGTATCATCGATATAGACATATTGATCGGGATCGGAGAATACCGAATCAAAGGTGACGGGCTTACCGTACTCGACCTTGGTTCGGATTCCTTTCTGCTGAGCGGAACCGTTCTTCACAAAGTGGTATCGGAATGTGAAGGTATACGGTTTTGTGGCGGCGAAAACTTCCAGCGTTCTGTCCGAAGACTTTGCCGTCATATTCGTCGCGTCATCCGCGGAGGTTTTCACCAGATCCCACTCGACGTCGTTCTTGTAGACGGAAACATTCTGTTGATCGTCGTCATTGTCAGTGACCGCCAGTGCCGCTTTGACAAGCGGATTCTTATCGAACAGTAATTTCGCTTCCGCTGTCCAGAGATAGGTCGGTACGCCGGGCTGATTGTTATTGCCGGAGTAGCCTATGATCTCCGCTTCGTTCAACTTTACCTCAACGGTCTTGGTTCTCGGAACACCGTAACGGTCGGTATGCGTGAATTTGTAGCTGCCCTTGATCGATGGTAATTCGGTAAGCGTATTGGTGATATCATAGCCGTCGTATGACACGGTGTAGCTGCTGACCGGTTCTTCCTCGACGGTATAGTTGATCTTCACACTGCTGCCGTTCTCGGTTTTGTAGATCGGTTTATTGGCGAATCGGTATTGCCAGTAATCGGAGGCAGATATCGTGGCGGAATCGACCTTTTCTCCGTCCGCCTTCAGATTGACCGTGATCTTATCGGGACGTTTGCCCAGGATGTTGTTGCCATCCACCCATGTCTTGGTGCCGATGATATTGGTTTGCTGCCATGTGTTGGTGATGATAGAGCCGAAGACGGTAGGAGCGTAGTTGTCCTTATATTGATAGCCATCCGGGAACTCTTCATAATAGATCAGCGCGTTTCTCTTCACGCCCTGTTCGAGCTTTATCGGTTTGGAGATCCAAATGCTGCTGTCGGCGAAATCACTTTTCTTCAGCGTGATCGGAGAGTCCTTGATCGGGACGCCCAAATAGCATACATGGATCTTGATATTATCGGGACGGTTCTCTGCTGTATCACCTACCCAGTTCTTGGTAACAACCAGGGTATCCGAGGGCTCGGTAGGCGCTTCGGTAGGTGCCTCGGTAGGCGCTTCGGTTGCCTGAGTCGGCTGATCAGGCTGAGTCGGATCGGGAGACTCAGTGGGCTTATCGGGATCGGACGGCTGAGTGGGCGTATCGGGTTGATCCGGAGTATCGGGTCCGGGTCCGGGAGTAGGAACGGGAACTACGGGAACAACCGGACCGGGAACGAAGGGAGGAATCGGGATGATGGGACCGCCCGGACCATCCGGATCGTCATCATCGTCATCATCGTCATGATGCGGCTGTGTCGGCGGCTGTGTCGGCGCCGTTGTCGGCGGCTCAGTCATCACTTCCGTCGCCGGTTCTGTGACCGCTTCTGTCGGAGGCTGTGTCGCAACCTCAGTGGGAGGTTCCGTCTGGGACTGAGTCGGTTCCTCTGTCTGCTCTTCTGTTGGTTCTTCTGTCTCCTCTTCGGTCGGTTCTTCCGTCTGGCTCTTGCTGTTGATCAGATCCAAGCCAAGGTAAGTGACCGCATAGCCCTCGGGCACATCCTCGCGGATATAGTAGTCTTTGCCTCGGTCGGGACTACCCACCGGAATCTTGAGCGACCATACCCAGCCGTTTTCGCCGTTGGAATCGCCCTTCTTTACCGTGACGGGTGAGCCCTGTACTTCTTTCTCGGTTTCGCCGTCCTTATAGTAGACATGGAGCTGTATGCTTTCGGGACGGTCAGACTCATTATCGCCCCTCCAGTACTTGGTACCGCCGAGCGCCTGAGGACGCTGATCGGGGTTGTTGGGATCGTCGGGATCACCGTCGTAGGGATCGCTTTCGCCCGGATGGAACTTGATGTTGATGACGTTGCAGGTCAGCTCGTAGTCATGGAGCAGACTCAGCGCGAAGCCCTTGATGCTCCAGTACTTATCAAAGGGCTCATACATCACGGGTACGCTGAAATCCAACCCGCCTTGTCGGATCAGCGCGTCGATGACCATTTCCATGATGCCGGTCACCAGCTCGGCGCCCGCGAAATCCATCGGGAGTTTTTTCTCCGTACCGTATTTCTTGACCGTGAACTTGACGCGCCAGCGGGTCAGCGGATTCAGTGAATCAGGCGTTGCTTTGCCGACCGTCAGACCGGACGCAAAGTACTTATTGATCGCCGCGTCTACAACTGAATCGGTGACATAGCCGGTAAAGCCGCTGCCCATCGTCGAGCTGATGCCGTCCTTCACCAATCCCCTGAGCGTGACACCGTCGATCGGGATATCGGTGTAATTCAGACTGCCGACGACCGCGTCGAACGAGGGGGTGTAGAAGTTGGTCTCAGTCAAGCCGAAGCGTTCGGCATACTCCGACTTCGCCTTGCTCTCGAGCATCAGATAGACGGATCCGGGTTTTTCGCCGTCTTTAAAATTGATCCAGCGCTTGTAGATCGCGGTATCCATAACAGCGAGGTTGGTGATGTTCGTCTTGTCGGCGTTTTCTTTATCCTGCTCGTAGGTCACCATGTATTTCGTGGTGTGCTTCGGCACATCCTTGACGGTGTCGTTATAGCCGTCGATCTCAAAGGTGACAAAGGGCGGAGAGATCAGTGTGGTCTTAGCCAGACCTTTGACCCAGTCGATGCTCGGCTCAAACTGCCACAACACATCGGGGTTGGACGCCGATCTGATCAGCTGCTTGATAACAGGTCTGTCGTAATCCCATGTATCATAGATCAGACGTTCCTTGACCTTATCCTGGAAATCATTATCACTCGGATCGAGCTCGTCGTCCTCAGCCTTCTTCGGACCCAGCTCACGAATACGATATTCATATGCTTCAATGCTGCCGTCCTCATCGTCTTCATATCCCGAGGGGACTCCATCAAATACAGCTCTCCAGTGGTTGGAATCATTCAGCGTGACGATCTGCAGTGTCTTCCAGCTGAAGACGCCGGTCTTTTGCTGCAGGACGACCTGGACGGAACCGGGCTTGTCCTTATTGAAATGGTCGATATCCCACGTTTTGTCAACGGAATAGGTCACATCTATGATTTCGCCCTCATCTTCGGGATCGAGCGGTACAAAGTGGATGAAGTATTTTTTCATCTCGTTTTCGACTGCCGTACCGCGGTAACCGTAAACCGTGATGTTTTCTCCGTTGTCATCAAAAGCATAATTGTTTAATTTAAATTGACTGTCTCTTGAATAGATCGTGATCTTTTCTAAATTGGGACAATTATAAAAACAATACTCACCGATATAATCAAGTTTTGTGCCGACGGTGATCTCGGTCAGATTTTCACAATTTTGAAAGGCGGATCCGCCGATATGACCGATATTATTCTGTATAATGACGTTTCGGATCGTTGGATTTCCCTTGAACGCATCTTCCTTGATGATTTTAAAATCATAGGCGACCAAGTCTTTATCCGGATAATTATAGGGTACCCTATCCGGCACAAGCACACTTTCGTCATTACCGTTATAGCTGATCAGTTTTAACTGATTATTGTCATAGCCGAAGGTAAAGTACGGCACACAGAGGTAATCATCGAGTTCATCCTCCGGGATCTCTTGTTCTCCGTTTGCGTCTTTGAAATACTTTTTGCATTCGGGACAATACCAGTACTCCTTATTGCCGTGCTCCTCCACGGTCGGATAGACCTTTTCCTTATGCTGCAACGCGTGCTTCATAGGCAGCGGAGCCGTTTTTACGCCGGTATAGGTATGACCCTCAAAGATGACGGTCGCAGTATACTTGATCTGTCCTTCTTCGGTACAAGTCGCCGCCTTGGTGATCTCGGAGGTGATTTCCGCGCCAACCGTCTCTGACACATCACCCTTATCGCAGGTGAACTTGGCGGTCGCAGAGGAATAGTCATCACTCCAGCTCCATTCGGGTTCGCCGTAGGTATGCTCGAGGCCTACAAAGGGGACACTATACCGATTCATAAATTCTTCTACTTTTGTATCGTGGTAGCCGTAGACGGTGACGTTGTTCGTGCCATCAAAAGCGGTTGATGACATTGTAAATCGATTGTCTTTCGCATAGATAGTAACTTCGGTCAGTTTCGGACAATCCCCAAAACTATAGTTACCCAACCAAGTAACACCGGTGCCGATGGTTACCTTTTGGAGTTCGGAACATCCGCGAAAGGCATTATCAGCGACATTATCGATCGTATCGGGCATCGTAACGGTTTTGATCGTCGTGTTGTTTTGGAACGCGCCTTCCCTGATGATCTTAAATTCCTTGCGTCGCAAATTTTCATCGGGATAATAATCGGGTATCTTTACCGGTATGACTACATCTTCATCCTTACCGTTGTAGCCCGTCAGCTTATAAAATCCGTCGTTGCTGTACTCGAAGGTAAAATACGGAATGAATACCTCAGTCAAATCTGTGATCTCGTTATCCCCGTTTTCGTCAGAGTAGTATTTTCCGGTCGAGGGCTGGTACCAATGCTCGTTCCAGCCGTTGCTGTCCGCGGTCGGGTCAGTCCGTACCCTGTGCTCTAACCGATTTATTTCGGGGATCTCCTCCGTCTTTTTGTTGGTATAGGTCTCGCCCTCAAAGGTGACGGTCGCGGTGTAAGTCCTCTCACCCGGCACGTCAGCAGTCGGCTCCTTGGTGACTTCGAAAGTAACGGTCGCCGTGACGGTCTGTGTATCATCGTTCTTAAAGCAGGTGAACTTGGCGGTCGCGGAGGAAAGGTCATCACTCCAGCTCCATTCGGGTTCGCCGTAGGCATGACCGAGAGATACAAAAGGGATATGATTCGCATTCATCAGCTCTTCTACTTTTGTACCGTGGTAGCCATAGACGGTAACATTACCGCTGCCTTGAAAAGAGTTGCCCTGCATTTGAAAGTCATCATCAGTTCTCTTGATCGTGACCTTGGTCAGATTCGGACAATCCGCAAAACAGGTATACCCCAGCCAGTCGAGTCCCTTGCCGATCGTAACCTCTGTCAGATTTGAGCATCCATTAAAGGAGTCACCACCGACATGGGTGATACTATCGGGGATCGTAACATTCTTGATGGTGGTATTTCCCTTGAACGCATCTTCCCTGATGACGGTAACGGTCTTGCCGCGCAAAGATTCATCGGGATAATCATCGGGTATAACGGTCGGGATGGTGATATTTTCATCATTACCTTTGTAACCGATCAGCTTATAATATCGGGCTCCGTTATCTATAGGGTCGTTGCTGTACTCGAACTCAAAATACGGAATGAATACCTGAGTCAAATCAGTGATCTCGTTCTCCCCGTTTGCGTCGGAGAAGTATTTCCCGCACTTAGCGCAATACCAATGCTCGATACAGCCGTTGCTGCTCTGTGTCGGAGCAGATGCGGGGACACGGGTCAATTCATGATTGCAGATCTTTTTCACGTTATATCCGCGCTGGGAAAACCATGTATAAGCTGCCGAATTCTCGCTGCAGCAGATGGTTGTCGTCAAAGGAAAGCAACCTTCGCCGAAGGTCTCGACACTGTCGGGGATCGTGACCTCGGTAAGCGAGGTACAGCCCGCGAAAGCGTCTTTGCCGATTCGGTAAAGCTTTCCGTTATCAGCAAAAGTAACCATCGTCAAGGAAGCTTGATCCTTCAAAAGATCTTCAGGAATGGTTTCGATTTTAGACGGGAATGTAATGGAAGTGATGGTTTTCCCGGAAAAAATATCCGTACCACCAAAACCAACTACCGATTCGTTCCCAAGTGAACTCGGTATGGTAACCGCTCCACCCGGACCGGTATATTCTTTAATAGACGCACCCATCCCATCAAATGCGTCAAAAACCCAGTCGCCCTCTGTTTGGGCGTGGGTCCTGACCGGAGCGATGGTGAACACGCTCAGTATCATCACAAGTGATAACAGGATACTTATGGGTTTTTTGATTGTTTGCATAACATCACATCCCGATAGTTATTTAGATTAGTATAGCACTTTTTCACCGAAAAAGCAAGGTAAAAGCCCTGTATTTTCGGCATAATGTCTTATTTTTTTCAACATTTGTTTGCACCAAAACTAATTATTTGCCCTTTTAACACCGGGAAACGAGACGATCATATCAATGAATAAGCTCGCTTTTCTCAAAGGACGCCTTTTGCGTCGGCTGTGACACCGGACACCCGGTGTTCACCGGAGATCTTGAGCTGACGGGGAGTCTCAACAACTTTTATGAAATGAGCATCAACGCAAGATAAGTTTCCGATTTTTATCAAAGAACCATATCAGAACCCGCGGCAAGGACAAACCTTACCGCGGGCTGTTTTTTTGAGATCACACGGAGTCCGTTACAAGGAGCGGCAAATGTATCTCGCTGAGGATCGATCAATTTATGCAATCCCGCAGTGGCGCTAAGCCAATCGCAGATAAATCTGCTCTTGGAGCGCTGTTGCATGGGAGTTGTATACCAAATCAAAAGATTTGGACAACTCCTCATCAGTCGCCGGACACGCGTGTCAGGCGACAGCCTCCTCGCCGGAAGCGGCTTCTTCTGCGAAGACAGCCGACCCTTTTGTCCGCTTTGCGGACATTTCCCCTAGCAGGGGAATCTCCCCTTGT
>JAHKVW010000090.1 GCA_020624805.1 bacterium | reverse complement strand
GAAGGAATACGATGATACTCTTGAGGAAGTCTTTCCAGTTCTTTTTGACAAGACGTACCGAGTTGCGCGCCGAGTCCTTCAGCTTCATACCATCCAGCAGGGTTCCGTGCAGAATGAACATGTAGATGACGCCTAAGAACAGCAACAGCGCAACAACGATGATTACGGGGATCAGATACAGTGGGGTCGAGTAGATGACCGAGGTGATGAATTTCGGGATATAGAGGTTCTGGGTCAGAGAGATCGAAACGCCGAAGCCCAGAATAGGCGCCAACAGAGAAAGGTACAGAACAACGACGAATCCGCCGGGTGTAAAGAATTTTTTCAGTGAAACAAATCCTTCCTTGAAGCAAAGCAGCACATTGGGCTTTTCTCCCTTGAGGATCCGTCCGCAAAGGATGACCAGCGGGTTGATGTCGATCGCCACCAATAAAAACAGCGTCAGGATAGCGAGCAGAATAATCACATAACCCTGCCATGTTTTGAACAGGAAGAGAAAGTCACCGCTGCTGATCGCCACCTTACCCGTTCCGCGGATCAACAGACCGGAGATCCATTTGAACAGTGCCAGCCACGCAGCGGAAGCTACCGTTGCGATGATCTGATAAAGCAGCAGCGCGGGAAGCGCCTGTTTGTACGGCAATAGCCACTTTTTGATTGTTTTCATTTGAGTTTTTCCTCCGGTTTTTCTTTTTATCCAGATCGGATCTTTACCTCAATCCGATATAGTTCCATATATTGAATCCTGTCGGCATCACCGTGTCAAGCCTTTCGGTAATTTTCACCAACTGACAAGTACTATCTTACATATTATAGTATACTTTTACACAAATCACAAGAGACAACGCAAAAAATTATAGAGTATTTTTATAACATGAAAAGCATTTTGTTATTTCGATGTACGGACACAGTAAATGAGCTTTTTTCCGTATATTTTTTATCATTATTCTGTTTTGATAGATATACTTCGGGATCAGTATGGTATGATAGGTAACAAGCAGATAGGAGAAGATTAATATGAATCGGATGAAAAAAACAATCGCTTTTGTAATGGCGGCGATCATGCTGTTATTATGCGGATGCGGCGCTGCGAATTCGGATAACGGATCCGACAAAGCAAAAGAAAACACAGGCGAGCGGCACAAGGTGATCATTGATACGGATACCGGCTCGGACGACGCTGCCGGGCTTATTTTGGCGGCGTCGAGCGAACAGATCGATATCCTCGGCATCACCGTGCTGTACGGTAATGTATCGCTGGACAAGGCCGCCGAAAACGCCCTGATGACGCTGGAGGTCTGTAACACGGAAGCACCGGTATACATCGGCGCTGACAAGCCGCTGAAAAAAGAACGCAAGGATATGGTCAGCGTTCACGGTAAAGACGGCATGGGAGATCAGGATCTGATCCATCCCAAGCGCACCGCGGAGAAAGGCGACGCGGTAGATTTTATCCTTGATACGATCAAGTCCGATCCCGACGAGGTCGAGATCATCGCGCTGGGTCCGCTCACCAATATCGCTCTCGCCATACAGAAGGATCCCGATACGATGAAGCGCTGCAAGCGCATCTGGGCGATGGGGACAACGGGCTTCGGCGTCGGCAACGCTACTCCTGTGGCGGAGTTCAATGTGTACAACGACGCGGAGGCTTACGATCAGGTGCTTCGCGCCGAGCTTCCGATGACCATCATAGGCTTGGATATGATGGGGGTCGAAGAATCGAAGTTCAACAAGGACGAGCTGACAAAAATGGCGCAGGGCAACGAAAAGGGCGTATTCCTGAGCAAGGCGGTTACAAAGCTCTTCGCCTTTAATCAGGAATCGGGGCAAAACATGATGCTGCCCGACCCGATGGCGGTCGGCTGTCTTGTCTGGCCCGATATGCTGCAGGAAACAAAAGCGTGTTACGGCGAAGTTTGCACCGATAACGACGCCACCTACGGACAGGTCATCCTGTATCAGGAGGGCGCCGTATACGAGGCGATGCCGCAGATCGGCTCCTATCATCTTGATGTTGTCACCAAAATCGACACAAAGCTCTTTAAAGACAATTTTATGTCACTACTGACGGAATAATACCGTTGTCGGAGGAATCTGACGAAACACGTTATAATCAAACAGAAAACTGCCCTCACTCAAATGGTGGGGGCAGTTTGTTGTTTGCCGTATTTATTACCGATCAAAAATCATTGAACATAAAATCCGCCCAGTAATACTGGCTCATATACTCATTGGCATACGCGTTGACCGCGCCCGCGTCCAGCTCGGCGAAGCGGTAATAATCACAGTCGAGCACGGCGGGATTGACCGACAGCGCGTTATAGCTTTTGTTGACAGCCTTTGCCGCGCCGTTCTTTTTCAGCGTTTTCATCATAACAACAAAAACTATGACAATTTCAATTTTTTTAAATTTTTTTTGATTATTTTATCTCGTCATATTTATAGCGGAGATATTGATTCTTCATGACTATTCATGTATACTTGATATATAAATGTATGCAAAGGGAGGTTCATCATGAAAAAGGTTCTGATAATCCTGATTGCTATAATTGCCGTACTGGTCATCGCTTTTTTGACGGTGTTTGTTTTGGCGAAAACAAAGGTCATCTTCATCAACGAGTGGTTCGTCGATAAAAACAACAGCACGATCGGCGTCGATCTCTCTTCTTATCAGGCGGACGTCGATATGCAGAAGCTCAAAGAGCAGAATATCGCATTTGTCTATATGAAAGCGACGGAGGGCAGTACGCATCAGGATGAAAAGTTTGCCGCAAACTGGGCAAACGCGCAGAAAGCAGGCTTACCGTCCGGCGCCTATCACTTTTTCTCCTATGATACTCCCGGCAGCTCGCAGGCGGAAAACTATATCAACACGGTCGGAGATGACCTCAAAGGGCGGCTCCTGCCCGTAGTCGATGTGGAATACTACGGCGACAAAAAGGAAAATCCGCCAGCAAAAGAGGATTTGATCCGCGAGCTGACCGTTTTCTTGAATACGCTGGAAGCGCATTACGGCGTAAAGCCCATGATCTATACCGGAGCGGATATCTACAATAAATACTTGCAGGACTTTTCCGGTGACTATAAAATGTGGATCTCGAGCTTATATACTCCGCTGAGCTGGAACTACAAGGGCGACTGGTATATCTGGCAGTATCTTAACAGGGGAAAACTGGAGGGCTACAGCGGCGGCGAAACATACATTGACCTGAATGTGCTCAATAAAGAAAAAGACCTGAATGATCTGATCATAAAATAACCGCCGTTCACAAACTTACACCAAACTACGCAGGAGGTATCCCCATGAAAAAAGCGAACAGGATGTTATGTTTATTGCTTGCCGTACTGATCCCTGTCGGCATAATCGGCGTCTTTCCTGTAAATGCCGATACCGAACCGTCCTCCTTTATCGCCGAGAAGATCTCCGCTGATGAAATCACCGAGGGCGATCAGCTGTTCATCTGTTTTGAAGAAAACTCCGTTGCGGTCGGCACCGAGCTCAGCGGCAGCCGTATCAAGCCGAAATCCGTGACCTTGAGCACTGTCGGCGAAAAGAGCGTTTTGACGCAGGCGCCTTATACAACGGCGCTGTTCACGGTGGAATCCACCGAGGGCGCAAAGTTCCGTCTTCACGCCGATGAAGGCTGGCTGACGATCCCCGAGGGTGGCGGAATGACGCTGGGCAGTACGGCTGACGCGTTCAGTGAATGGGAGATCCGCGACGGATGCTTCCTATATAACTGCAACTATACCTCGACCTCCGGATCCTATACCTATAACAATTACTTTGTGCAATACTACGCGAAGTATCAGTACTTCACGACCTACGGCAAGAATAAAAACAGCAACCCCGCTATCTTTACCATGAGCTTTTACAGGCTCACGGATGAAAACTGGGCGGTAAGGGCAAAAAACGTCTATTCCCTGCCGGTGTTCGAGACCTCGGACATCCACGGAACGCTCGTTGATACCTCTGCCGAGCCCTATCGGCATTATATCGCGCGCATTGGCAAAATCGTCAGGGACGCACGGTCATCCGGCGGCGACTATGACCAAAGCCGCGCCCTGCTCCTCGACACGGGCGATATCTATCAGGGCAACACGATCTCGAATCTGTTGGACGGCAATCCGATGAGAGCCGCGTTCGATAAAATGGACTACGACGCGGTGAGCATCGGCAACCATGAATTTGACTGGGGACTGGAAATGTCGGTCGACCGTGATTCTACGATAGCGGATTATACCATTGACGGCGTGGAGTATGAGAATCATATCCCGGTCGTGCTGTCGAACTTCTTTGTCAACGGCGAAAAGCAGGACTGGCTCAACGACTATGTCATCGTTGAAAAAACTGCTGTCAACGCCAACGGAGATACCATCCCCGTCAAGGTCGCCGTGATCGGCTTTGCCGAAAACTACGCAAAGAGCGTCATTCCGTCCGCTTTCAGCGAGCTGGGATACGAGATCCGCGAGGATTATGAATCGCTCAACGCGCTGGCGTCCTCGCTCGAAGCCTCCGGCGCCTGTGACGCAACGGTGCTGCTGTCACACGGTGAGGCACAGCCGGTCGCCAACAGCTTAGGCGCGGGGACTGTGATCGATCTGGTGCTCGGCGGTCATAATCACTATAACCGATCCGGAAAAACGACCTTCGGCGTGGAATATATGATGCCCGCCGCCTACGGTACCGCCTACGCGACGGCACAGCTCCAATTCAATCCATCGGAGGATAAACCGGTATTCCGCGATGTAGCGGATGTGAAAGCCGTCAGCATCAAGGAACCCGCCTCGCTGTTATATATGAATGAGGAGAACATGGGAAACCTCGATCAGGATGTTGTCGCTGTCGCGCGTGAGGCGATGACGGAGATACAACCTTTGCTCGATGAGAGCGTCGGAGCGATCACGACCGATTCACTGCGGCTGACCTATATCGATGAAGAACAGCGCAACTGCACCGCCGGAAACTGGGTCAGCTCCATCTACGCCCGGACCGTTGACGCCGACGTAGCCTTTGCCAACAAAGGTGGGCTAAGGGCGGAATTCAGGATCCCCGAAGGCGCGGATAAGCTGGATATCACGGTGTCGGATATATACACGATGTTCCCGTTCGGCAATCCGGTCTACAAATATGAAGTGACCTATGCCGAGCTTCTCCAAGCGATCAACTATTCTCTGACGAGCGGCGGCAAGCTGCTTTTGTCCTTTATCACCGGCATCGACGTTTACTATGACGGTACAACTGTCAACGCGCTCGTCAAGGACGGAACGCTGATCTATCAGAACGGCGAATGGAGTGACGGATGGGAAAACAGCACCGTTACGATCGCCGCGGATGAATACGTCGCTACCACGAATCGCGAGTCGGGCGGTCTTTCCAATCCCCTTGTCGGGTGGAACGATACCGATAAGCTCGTCAGCGATGTGTATGTCGATAACGAGAGCGCGATCGAGGTCCTGAGTGAAGAAAGTCAGAATAATGACGGCTACCTGTACATCGACGATCAGCCGCATTATATCCGCGGCGTGTACGCGGAACCGCTGATACTCGGCGATGTGGACGGCGACGGCGCAGTCACGGTCATTGACGCGACTTATATCCAGAGAAAGCTGGCGGGTATTCCGCTCTCATTTGCATTCAACGATGCTGTCGCCGATGTGGACGGCGATCAAACCGTTTCCGTTATTGACGCGACGATCATCCAAAGATGGTTATCGGGATCGAGTTCCGAAGAGAGGATCGGAAAACCGATCTGATCATGATTCAGTAAAATAACGAAAAAAAGACTGCTTCATCCATCATGGAAGCAGTCTTTTATCTATCGTAATTATCATCAGATCAGGGTGACTGTCATTAACATAAAAATATCAAAAGTATATTGACATTGTGTCAGAATAGGTGTATAGTATAGTTGCTGACACGGTGTCAGAATAAGTTCAAACAGAAAACGATTCGGGAGATATCCCAAAAGCCCTTCCCCCGAAAGGTGTGATAATATGAAAAAACTATTGATCCTGCTGCTTATACTCTCATTATCGCTCGGCGTCGCGGCTTGCTCAAAGAGCGACACCGCCACCGCGGATGAACAGGAAACGCAGGCGGCTACAGAACAGGCGACCGAGCCCGCGACTCAATCGCCTACACAGGCAAAACCCGCACAGACCGACGCGCCCGCGCCGACGGAGAAGAAGCCCGCTATCGATCCTCACACAACAGCGAACGAATACGATCTCAGCTCCGCATGGTTCGAGCGCCAGAGCGGTACCGATTACGGCACACTGCTGACCGACGTCACCTATTTCTCGACGACTGCCGACGACGATAAGCGCGTCAACATCCTGCTCCCGCCGGGCTATGACGAAAACGGCGCCTATCCCGTGCTGTACATGATCCACGGCTGGGGCGGCGACTACACCGCTCATCTGTATGAGGAGTCTTACTTGCATATGCTGTACGGCAATCTGTACCGCGAGGGGCTTGCCGAGCCGATGATCATCGTCGGCGTGGATATGTACACGGGCAAGCAGAGCGTCAGGGATGATCTCGACGGCTATGGACTCAGGGCGGCATATGACAAGACGGTGGATGATATCGCCGTTGACCTCATGCCGTACATGAAGTCGCATTACGTGGTCGCAGACGGTCGTGAAAACACCGCCGTGGCGGGTGTATCCGAGGGCGGCGCAAAATCGCTTTGCACCGGCTTTCAGTGGCTCGATCGGATCGGCTACATCGCCGGTATCGCACCCGACGGCAACGTGATCGCCGTGAACGGCTATTACAGGAACAGCTACTGGTCGATCCCGTATTTTGAAACGCTGCCGCAGCCGACGCAGGACACCATGCCGATCTACCTCTATCTCGCCGTAGGCAGCGAGGATCCGTACAACATCCGCGCCACAAAATATTACAGCGAGGTTTTCCGCGACATGGGTCTCGGTTATCAGTATGACTATGTAGAAGGCTTCGGACACGATTCCGACTTTTGGCGTGTATGTATGTATAATTTCATCCGCAAGATCTTCAAATAAAGCTAAAGCCTTCCCTTGAGGGAAGGCTTTTTTATACGATCTTGATGCCGCCGACGGGACGGATGCGGAGCAGGTGACAGCTCCCCGCGCCAAAGAGGGCGTCCATCTTCTCGCGGTAGACTTCGGTTTTTTCATGCGGCACGAATGCCTGGATCGTTCCGGCAAAGCCGCCGCCGTGCACACGAACGCTCGCGTCATTCCCCAGAACCGATTTGCTGACCGCGAGCGCCAGCGGGATCCCTTGTTCCAAGGGCATTTTTGCAGAGTACAGATTTTGCAGAAGCTCGGCAGAGGAAGAGGCACTTTGGCGATAGAGCGCGAAAAACCGCTCCGGATCATCTTTGTCCAGCGCGTCCGCCTCCGCGATCGCGCGTTGATTCTCGCCGAAGAAGTGCATGGTGCGCAGGATCGCGCGGTCGGAGCACCTGCCGCGCAGAGCAGGGATAGATCGGTAAAAATCCTTCTCGTCCACCTCGCGCAATACGTCCTTGCCGAAACACGCCGCTACCTGCTTCATCTCTTTCGGCACGGCGACATAATCATCGGTCAGATCGCTGTGACTGCCCTTGGTATCGGTGATACACAGGTCGTACCCCGCCTTTGTAAAATCAAAGCTGTGCTTTTCGACGATCGGCTTCTCGGGATCTTTGAAATCGAGGAACACGAATCCGCCGACGGAGCAGACCATCTGATCGAGCAGACCGCTGCCCTTGCCGAAATAGACGTTCTCGGCATACTGTCCGATCTTAGCGATCCCGATCTCGCCGGTTTTCCTGTTGTGATATTGTACGTCAATGATGGTACCGACCAGCGTTTCAAAGGCGGCGGAGGATGACAAGCCGCTGCCCGCCAAAACGTCCGACACGGAATACGCGTCAAAGCCGCCGATCTTCACTCCCATCTGCGCAAAACGCGCGGCGATTCCGCGCACGATGGCGACGGATCGTCCTTTTTCATTTTCATGGATTTCAAGATCGGAAAGGTCGACCTCGATCATGCCGTAGCCCTCGCTTTTCAGGCGGATCACACCCTCATCATGGAAGGCGACGACAGCGATGACGTCCAGATTCACCGCCGCGCCTAAAGCGCATCCGCGCTGGTGGTCGGTATGGTTGCCGCCGATCTCCGTCCGTCCGGGCGCGGAGAACAGATGAACGTCATCACGATCGGGGAATACTTCGGTAAAACGCTCGATCGCCTCGGTATATCGCCGACGCTGTGTATCGAGGACATCGGCATCCGCGCCGTACAGCACCGAGAGTTCTTCATCTAATCCGCCGTGATTGAGTTGATCGATCAATTCCTTAGCTTTCATCATAGCTCCTTTTTCGCCATTACTTCTTTAATACAGCGTGCAGATATCATATACGTACATGGTACATCAAAAAGTTGCGTTTTGCAATAAACATACATTTGAATAAAATAAAAATATTTTTGAAAAACATATTGACATTGTGTCAGAACAGGAGTATGATATAGGTACTGACACGGTGTCAGAATAAGAATACAGGTGATAATATGCCAAAAGGTTCTCCCGAACTGACCAACGCGCGCAAGGAAGAGATCATCTCCGCGTGCAAGACGCTGTACAAGGATATGAGCTTCAAGGATATCACGATCATGAAGATCGCGGAATCCACCAGCTTTTCCCGCGCGTCGATCTATAATTACTTTGAGACAAAGGAAGAGATCTTCCTCGCGATCCTGCAAAAGGAATATGAGCTGTGGGTCAATGATCTGGACGAAATATCCGACCGACATGAGTGCATGACGAAGGATGAGATCGCCGACGCGCTGGCGGCTTCTTTGGAAAAGCGCGCGCTGTTGCTCAAGCTGATGAGCATGAACCACTATGACATGGAGGAAAACAGCCGTGAGGAAAGGCTCGTAGAATTCAAGGTCGCCTACGGCAGCTCGCTGAAAGCGGTCGACAACTTCCTGCAAAAGTTCTGCCCCGATATGGACGATACGGCGCGCCGTGAATTCCTCTATTCCTTCTTCCCGTTCATCTACGGTATCTATCCCTACACGGTCGTTACCGAAAAGCAGAAAGCGGCGATGAACCGGGCGAATGTGGGCTATACGTATTATTCCATCCACGACCTCGCCTACATCTGCGCCAAAAAGCTGCTGGAGGGATGATATGATCACCGTCAACATCTATTACACCGGCAAAAACGGCAGTGCGCAGTGCTTTGCGCGGGAGATGGAAAAGACCGGCACAGCCGATCTCATCCGCGCCGCAAAGGGCAATCTGCGATACGAATACTTTATCCCGATGAACGATCCCGAGACCGTTCTGCTGATCGACTGCTGGGAGGATCAAGCGTCCCTCGACCGACATCACACATCCCCGATGATGAGCACCATCGCCGCGCTGCGCGAGAAATACGACCTGCATATGCGGGTAGAACGGTTCATCAGGGATGAAAACGGGATCACCGACAACGATAAACGTTACATAAAGGAGTAAGGCGACATGAAAGAAAAGATCGTACAAACAGCCGGCAGAGAACAGCTCGGCGAATTCGCCCCCGCGTTCGCGCATCTGAATGACGACGTCCTGTTCGGCGAAGTGTGGAACGAAGCGGCGATCGACGTCAAAACAAAATGTATCATCACCGTAGTATCGCTGATGGCGTCGGGCGTCACCGACTCATCCCTTGCGTACCATCTGCAAAACGCGAAGAATCACGGCGTAACCAAGGAAGAGATCGCCGCGATCATCACCCACGCCACGATGTATGTCGGCTGGCCGAAGGGCTGGGCGGTATTCCGTTTGGCAAAGGATGTATGGAATGAACAGGCTCCCGCGCTGAGCGAGAAGGACAAATACCAAAACGAGATCTTCTTCCCCATCGGAGAGCCGAATCCCTACGGCGAGTTCTTTGTCGGTCAAAGCTATCTCGCCCCGGTCTCGACCGAGCAGGTACCGATCTACAACGTGACCTTTGAGCCAGGATGCCGCAACAACTGGCACATCCATCACGCCGCGAGCGGCGGCGGTCAAATGCTGATCTGCGTCGGCGGCAGAGGATATTATCAGGAATGGGGCAAACAAGCGGTCGAGCTCACGCCCGGTACGGTCATCAACATCCCCGCCGAAGTTAAACACTGGCACGGCGCGGCGCCCGATTCATGGTTCTCGCACCTCGCGCTTGAGATCACCGGCGACGACGCGTCCACCGAATGGCTGGAGGCTGTCGACCCGGCAACCTATAACGAATTGATTTAGGATGAATTAACATGACGATCAATGCAAAACTGACAAAAACACTCGCTTTCTTCTTAGCCGTTATCCTGCTGTTCTCCCTCGCCGCGTGCGGCAGTCAGACAAACAGCAAGGAAACACAGGCTGCGGCGACAGAAGCAAAACCTGCCGACACACAGCAGAACGAAACAAAAGCGGCCAACGCCGCTGACGCGACCGATACAGTATCCGGCGGCAAAATGCTGGTAGTCTTTTTCTCCGCGACAGGCACCACCAAGGGCGTGGCACAGATGATCGCCAACGCGACCGGCGCGGACACCTATGAGATCCTCGCGGCACAGCCCTATACCGAAGCGGATCTGAACTGGAACGACAAGACCAGCCGTACCACTGCCGAGCAAAACGACAAATCCGTCCGTCCCGAGATCGGCAGTGAGAAGATCTCGCTCGATGGCTACAGCACCATCTACGTCGGCTACCCCATCTGGTGGGGCGAGGAACCGCGTATCATGGATACCTTTGCGGAAAGCTATGACTTTAGCGGCAAGACAATGATCCCGTTCTGCACCTCCGGCGGCTCCGGCATCGGCTCGAGCGGCAAGAATCTTGCCGAACGCGCCGGTACAGGCAACTGGATCGAGGGCGATCGCCTGAGCGCCGATACCGACATTGCGGCTTGGATCAAGGGTCTGAACCTGTCATAAGATACTATCATTCGTCATTGCGAAGCTCGTAAGAGCTGTGGCAATCTCAACCGAATACCATCAAGCGTCATTGCGAAGCTGAACAGTAGTTAGGGCAGTAGCTCTCATCCAATCAGCGTTCGCCAAATGGCTCCGCTTCTTGGGAGTATTGGGGACCCCATAATTCCCCGGATTATGGGGAGAGGAGGAGCCGCGATACGAGGTCAAGGCATACCAACCGGATATG
>JAHKVW010000089.1 GCA_020624805.1 bacterium | reverse complement strand
CGCGGCTTGCTGTCAACAAAAAGGCTCCCTTTGTGAAAGGGAGCCTCAGCTTGTCGAAATAGTACATTTATCAGGAACAGTACGTCTATCATCCTCCCTCTGACGAGGGAGGTGGGCTCGCTTGCGAGCTCGGAGGGAGAGAAAACGAAGCGTTACAGAAACACACCGATGATGGACTCAAGCCGCATAATCAGTATCATTACTCAAGGTATTGAGTCATACGTTTGCATGCTATTATACAGTTGCGTTATCTCTCCCCTGCGAACATAAGCAGATCACTCTTTATAAGATTCTGCCCGCATGCCCCCTCGTCAGAGGGGGCAGAAAAAGATGCAGTGCCCCCTTGACATGTGTGTCCGTCAGTGGGGGCTGGAAAAATCCATCTACAGACTAAGTCTCCCTTAGGAAAGGGAGGCTTTTTTATATATGATAAGGATAAACTCGATGGGAGTGGTGAGGGTGGTGCGTTCCTCGAGACGCTTCATGCCGTCGGACGGCGTATGGTAGTAGTACGGCGTCATCTGAAACAGCGCGTCGATATCCTCGCGGCTGTGCAGGGTGATCTCGCCCCGCACACGAATGCGCTCGATCGCGGTCAAGCCCTCTGCCGACGGTTCCTTTTCATCATTGCGGTAGGGCTGATCGTAAAGGACTTCCTTCAATCCATAGAGGTGATCTCTGCCGGGGATCGCCGTGAGGAGCACGCCGTCATCCGCGATGATACGCCGAAACTCCGCCGCGTGGAACGGCGCGAAGAGATGGAACGCCGCCTTGACTGCGCCGTCCGCGATCGGGATCGCGGCGATATTCGCGACGAAGAACCGCGCGTCGAGCTTGCGTTTTGCCGCCAGACGCACCATGTTCTTGCTCAGGTCAAAGCCGTAGAAGCGGCGGTTGAGCCGCCGCGCGGCATAGGCGGTGTAGTACCCCTCACCACAGCAGATATCGAGCACCGTGTCTCCGTCCGACGAATAGCGGCTCAGACATTCTGTCACGGCTTCTGCCAAGGGCGCGTAATACCCTTTGTTGAGGAAGTCGCGGCGTGAGAGCGCCATCTCCCTGTTGTCGCCGATCTTGTCCCCGCTTCTGTGCGCCGAAAGGAGATTGACATAGCCTTCCTTCGCGACGTCGTAGCTGTGGCGGTTTGCGCACCGCCATATCCTGTTGTCCGATAACAGCGCCTGCCCGCAGACAGGACATTTCATGATCTCCATATTTACTCTCCATACGTCATCTGTCATTCAGCCCTATTATACACCGAAATCGGCCGATTGCCAAGACCGACCCGAACGATTTTGATCCACCGCGCCGAATGACAGCAATGAAGTGAAAAATGCTGAAAAAGAGATGGACATATCGGCGGTTTCCTGCTATGATAAGAGAAAGAGAGCCGATGACAGATCGGCATAAAACATTCTAAGATAAGATAGGAGAAAGAACATGAAAATCACGGTTTTGAACGGAAGTCCGAGAAAACAAAATACCGCCGCGATGGTGGACGCGTTCTGTGAGGGCGCAAAGGAGGCCGGTCACGAGGTGGAGGTGCTCCATGTCGGCAAAATGAAGATCGGCGGCTGTATGGGCTGTGAATACTGCCACACCAAGGGCGAGGGCAAGTGCATCCAGAAGGACGATATGGATAAGGTCATGGCGGCATATCTCGACGCGGATATGATCGTATACGCCTCTCCCGTCTACTACTTTGACGTCACCGCTCAGCTGAGCGCGGCGATGCAGCGCGTCTATGCCATCGGCAAGCCCCCGAAGGCGACAAAGGCGGCGCTGCTGATCAGCTCCGGCTCACCGAACACCGGCAAGGGCGCGATCACGACCTATCGTGATATGCTGGGCTATATGCAGATCGAGGACGCGGGCGTGTTCACCGCCGCGGGTGACGAGAACAAGTCGGAGGCAAAGCTTTCTGAGATCAGAGAATTCGCGAAAGCGCTGTGATACCAAACGCTGACTAACGATCAACTGACCGCACGGTTTTCGTGCGGTTTCTTTTTTGCGTAATAATTATCGTCAGATATTTTGGGAATAGAGTAGAAATCGGACAAAAAGTATGGTAAAATAATAAGGCTAATTTTGATGATAAAGAAGGGCAAAGAATATGGATATTTCAACGATGACAACCAAACGAAGGATCCTCTCGCTGTTTTTGAAGCTCGTGATCATCGTCTCGGCAACGGTCGGCGTATATCTCAGCGCTACCGACAGAATGATCGCCTTTATGAGCGGCAGCAGAGTATTTCGGTTCTTTACGATCCAGTCAAATGTCGCGATCGCGCTGGTCTGCGCTGTGGGCGCGATACTGCTGATCAGAAATAAGCCTGTCAGCAACGGCTGGTTCGTCTTCAAATTCGTCTTTACGGTCGCCATCACCCTCACCGGAGTGGTGTTCTGCGTGATGCTGGCGCCTACGCTGGGGGATCAGGCATGGACGTTGAGGAACCTCCTCACCCATGTGGTAGTGCCCATCGCTTCGATCGCGGACTTCTTTGTGACGGGCGTATACGGTGATATACAGAAGAAGCATGTCCCCTATGTCACCCTGCCGCCTCTCGCCTATGTCATCTACGCCACCATCGCGTATATCGCGGGAGTGGAATTCACCCCGGGCAAGAACTACCCCTATTTCTTCCTCAACTGGGACAGCCCCGCGGGCGCGTTCGGCTTTTGCAAAGGTCTGCCCTTCATGGGCTGCGTCTGGTGGATCCTCCTGCTGTCGCTGCTGATCCTCGGCGTCGGACTGATCTATGTGCTGATCCTCAAAAGGATGAAACGCCGCCGCAACGGGATCTATCAAAAACAATCATAATCATAGGAGCAACATGGAATATTCAATCACCTTATCACAGTTATTCGATATCAAAGAGGAGTACGCGCAGAACATCATCACCCTGCTCGACGAGGGCAACACCATCCCCTTCATCGCGCGTTACCGCAAGGAAATGCACGGCTCCATGGACGACCAGCTCATCCGCGAATTCAGCGAAAAGCTGGAATACCTGCGCAACCTCGACAAGCGCAGAGAAGAGATCCGCGAGCTGATCGACGGTCAGGAGAAGCTGACCGATGAGGTCAGCGCCGCGCTCGACAAGGCGCAGACCTTAAGCGAGCTCGAGGACATCTACCGCCCCTATAAGCCCAAGAGAAAGACCAGAGCGTCTGTCGCGAAGCAGCGCGGACTGGAGCCGCTGGCGCTCGCGATCATCAGGCAGGAAAAGGGCTTTGACCCCATGAAAGCCGCGGAGGATTTCGTGGACGAGGAAAAGGAAGTGCCCACCGCGCAGGACGCGATCAACGGCGCGATGGATATCATCGCCGAGATGCTCTCCGACAGCGCGGCGATCCGCGCGCACCTGCGCCCGATCTTTCGCAAAAATGCCCTGCTCAAATCGACCGCCACGGACGAGGAGCAGGACAGCGTGTATACCAACTACTACGACTTTTCGGAGGCGGTCAAGAAGATCGCCGGACACCGTATCCTCGCCGTCAACCGCGGTGAGAAAGAGGGCTTTTTGAAGGTCGGGATCGTGCTCGAACCCACTCTTGCGCTGAACGTCATCTATCACGCCCTCGACAAGGGCGTAAACCCGCTGTGCTCCGACATCCTGCGCGCCGCGGGTGAGGACGCGTACACGCGGCTGATCTTCCCCTCACTTGAGCGCGAGATCCGCGCCGAGCTGACCGAAACAGCCGACGAGAACGCGATTAAGGTCTTTGCGACCAACCTCAAACAGCTCCTGATGCAGCCGCCCGTCAAGGGCAAGACGGTGCTGGGTCTCGACCCCGGCTACCGCACGGGCTGCAAGGTGGCGGTCGTGGACGATACCGGCAAGGTGCTCGACACGGCGGTCATCTACCCCACCCATTCACAGACAAAGATCGCGCAGTCAAAGCAAAAGCTGCTGGAGCTGATCAAAAAGCACAACGTCGACATCATCTCGATCGGCAACGGTACGGCGAGCAAGGAGACCGAGATGTTCGCCGCCGACGCGATCAAGGAAGCCGATCACAAGGTATACTACATGGTCGTCAGCGAGGCGGGCGCTTCGGTCTACTCCGCCTCTAAGCTCGCCGCCACGGAGCTGCCGGAGCTGGATCTGACCCTGCGCAGCGCCGTATCCATCGCCAGACGCTTGCAGGATCCACTCGCGGAGCTGGTCAAGATCGAGCCCAAGGCGATCGGCGTGGGACAGTATCAGCACGATATGCCGCAAAAACGCCTCGGCGAGACTCTCGACGGCGTTGTGGAGGACTGTGTCAACTCGGTCGGCGCGGATCTGAACACCGCTTCCCCCGCCCTGCTGCTGCGGGTGTCAGGTCTCAACGCGACCGTGTGCAAAAACATCGTCGCTTACCGTGAGGAGAACGGCGCGTTCGGCTCACGCGCGGAATTGAAGAAGGTCCCCAAGCTGGGACCCAAGGCATTTGAGCAGTGCGCGGGCTTTTTGCGCGTGCCCGAAAGCCGCAATCCGCTGGATAATACGGGCGTGCACCCCGAGAGCTACAAGACGGCAAAGGAGCTGTTGAAGCGCGCGGGCTACACGGATCAACAGATCAAAGCCGCCAAGTTCCCCGACCTGCCGGCTAAGGTCAAGTCACTCGGCACGAAGGAGCTTGCCGAACAGCTCGAGATCGGCTTGCCGACCCTCAACGACATCGTCAAAGAGCTGTCAAAGCCCGGCCGTGATCCGCGTGACGAAATGCCCAAGCCCCTGCTGCGCTCGGATGTGCTCGACATCAGCGACCTCAAAGAGGGCATGGAGCTGACCGGCACGGTGCGCAACGTCATTGACTTCGGTGCGTTCGTGGATATCGGCGTGCATCAGGACGGTCTGGTGCACATCTCACAGATCTGCGACAAGTTCATCAAGCACCCTTCCGAGGTGCTTAAGGTCGGCGACGTCGTCAAGGTCAGGATCCTGTCCGTCGACGTCAAGAAACAGCGTATCTCGCTGACCATGCGCGGCGTATAAGCGATCAAGGCTGCGCAATGACAATGATAAAGAAAGGTGATCAACATGAGTAACGATTATAAAGCAATTCAGGATCAATACGCCGAAGAAGCAAAGCAGCTCTGGGGCGATACCGAAGCCTATCAAGAGAATGTGCGCCGTATGGCGGACTATACACAGGAGGATTGGAACATCCTGCGCGACGGCATGGACAATATCTTTGAGGGCTTTGCGAAGCTGAACAAGCGCGGCGTGACCCCCGATCATGAAAAGCCGCGTCTGCTGGTCAGAAAGCTGCAAATGTTCATCGATCAGCATATGTACCACTGCACCGACGAGATCCTTGCGGGACTCGGCGAGCTGTATGTCAGCGACGAGCGCTTCACCAAAAATATCGACAAGCACGGCGAAGGCACCGCGGCGTATATATCCGCGTGCATCAAGAGCTACTGCGCCGACAAGTAACCAAGATCCACATCACACAATTCACCTGCACCCTACCTGTGCGAAGCAAAGAACCATCCACTCAGGAGGAAGATTTTGAAAGCACTGAAAAAGATACTGTACATCTACAATCATTCGAGCCTGATCCTCAGGATCATCATCGGCATCGTCATCGGCACGGGACTGGCGCTTTTGTTTCCGAACGCGACATGGCTCTCGATGCTCGGCACGCTGTTTGTCGGCGCGCTGAAGGCGATCGCGCCGGTGCTGGTCGCGATACTGGTCGCGGCGTCGCTCTGTCAAAAGAGCGCCAAACTCGACCGACGGTTCGGGCTGGTGATCTTCTTCTACCTGTTCTCGACCTATCTGGCGGCGTTTGCCGCGGTCACGGCGAGCTTTTTGTTTCCGCAGACGATCACCCTCGCCGACGCAGCCGCCGCGTCGGGCGCTACCCCTCCCGGCGGACTGGACGACATCATCAAGGATCTTTTGACCAAGCTTGTCGCCAACCCCATCGAGGCGCTCTCTCAGGGCAACTACCTGGGTATCCTGTTCTGGGCGGTCATCATCGGACTGGCGCTCAAGCGCTTTGCGAGCGTTCGCACACAGGAAATGATGCAGAATTTTTCGGACGCGATCACACAGGTGGTGCGCTGGATCATCAACTTAGCGCCGTTCGGCATCTGCGGTCTGGTGTTCAGCGCGGTGTCGCAAAGCGGCTTTGACATCTTTGTCACCTACGGCAAGCTGGTGCTCCTGCTGGTCGGCACGATGCTGACGGTCGCGCTGGTCATCAACCCGCTGATCGTCGGTGTGTCGCTCAGATGCAACCCCTATCCGCTGGTGTTCCGCTGTCTGCGCGAGAGCGGCTTGACCGCGTTCTTTACGCGCAGCTCCGCCGCCAACATCCCCGTCAATCTGGGGCTGTGTGAAAAGCTCGGGCTCGACCGCGATATGTACTCCGTCTCCATCCCGCTGGGCGCGACCATCAACATGGACGGCGCGGCGGTCACGATCACGATCATGACGCTCGCCACGGCAAATACGCTGGGGATCGAGGTATCGTTCCCCGCGGCGATATTGCTGTCATTCTTATCCGCGCTTGCCGCCTGCGGCAGCTCCGGTGTGACGGGCGGATCGCTCCTGCTGATCCCGATGGCGTGCTCTCTGTTCGGTATCTCGGACGCGGTTTCGATGCAGGTCGTCGGCGTGGGCTTCATCATCGGCGTGATCCAGGACAGCATGGAGACCGCGATCAACTCCTCGGGCGATGTGCTGTTCACCGCCGCGGCGGAATATGTGCAGTGGAAAAAACAGGGCAGAGCGCTGCCCGACTTCATGCAGGGGCATAAAAAGAAAGCGTAAAAAGCTAGTTTGCTAAAAGCTCCCTTTGGGAAAGGCAGTCTCGGAAAAAGCCTTCCTTTGGGAAAGGAAGGTGTCAGCGTAAGCTGACGGATGAATTGTACGAATTGACCGACCGAAGGGAGATACTCTGTTATGATACTATGCAATTACATCAACGTAATACAAAATTAGATACTCGCTTCGCTCAAACATTTTAATACAATTCCTCAGTCGCCAACGGGCGACAGCCTCCTCGCCGGAAGCGGCTCCCCCTCTGTCGCTGCGCGACGTCTCCCCAACGGGGAGCACCTTTCCCAAAGGGAGCCTTTAGAGTGCCAGCGTATCACACGTGCTCCCATTCCTATAGGGAGCCTTGGAAAACGACTGCGTACTTTTCACCATACTCTTACAAGGAATACAAAATGAAAACCTATCATTTCTACGGTCATCAGACCGCTACTGTGAAAACCGAAAACGGACTGACGCCGCGCGACTGCTACGACGTCCTCAGCGACATCTGGAGCGCGGATACCTGCGCGCCGCGGATGCGCGGCGACTGGTCGCCTGACAACAAAACGCTCGGTCAATGCTCGATCACGGCGTTTTTGCTCCAAGATCTGTACGGCGGCAAGGTGTACGGTATCCTGCGTCCGGGCGGCAATTATCACTGCTTCAATGCGGTGGGTGACTGTGTGTTTGACCTGACGAGCGAGCAGTTCGGCAACGTCAAGCTGGATTATAACGACTGCCCCGAGCAACTGCGTGAGGTGCACTTCGCGAAGGAAGAAAAGCGACAGCGGTATGAGAAGCTCAAAGCAGCGTTCCTCGCCGTCATGCCGACCATCCGACCGATACGCAAGGAGCACCTCGAGCGCTACGGCGCGATCTATGCCGCGGCGTTCTCAGGCGAGCCGTGGAACGATCCGTGGGATCCGCGCGACGCTGTGATCCATGTCGGCGAGCTGCTCAACTCCAAGCAGGCATACGGACTGGAATATGTCGTCGATCACGAGGTCGCGGGCTTCATCCTCGGCACATCCATGCTGTTCCACTACGGCAGGACGTTCGAGATCAACGACCTCGCCGTCGCGCCCGAATATCAGCGGCAGGGGATCGCCGGACGACTGCTGACCCACTGTCTGGACGACGTCAAAGAGCAGGGGATCGTCGGCGTGCACCTGATCACCGCGGGTGAAGGCATCCTGCCAAAATTCTATGAGGATTATGGATTCAGCAAAGAGAAGCGTGTGATCCTGATGGGAAAGGAAATGTAGCAAATTCTCCCGCCCCCTCTGACGAGGGGGCAGCAAGACGAATTGATAAGAGAGAATACTACCTAACCTGCGGGGGAGAGATAACGTTACATAATGGTGTCAAAAAAGCGATTGACTCAATACCATATGTAATCATATTTGTTCGACGGCTTGAGTCAGCAGGCGGTTCGCACCTGTAATGCCGCGTTATCTCTCCCCCGCGAACAAACGCTACGAACTCTCTATGAAGCTCTGTCCGCTTGCCCCCTCGTCAGAGGGGGCAGAATAGGTTTTGCAACGTCCATGACACGCACTCCTATCAGGGGTATTGTTTTTGACTCCCTGTAACAGACTAAAAGACCTCCCACACCGCAGGGCGTGAGAGGTCTTTGTGATATTTGAGATTCAGTTCTCGGCTTTCTTCTTGATATGCTGGCAGAGGTCGAACTTGAAGCCGGTCGGAGAGATCATCAGCGCCGATTTGGAGGAGGGCGTTTCGATGATCGAATTGGAGCCGCAGACGAATCCGCGGGAGGTCAGCAGCTCATACGCTTCTTCAAAGTTATCGACATTCATACGGATGATCGTAGAATCCAGCGGCTTGACGGGAACGCTCGCGATATCGATATAATGCCCTTCGGCATCCTTCATGGTGACGTTGTTGATATCTCTGCCGTCGAGCCGGATATGCTTATGGCGTCGCTCAAATCCAAGCTGCTCAAACAGCTCGATGGTATTTTCGGCGTCGGCAGCATCGGTCACGATCAGCGGACTGAATCCGGTAACTTTCATAGGTAGTTCCTCCCAATAGATAATAGAATAATTTCGTCATGCAAGATAGGCTTATCGTACCATATTCGGGACGTATTTGCAAGCGAAAATTCAGCGGTCGGAGAGCGCTTCGGTGAATTTCAGGACGGCATAGGCGGTTTGCTTCTGTTGTTCCCTGGCGGTGATCGTCGCCTCGCCGTCACCCTCCTGCGCGCCATGGTACCGACAAATAGTGTAGCACATGACGAAAGTGATCACAAGCACCCGGACGAGTTCTCACAAAATTCATCAAAAACAGTGGAAGTTTTCAGAAATCTTCTGTATAATAGAATTCGGATCATCACCTTCCCCGACGCAAACAGGAAGGGTTCTTGATCGGTTGAGATCGCCACAGTCCCTATCGGGACCTCGCGATGACTATTGATATGGCTCATAAGGGATAAGGAGTGAGGATCATGCCGAATGACAGAAATGAGCGCCTGGCGGCTGACTACCGCGAGATGCTGCAATTACAGGACAGACCGTATCTGTCGTGGATCGTGACCAAGGGTGAGCCGCCGTACGCGGAGGAATACCTCTTGACCGTCAGGATCAGGACATACGCACTCTCGGCGACCGAGGAGCGCTACATCGTCAGCACCATCGACAAATGCACGATCCGGATCACGCTGTGGGACTCCTACCCCAAGATCGCACCGAACACCAAAATGCTCAATATGCCGCCGGTGTTCCATCCGAACTGGTACTCCAAGGGCACCTACTGTCCGAGCACGCTCTGGCAGGAGGGTGATTCCCTCAAGGATTATGTCAAGCGGATGCTCGGCACCCTGACCTATGATCCGTCGCTCGTCGAAACAAAATCCCCCGCGAACTTCAAGGCGGCGGCATGGTTCAACAAAATGCGGGATCGGGAAGATCTCTTCCCCTGTGACCCCGTCGCGCTGACAGAGAATTCGCCCGATGAGATCACCGAGAAAGATCAGCTCGGCGAGATCATCGACAGCTGGGAGATCAAACGATAATCATCAAATAATAAGGAGGCGGCGATATGCCCGATATCATTGTCCATACGAGCTTCGGCGCACAGGTGCTGGAGCGCCTTGCGATCGACGTTGACCGCGATATCTACGACTTCGGTCTGGTCGGTCCCGACCCGTTCCTGTTCTATCGCTTTTATATCGCGCCGTTCCGCCATCGCGTCAACCGCTACTCATCCACCATGCACCGCGAGCATACGGGAGATTTCCTCATCAAGCTGATCAAGCGCGGTAAAGGCGACCGCGAGGTGTTCTCCTACGCGGCGGGTTTCCTGTGCCATTACGCGCTGGATTCCAACACCCACCCCTACATCAACCGCAAGGCGAAGAACAGCTTTCCGATGCACATGGCGATCGAGCACAAGCTCGACAGGATGAACGGCGGCAAGGTGCGTATCCCGCGCTTTTTGCCCGAATCGATGAAGGACGCGGTCGGCGGCGCGATCACCGGGATCTACGGCTGGGATGACGCGTGGGAGAAGTTCCGACAGGGTCATCGCGATATGAAGCCGTTCTACGCGATCGTCACGGATGAAAGCGGATGGCTGGACAGGATCGCCGGTAAAACGCGCACCAAGCTCGCGCTGATATCGTACCGCAGCAAGGTGATCGACGATATGGATCTTCGCGGATTCTATCCGCTCTACAACAGGGCGATGGACGACGCGGCGCGGTTCATTAGGGCGGCAGACGACTTTGCACGCGGCAAGATCGATGAAGCGGCGCTCAGAGAGATCATCGGCAACCGCTCGTATATCGACGGCTGATACAAACGCAAAAGAATCAGGTCAGGTACTACGCTCGTACCTGACCTGTTTTATTATTCGATTTACAATTTCAGCAACAAAGACAACAACAATCCGAACAGGAATGAAGCGCCGTTGAGCAAGAGGGAGAGCTTCAGCTTTCCGATACGGTCATACGACAGCAAAAACCGATAGATCACGAATTCCGTCACGACCGCAAAAACCTCCAGTGCCAGGAGGATCAGCCATGTGTATACGCTGTGTTGGGAAAAGAGATAGATCGCCCAGTAGTAGCAATAATTGACGACGGGGTTCGTCAGAATATTCGCCAGCGCGATGACCAAAAGATCTTTTCCGCTGTGCACCCTGAGCGCCGCCGCAAGATACAACTCGATGATCAGCGTCGGGATGAGGCTCCTCAACAGCGATATCAGGATCAGTCCCATTATTGTCTGAAATGATCCTGTCTGTCATTGCGGAAGGGATCATCCTCTTCGTCTTTCCTATGGGAACCGTACTGTTCACGATACGGATCGTTCATCGCCGCCTTCTTCTTTTTATTCGTAACGACCAGCAGCACGATGACCGCGATCAAAGCGGCTACTAAGATCGGGATGACGATATACAGCGCGTGCAGCAGCGAGTCGGAAAAGCCTCCTTTGTCGGTCGGCGCGTCTGTTGGGGCGATCGTTGCTGCCTGTGTCGCGGCAACCGTGGCGGGTGCATTTGTGGCTGCCTGAGTAGGCGCTTCTGTCTCAGCCTCGGTTGCTGCCTCGGTCTCAGGCTCCTCATACACCGGCATAGGTGCGGGAGGGGGCGGCGGTTCGGGATACGGTTCGGGATCGGGCTCAGGCTCAGGTTCTACCACGACTTCTTCCTCTTTTTCCTCTTTTTCCTCTTCTGACGACACGGGAGGAATCCCCATGTCTGCCGGCAGAAATGAGAAGAGATCGGTATTCATACTCATCTTTATCCTCCTAACGATATCCTTTTATGATAAGATCGGTCACCGATCGGCGTTACGATCTCGGTTGTTCGTTATTTTCTCTTGGATCCTTTCGATCCTGATACGGCTGCCCACCATACGGCATATTGGGGATGGGCGGCACGGCGGGAGGCGTTTTGCGCTTCTTGCTTTTCAGCACGACGAGCACGATCACGCCGATGATCGCCGGTAGGATCAGGAAAACGAATATTGCGATCAGCGCCATAGCTGTCGGATCGACCAGAGGCGGCATGGCGGCGTCAGCGAACGTAAAACGGAATGGTATCATATGTCATTCCCTCTCTCAACAGTTTGAAGCGATTCCGTTTCTTCGGGAATCGCGGTCTGATCGGACTGCTTTTTCTTCGGCTTTGCGCAGATGATCCACAGGATCACGACGCAGGGTACGGTCAGCAGCGTGATGATGATATCGTTGACCGTCACGCTTTGGACGCGATAGAAAAAGAACGGCAGCGAGCCGGCAAAGAGCCCGACGGTCGTAAAGCCGAACGCGATACCGGGATAGTGCCGCAGACGCGATACGATCAACGCCAGTGTGACCGCCATCGTCATGCTGAACAGCGCGACGCCGATCAGTGATATCTCCATCTGTTCCGCGCCGAAGATCATGAAGGGCAGCGCGCCGACCGTGCTGATCAGGGCGGTCAGTCGGATGCCGATCTTGTCCGCGAGGATCCCGCCGAGTCCCTTTCCGACGCCCATACTGCAATACAGCAATACCGTTTGCAGCTCCGTCTTGTTCCATGTCGTCGGGATACCGTAGCCCATATAGGCACGAACGATCACGACAAAGGTCGCCAACAATACCACGGCGACGCCGTTGATCTTCTCATTGGAAAAATGATATTCTTTGAGGTTTTCTTCTCCATCTCCCGCCTTTAGCTTCTCGGCGATGAAGATCGGGATAAAGGTCAGCAGATTCAGCGTCAAGATCCACGTGACCGCGATCCCGTGGGTCGACAGGAGCTTTCCGGTGACGACGCCGAAGGAGCCGCCCGCTACGAATACCGCGCTCGGAGCGATCTTGCCGGGTGAGGAACGGAGCGTCAGCTCGGCGCCGTGGATATGGACAAGACAGTTGCCCAGCGCGACAGAGATGATCACGATGATCGCGTTGACGTCAAAATGCAGCAGAACCAGAGAAAGGGACGTCAGCAATGTGCCGAGAACAGCAAAGTTGACGCGGATCCCTTTGTCGCGCAAGAATCCGAAAAAGCCCTGCGGCACAAATGCCAGTGAATCATACAAGAGGCATAAGTCCCAGACGATGGGCGTGCTGAAATAGGAGGTCAACACATAAAATGAGGTGATCTCCACCAAAAAATGGATGATGAAATAGAGCAGTCCTACCTGATTGTATCTCTTCATAACAGCCCTTCTGTACCGCAAACAGCGACACGTTTCTGTATAACTCGTTCTTTTTTTTATTTTACCATATCGATTTCTGTCATGCAATCCAAAAAAACGGGATGGTATTTATGCAATCTGTACACATGATCCGGCGCGAATTGACAACGCCGCTGGCGGTAGGATATAATATCGGTGAGGTGAGCGACATGCTGACAAAGCGCAAAACGGTACGCAAATACATCCGATTCTACGGTCAGGTGCAGGCGGTAGGCTTTCGCTGGCGCGCCATGCAGGCGGCGCAGCTTTACGGCGCGACGGGATGGGTACGGAATGAATATGACGACTCTGTGTCGATGGAGATACAGGGCACCGAGCGGCAGATCGACGACGTGATCGCTGCCCTCGACCGCGGCTCCTACATCGTCATCGAGCGCATGGAGGTCAAAAAACTGGAGCCTGTTGCGGATGAAAACGGTTTTCGGGTGAAGTATCATTAATACTGTTTCTCCCTTCGGTCGGACAGTTTTATATCAACCCTCAGTCACTTCGTGACAGCCCTCCTTAGCGGAGGCAGCAGACCCTTTTGTCCGTTTTGCGGACATTTCCCCTAAAAGGGGAATCTCCTTAGGAAAGGGAGCCTTGATCGGTTGAGATCACCACAGCCATGGCGTTCGTGCCATGGGCTTCGTAATGACATTTTGTAATGAAAGGGAACGGAGAGCTCCGTTCCCTTTTTAGGTTGTCGAAAAAGTACATTCATCAGGAACAGAGCGTTTACAAGCCTCCCTCTGACGAGGGAGGTGGGCTCGCTTGCGAGCTCGGAGGGAGAGATAACGAAGCGTTACAGAAACACACCGATGATGGACTCAAGCCGTATTATGAGTGCCTTTTTTCACGGTATTGAGTCAATCCTTGCTATTTCACTATATCGTTACGTTATCTCTCCCCCGCAGGTTAAATAATACTCTCAAACACAAAGTCATCTTGCAGCCCCCTCGTCAGAGGGGGCATGAAAAGACACGTGCCCCCGTGACACGCGTGTCCGTCAGAGGGGGCTGAAAAAGATGCAGTACCCTCCGTGACACGCGTGTCCATCAGAGGAAACTGCTAACTACTTTTTGCCGCTTTCGCGACAAAAAACCGCCGCTGTGGGAGAGCGGCGGTTCGGATATATGGAAGTAACCATACCTTAGCATAGGAGAATATGAGAAAGGTTATTCCACATCTTTATTCGATTGTTCAAGCGGAATCTCCTCTCCGCTCTCACTTCAAGCGGAGCGATCGAGGTCGTGCATGAGCCTGACTTTCATCTTATCACCCTCGACAAAGATGTCGACCGCGTCGATGTGTTTGTCGGGGTGCGCTTTGACAAGCTCGCTGACATACATGTTGATAATTTTGTCGGATACGTGTTCTCCTTTTACGTTGACCTTCATACAATCATCTCCTTCAATTATTCGAACAGTTGTTTTATTTCCTACAATTATATTTTAGCAGAGAACACGTGTAATTTCCAGTTACAGGTTGCCCATTTTCATATCAGTTTGTTAACGGTTAATTCCTTTTTGAATAAAAATAATGTCACTTTGTAACCGTTAATTCCCATCTGAAAATAAACGATTTTTTAATATATTTTGAAGAAAAATAACCGCAAAACACCAGATTTTGTATCTTCCTCAGGAGAAATTTATATTTTTTCATTATCGAAAAATAGCACGATCTCGAGGTCTGAACGGTCAAAATGTTCGAACACCCGCAAGGGTATTTCGCGGGTGCTTTACAGTCGGCACACCCCCGCCGCAGACATCTATCCGCGGCACCTCTCAGAAAAGAGAGGCTGTTTGTCACGGCTCACATTTGCCGCATCGGGTACAGCCGTTGCAGATGATCTTCATGCCGCAGGTTTGGCACTTGTCGGAAAAGTACGGCTGATAGCGGCGCTCCTCGCGCAGGGGCAGTCCGAGCAGGTTCGTGAGCTTGAAATCGATCGGCTTGCCCTTGTAGCTCAATCCCGACTTATACGCCTGACTTGCCTGCAGCTCGCTGCCCTCGATCTGATACATCCTGCCGTCCTTGACAAACCGCCTGCCTGTGCCGATAAAGGCAAAGGTGACGTTATATTCCCTGCACTCGTCGCTGAGCCGCTTGACCCACTCATAGTGACACGGCCGCGCTCCCGCGTAGTTCTCGCCGTCGCAGATCACCTGCTCGAGTTGTCCGCTCGGCAGGTATTCCATCAGGCTGACCGCGCCGATGAAGGGCGCGCACATGACGCCCTTATGCTTGAACGGCAATGTCAGCAGGATCGGGACGCGCTCGTCGGCACGGCGCTGGTTCTCACAGCTCACATTGAAAAAGACGTTCTCCCAGCCGTCGCCCCAGTCAGACGGCAGGCACTGCGCCACACGCTCGGGGCGCTTCGTCAACAGGAAAAACACCACATCGGGGCGCTGGCGGATGATGCTCCACGCTTCGTCACGCCACAAGTCCGCTTCTTCCAGAAAGAAATCCGAGGTCATGCACACGCGGAGCTGTTCCCCGCTCTCGATCTTGTAGCGGCCGCGGCGATCCTTTGCCAAGGGATAACGAAAGCCCGATTTCGTTTTGTAGATATCCGCGCCGTTTTTGCCGCGCTGTTCATCGAGGAAGAACATATAGCAGTTTTGACAGCCCTCACTGCACTTTTTGCACCCGTGCCACGGGTTCCATATATCGTGCATCAGCCCACCTTCTTTCCGTTTGATCCATCCTTATTATATCTCATATCGTGTAAAAAGCAAAGAGCATTTGACCGTGATCCGCAAAAAAAGAGCCGGTGATGAAACCGACTCTTTCGTTATCATATTGTATTTGATCAGTTGATCGCTCGAAGGAGCTTTTCGCCCTTTTTGACGGCAAATTGATTGACCGCCCAGCCGACGATCAGGACGATCGCCGTGATCACGAGACCGACCGTCATCGCGAAAGCGCCGGTACTGTTCAGGTATGACGAGAACATCAAAACGATCATGAACGCCATCAGCAGGATCACGCCGATCACAACCGCGACGATATTGATCCAGCTCAGCTTGCGGGACAATTCTGTTTCGCTGTCCCAGTTGAAATGCGGATTCTTCGCGTTTTTGAGCAGCATGGCGTTGATCAGGATCAGGTTGGTCATGAACGCCGCCAGCGCGCCGACCAAGATCACCCAACAGCTCTCGACGGCGATAGTGCCCATGATCAGGCAGATCACGCCGAAAATCACGACATAGAGGACGGAGCCCAGCGAGCAGATCAGCATCGAATAATTGCGCTTGCTTTTATAGTAATCCTTAAAATCGACGGGCATGGTCTTGAGCATATCAAAGCTGCTGCCCTCGCGCGAGAACGCGGTGACCGCCAGCACATTGAAGCCGCAGGCAAAGCACGCCGACATAACACCGATCAGCACCGCGATGAGCAGCGCCGGCGACGTACCCATAGGCAGCTCTAACATATCGAGATTCAGCTGCTTACCGAGCAGGAACGGCAGGATAAAGAGCACCGGCCAGATAAAGGTCATGGCAAAGCCGTAGACCAGATAAGCGGGATTGCGGCGCGTATGCTTGCTCTCATAGCCCGTGAGTGCTCTGAGGGCGCTGATCTTCTTTTTGTTGCCGAGGGATTCTTTGGTGACCTTCTTTTTATTGGTACCGGTGTTCTGCATGGACAGCGCGGTAGACAGGTAAAAGAGCTTGACCGCGAGCATCGCGAGCGCCGGCGCCGCCAAGGTGACGGCAAGGCTGATCACGAGCCCGAGGAGATCGCCCTCAAACATAAAGCGGCACATAAAGCCGATATTCGGGAATCCCGACGCGACTGCCGCGATCGACGAGACCGCCGCCGCTGCCTCCTCAGAGTTGCCCGATTGCATCCGGCTGTTGACAAAGATATAGCCGACAGTCAGCGCCAAAGTGAACAATCCGCCGAGCACCACCGTGATATCGCGGTTGCGGATAAAGCCGAACACGCGGAACACGATCACGACCAGCAGCGTCGCGACCGACATACCGAACAGCGGGATCAAAACGCTCGACAGCACTACGCCGATAAAGTACGGAGCCCCCGGCGCCTCTCTGAGTCCGAATCCGATACAGATGGTGTTGAGCAGCATCACGCTCAGCATCATGGGGAACTGCAACGACACCGCCAGCTTCGCGGTGACGATCTGCCCCGCCGAAAAGGGCATGGGCAGCAGCACGGACAGGTCATCCGCCGTATACAGCACCGTCACGATATTCTTGACGGACAGCACAAAGCTCATCAAAAGAACGATCAGCATCAAGGTCTGCGTCAGACTTTTCAGGTCAACAAAGGGAGCGACAAGCGGTTCGATCAGATAGGCGACCATCGCGAGGAGCGCGATCAAAAACACCACGCCGACCACGGCGAATATCTTTGCCGCCTTGGGCGAGATCAAAGCGTCCTTGCTGCCGATCGTCGCCTTGGCGTTGCATTTTTGCAGAACGGCGATCAGCTTCCTGACCTTTTGGAAGCTCCCTAAGGTTTTTTGACGATCCATATCGATCACATCTTCTTGCACTTGTTGCGCACAATGAAGTAGACCACAACCATCACAAGAGCGACGCCGAGCAGGACGATTTTGCTGATGACGTTATCGGGAATGATTTCCTGATTCTCCAGATATCTGACAACGGCGTAGCCGATGATGACCAGACCGGCAATGATGTTAAAGGCGGCGTTCAACAGCTTCAGGGTCTTAGCGCCCTTCTCCGAATACTCAGCCAACTTCTCTTCTTCACGCGCGCTCAGCTTTCCGGTGAGGATGATCTTAACGCCCGTGATGATGGTGAAAATACCTAATGCGCCTAATACGAATGGCCACATCATAGTCATACTGTTACCTCCGATTCTTTAGTTTCTGTTAATTCAAGGAATATATTTTCTAAGGACGCCTGCGACTTGTGGGTCGCTTTGAGGTCGTCCAAGGTACCGTGATAGAGCAGCTCGCCGTGCTTGATGATACAGATCTCGTCACACAGCTTTTCCGCTACCTCGAGTACGTGGGTGGAAAAGAACACCGAATTACCCTTTTCGACATGCTCGCGCATCATCTGCTTGAGCTCGAACGCGCTCTGCGGGTCAAGACCCGTCAACGGCTCGTCGAGAATCCAGACGGACGGGCTGTGGATCAGCGCGCCCATGATCATGAGCTTCTGGCGCATACCGTGCGAGTACGACAGGATGGTGTTGCCCAGTGAATCGTAGATGCCGAAGCGGTTGGCGTAATCCTCGATGAACGCGGCTCTGCCCTCGACGGGAGCGTCATAGATATCCGCCATGAAGTTGAGATATTCGAGCCCCGTCAGACGCAGGAAGTGGTCGGGGCTGTCGGACACATAGCCGAACTGCATTTTTGCTTTTTTCGCGTCCTTCGCGATATCAATCCCGTTGATGAGGATCGTGCCCTTGGTGGGCTTGATGACGCCTGTGATCGCTTTGATCGTCGTGGACTTACCCGCGCCGTTATGACCGATGAAGCCGGTGATGGCGCCGTCCTTGGCGACAAATGAGATATCCTTCACGACGGTATTGTCGCCGTACTGCTTGGTGAAATTCTTTACCTCGATCAAGTGATCATCTCCTTTCTGAGCACATCGTGATCCGATGCGTCAATTCTTTCAAAAAGTATTATACACAATTTATGTAAAAAATCAAGAGAAACCTGCGGTGGTATCGTCGCTGTCTTACAATGAAAAACTGCCGCGGAACAGCTCTTGTCCCGCGGCAGCTTTTGTTCATTGTTTCAATTTGGTTGGCTCTTTTTGTGGGAAAAGTATCTCGCTAACGCTCGGTCAATCAATGCAATCCCTCAGTCTTTTTTATCGGTTTGAGCCCTCCTAGCGGAGGCAGCAGACCCTTTTGTCCGCGTTGCGGACATTTCCCCTAGTAGGGGAAT
>JAHKVW010000088.1 GCA_020624805.1 bacterium | reverse complement strand
TGCCGTCCGGATACCATGTCTGGACGCCGTTTTCTACCTTAACGACCTTAACGCCGTCACCCTCGCTGAGAGTGGTAGAGAGCATGTACTCGCCGGGTGCGCCGGGATTCTCGCTCATCTTATACTGAGCATCGGTTGCCCAGCTGCTGAAGGTACCTACGAGGTAGATACCGTCATCGCCGACAGGAGTCGGATCAATGGGACCGGAAGTCGGATCGGGAGTCGGAATGATCTGACCGCCGCCGATATCATAGAATGCTACTTCGTAGTTGCCTGTGCCGTCCTTCTCGGTCATGTAAACGCCGGTAGCACCGGTGAACGGGATGTCAACAGTCTGCTGTTCACCGTCGTTGATGATGTAGTTGGTCATGCCCGCGGGCATCTCGAAGGTGAATCTCTCTTCACCGTATTCGTTCATACCGATAGAGGTCATCGGAACGCCGGGCCATTCTACGGGCTCGCTTTCATCAGACCAGTAATAGATGTTGACGGTGCTGAAGCCCTTGTTGTTAGAGAAGATGATGGTTCTGTCGGTAACGTCGGGGTTGACCGTACCGCCGCCCTGAGTCGGCTCGGGAGTATAACCGCCGTTATCGATGTACATGTAGCCGCCGAACGCGCTCCACTCAGCATTACCGCTTGCGTTGAAGTAAACGGTGACATTGCCTGCGTGAGCCGCGTCAACAGTGTACTCGTTATCCATGCCGTCGGGATACCATGTGCTATTACCGTTCTCGACCTTAACGACCTTGACGCCGTCGCCCTCGGAAAGGGTGGTGGAGATCATGTACTCGCCGGGGTTCGCGGAGTTCTCGCTCATCTTATACTGAGCAGAGGTCTCCCAGCTGCTGAAGGTACCTACGAGATAGATACCGTCATCGCCTACGGGTGTAGGAGGATCGATAGGACCGGAACCGCCGCCGATATCATAGAAGTCAACTTCATATGCGCCTTCACCGTTGAGATCGGTCATGTATACGCCGGTCGCGCCGGTAAACGGAATGTCAACGGTTTTGGTAGTACCGTCGGTAATGATATAGTTGGTCATGCCCTCGGGCAGCTCGAAGGTGAATCTCTCTTCACCGTATTCGTTCATACCGATAGAGGTCATCGGAACGCCGGGCCACTCTACAGGCTCGCTGGAATCAGACCAATAATAGATGTTAACAGAGCCCATGCGCTTGTTGTTAGAGAAGATGATGGTTCTGTCGGTAGGATCGGGAGTCGGAGTGGGCGTGGGAGTAGGATCGTCGGAACCGGAACCGTCAGCTCTCCAACCTGTTACGAGGTAGTGACCCTGATCGTTCTTGGAACCGTTCATCCAGTAACCGTCATAGGTAAAGTCAGTGATGTCCTCGGTCTGAGCACCGTTACCGTTGCTCAGGATCACGCCGACAGCGCCCTCGGGAACATTGCACTTGAACTGAGTCTCGCCGTACTCGTTCTGAGTGGTCTCTGCCATAGCGGAGCCCGGCCATTCGTCGTAGATCTTATTATCATCCGCATCCCAAGCATAGACATATGCCTGGCCCCAGCCGAAGTTGTCGGTCAGCAGGAAGGTAGATTTGACAGGATAATCGGGTGTGGGCTCAACAGAACCGCCGGAACCGTCGGAGTTCCAGCCGATGACCTTGTAATGACCCTGGTCATTCTTGGAGCCATCCATCCAGTAACCGTCATAGGAGAAGTTCTTGATGTCCTCGGTCTGCTCGCCGTTACCGTTGCTCAGGATAACGCCGGTAGCACCCTTGGGGATATAGCATCTGAACTGAGTCTCGCCGTACTCATTCTGAGTAGTCTCAGCCTGAGCGGAACCCGGCCATGCGCCGTAGAGCTCATTGCCGTCATCGTCCCAAGCATAGACATAGGCACTGCCCCAACCGAAGTTGTCGGTCAGCAGGAAGGAGCCCTGTACATCGGGATCGGGATCAGGTCCGGGTCCGGGACCGGGAGTCGGGTCGATATCGTAGAATTCTACATTGTAATGACCCTCAGCATCCTGATCGGTCATGTAAACGCCGGTAGATCCGTTGAACGGAATGTCAACAGTCTGCTGAGTGCCGTCGTTGATGATGTAATTGGTCATGCCTGCGGGCAGATCGAAGGTGAATCTCTCTTCACCGTACTCGTTCATGCCGATAGAGGTCATCGGAACGCCGGGCCACTCTACAGGCTCATTACCGTCAGACCAATAGTAAATGTTAACAGAGCTGAAGCCCTTGTTGTTGGAGAAGATGATCGTGCCGCCCTGATCGGGATCGGGCTCAGTCGGATCATCGGGACCGGTGGTCGGGATAATAATAGGAGGAATCGTGGGCTGTACGGGCTGTACGGTCACTTCCTTACCAATGTCATATTTGACGGGTTTATTCGCGAGATAACGCTGGATCAGCGTAGCGTCGATAACGGTAACGAAGCCGTCGCCGTCAACATCACCCGCACGGCTCTGCTTATCGGTCAGAGTCTGTGTGTTGATGCTGGAACGCATGATCATGGAAACGTCGATGGAATCAACAGTATTGTTGCCGTCAACGTCGCCGAGGATGTAGGTCTCGGGCGGATCGGTAGGCTTGGGAGGATCAGTGGGCTTGGGAGCCTCATTGTTCTCATAGATTACCGCAACACCGGTAGAGCCGACCGGACCCTTGATCTGGGAGCTGGTAACTGTGAAGGTAGCGCCTGTGATAGCGTCCTTATAGCTGCCCGGAGTCAGTCTGTGGTTGGTCAGAGTAACGTTCTTTGCGGTGGTGCCGCCGAGGTTGACGATCATCGCGCCGGAGTTACCTCTCTCAATGTAAGCGGTATTGCTGTAGTTGCTGGTGCAATACTCGGACTGACCGATGAAGTAGTTATGGAACTGGTTGATCGCCTTGGTGGTAGCGTTGGACCAAGAGGTCTTGCGCGCTTCACCGATAGAGATGTTGTACAGATCGTTGGTGTTGGTATTGTCGGAAGGACGAGCAAGGTATACGGAAGAGATACCCGCACGGCCTGCGACCAGAGCCCAGATTTTACCGCGCTGAGTGGTGTTCAGATCGGTAGTGGACTTGTCAACATAAGTATCATGGGATTCATCCCACAGCATCGCGTTGGACGCGGTGAAGTTAGAGCTGGGATAACCGGGAGTAGCGTTGTTCCACTCGCCGATAGCGCCGCCGCTCTTAACAGCGTTGTTGATCTGCCAGTAGCCCTTGGAATCGGTAACATCCATCAGTTTGGTGTACATGCTGTAGGGACGGCCGATACCGCAGGAGTTCAGGATCTCACCGTAAGCGTAGATCTCCTTATCGGTGTGAGCGTTCTGAACCTTCTTTAAGGTGTTTGTCCAGAAATCGGATCTGTACTGAGAAATATCATCGGGAGTCTCGATATGCTTTGCCGCGTCAAAACGGAAACCGTCAGCGCCTGCCTGTACGAGCTCTTCCATGTAATCATAGATCGCCTTCTGTACGCGGCTGTCCTCTGTCTTTAAGTCGGGCAGACCGGAGGTGCATCTACGGGTAAGGTCATAGGTAGAGGTCGCGGTATCGCTGCCGCTCTCGATGTACTTCATCTGTTCCCAAGGAGAATGGAACAGCTTGTTGTTGTAGATCTCGGGCTCAAAGCTCTGAGCCTTGGGAGTGACATGGGACATCGGATCGGTCGAGGTGTTGTTATCGTCGCCTTCCTTAGTACCCATATGGTTGATAACCGCGTCAACAATGATCTTCAAGCCCATTTCGTGTGCTTTATCGCACAGAGAAATGAACTCAGCCTTGGTGCCCAGCGCGTTATCAGTGCTGTTGTTCAGCTGGAAGCCTGCGGGCTGATAGAACATCCACCAACCGTTCTGGCCGTCGTTCTGCAGGAACTTAGCGCCTTTGGTACCCTTCTTGATCTCATTGGGGGGAGATACCTGAATGGTAGTAAAGCCCTGCTCCGCGATGGTCTCGAGGTTCGCTTCAATGTTCTTGAAGGACCAAGTCCACGCCTGCAGAATGGTACCGTCGTTGACGGTCTCGGACAGACCGTAGTTGTTTTCGACGGTTGTCTTACTCTGCATATCCTCATATGCGGAGCCTGCGGCAGCTACATCGATGTTCGCTGCCGTATCCGCTGTGTCGACAGCAGCTGCCGATGTAGCAACAATGCCGACGGAAACGCAGGACATAACGAGTAAGACTGCCAGCAGCAAGCTAACTAATCGTCTCATTTTCATATTATTCCTCCTAAAATTTGCGGATAACCGGACATAGTTATCCTATAATGAGTAATTCTCATAGTTAGTATAACAAATCTGTCATAAATCTTCAATTCACTTTTTCTACAAATATTAGCCTAATATTTGAACAAATTCGCCAATATTGGAAAGTTGGCGTTGCAAAGATTTATGATTCGTGTTAGAATACCCGTGGTGATAAACATGAAAAAATGCGAATACTGCGCGAAAGAGATCTCTTATCATGAGATGTTTTGTTCGGACGAATGTCAGAACGCTTCGAATAAATTCTATGAAATGCGCGAAAAATATCAAAAACCTTTTTCCGTCATCAACGGTATTTTTGTACTTGCCATCGGCATTTGTATCTTTTTATACGCCTTCACCAAGGGGATCGGCGCGATCGGCGCGTCGGTCTCGATGATCATACTGGGCGTGATGTATCTCTTTCTCCCCTTCCCTCCCGAGATCATGATCCACAAATTCAAATTAAAAAAAGCGATCTTTCTCTCGCGTATCATCGCGGGCGCGTTGATACTGATCGCCGTTGTTGTGTTAATTCTTTACTTTACCAACGTCATATGAATATCCGCGTGATTTCGGCAAACAATAGCATTACAGTTTTACTGTAAGGAGGTTTACCGATGCTGGATAAAATTGCGTTATCGCTGCTGATCGTCGGCGGTATCAACTGGGGCGCCGTGGGCTTGTTCCAATTTGATTTAGTCGCGTTCCTGTTCGGCGGACAGTCGGGCATCATCGCCCGCATCGTCTATGTCGTCGTTGCTTTAGCGGCTTTATGGTGTATCTCGCTGTTGTTCAGAGATACCACCGAAGCAGGCGACCGCGACTTCAAGCCGAGCACCACATAAGAATCTCATAGAAGCAAAAGAAGCTGTTTCCGTTCGGAAGCAGCTTTTTACATATCATGATCCGATTTTATCAGAAAATCCCAAGGCGTTTGAGAGCATCTTCGCCTGATCGACGGTCACCTTGACGGCGTTGACAAAATCATCGGCGCTGACGCGACGAAAGAAGCCGATCGTCGTCAGGGCGTATTTCAGCTCGCCGTTCGCGTCGAATACCGGCGCGGAGACCGACCGCAAGCCCACCTTATACTCGCCGTCCTCCACAGCATAGCCCTTATCGCGGATAGCCGCCAGCTGCGTTTGCAGTGCTTCTATATCAGTGATTGTATGCCGTGTGTATTGGCGCATCGACTGACGGCGAAACAGCGACAAGACCCTGCTTTGCGGCAGATACGCCAGCATCAGCTTGCCCTGCGAAGTACAGTGGAGCGGCAGTCTGACGCCGATCTCGGGCAGGATCTGCACACCCGAGGAGCTGACGGCATAATCAAAAGACACCGCGCTTTCGCCGTCGAGCAGACTGATGACGGAGTTCGCGCCGGTCAGGGAACTCAGGCTCTCAAGATACGGTCGTGACAGCTCGCTGATATCAAAGCCCCTCGACACCGCCGAGCCGTACTCGAACAACCGCAATCCCAAGGCGTAATCGCCGTTTTGCAGCTGGCGCAGTAATCCCCTGTCGCGCAGAGTGGAAGCCAGTGCGTGAGTGGTGCTTTTGGGGTAACCGGAGCGCTCGGATAATTCGCTCAGGCTCAATCCCCGCCGTGCATTACATAAGATATCCATCAAGTCGATCGCCTTTGAAAGACTTTTTACTTTTCCTTTTTCATCCATCATCCCAACACCTTATTCCGTATTACTGAACGATAATTCTATTATACGGTACAGCCTTGATTGTGTCAACCGTCAGATAATGCTATTATAAATGTAAAAGAAAATGAAAGGTTGATATAACATGAAAAAAATATTTGCGCTGTTATTATCCGTATTGATGCTTACCGCCGTTCTTTGCGCGTGCAATCAACAACAAAGTACGAAGGAAACCACGGTCGCTACCGCGGACGAAAGATCCACCGAAAAGACCGAGCTCGTCGTATTTGCCGCGGCAAGCATGACCGAAACGCTCGAAAGCCTCGCCAATACCTATCAGGCAACTCATCCCGAGATAAAGATCACCTATAACTTCGATTCCTCCGGCACCCTGAAAACCCAGATCGAGGAAGGCGCAGTCTGCGATCTCTTCATCTCCGCGGCGCAAAAACAGATGAATGGTCTGGAGGAAGGCGGCTACATCGACAAGGATACCCGCCTTGATCTACTCGAAAACAAGGTCGCGCTCTGTGTCGCCGAGAATTCCAAATCCGGCATCCAAAGCTACGCGGATATGAAAGCTCACCTCGAAGCGGGCGATATCCTGATGGCGATCGGCAACGAGGATGTTCCTGTCGGACAGTACACACAGAAGATCTTCACCTATTACGGCTTGGATGAAAACGCTTTGAAGGAAAAAGGCGTGCTCACCTACGGCTCCAATGTCAAGGAGGTCACTACCCAGATCAGCGAGGGCACTGTCGACTGCGGTATCATCTATCAGACTGACGCGTACTCCGCCAAGCTCAAGGTCGCCGATACCGCCACCGAGGAAATGTGCGGACAGGTCATCTACCCCGCAGCCGTACTGAGCAAGACCGCTCACGCAGAAGAAGCAAAGGCCTTTCTCACCTACTTACAGACCGAAGAAGCGTCCAAGGTATTTGAAGACGTCGGCTTTACGCCGCTCTCTGAGTAATTCGGTTGAGATTGCCACGGGGCGTATATAAATTGTCATTATGAGGAGGAACGCAGTTCCGACGTGATAATCTCAACCTTAACAATACACGCCCCTCACAATGACATTGAATATCGATTAAGATTGCCACGGGGCGTATATAAATTGTCATTATGAGGAGGAACGCAGTTCCGACGTGATAATCTCAACCTTAACAATACACGCCCCTCACAACGACATTGAATATCGGTTGAGATTGCCACGGGACGTATATAAATTGTCATTATGAGGAGGAACGCAGTTCCGACGTGATGATCTCAACCTTAACAATACACGCCCCTCGCAGTGACAATGTATTATGTTGAGATTGCCACGGGATAAATCCCTCGCAATGACAATGTATTAGGTTGAGATTGCTGCAACGCCAATAGAGTCATGTAATGATGATTGGCATATGACGACCCTTTGGTGCTTCGCACCACTTCCCTTAGGAAAGGGAGGCTTTCTGCCTTGCAATAACTAACATGGTTTAGGAGTCAACATGGACTTATATCCCCTATACAATTCCCTCAGGATCGCGGCGATCGCGGCGATCATCGTCTTTTTGCTCGGGATCGCGGCGGCGTATTACATCGCCAAGCTGCCGCGCGTCTTAAAAGGCATACTGGACGTTATCTTCACACTGCCGCTGGTTTTGCCGCCGACGGTGGTGGGTTATCTGTTACTGCTCGTGCTGGGTCCCAAGCGACCTGTCGGAGAATTCTTTTTGGAAAATTGGGATATCCGACTGACCATGCAGTGGTGGTCGGCGATCTTCGCCGTATCCGTCATCGTATTCCCGCTGATGTACCGCACGGCACGCGGCGCGTTTGAGCGATTCGATGAGAATCTTGCCGACGCGGGCAGGACGCTCGGACTCTCCAATACCTACATCTTCTGGCGCATCCGGATCCCCTACTGCAAGCAGGGCATCATCGCGGGCGTTGTCCTGTCGTTCGCGAGAGCGCTGGGCGAATACGGCGCGACCTCCATGATCGCAGGCTACACACCCGGAAAAACTGCAACCGTGTCCACCGCTGTCTATCAGCTCTGGCGCACCGGCAACGATGAACTGGCGATCAAATGGGTGCTGATCAACATCGCGATCTCCGCCGTTGTCCTATTGATCATCAATCTGCTCGAAAAGCCGCAAAGGAGGCGCTCGTAATGCTGTATGTGGATATCGAAAAGCGCCTTGACCGCTTTACGCTGAAAGCGAGATTCCGATGCGATCACAATACGCTTGCCTTATTCGGCGCGTCCGGTGCGGGTAAAAGCATGACGCTCAAATGTATCTCCGGTATTGAAAAGCCCGACAGAGGTGTGATACAATTAAATGACAGAGTTCTGTTCGACAGTGAAAAGCGCATCGATCTGCCGCCGCAGAAGCGCAGGGTCGGCTATCTATTCCAGGAATACGCCTTGTTCCCGAATATGACCGTCAGCGGCAATATCGCGGCGGGTATGCGAAAGCTGCCGAAAGCAGAACGTGAACAAAAGCTGCGTGAGCTGATCGAACGATTCAAGCTCAGCGGACTGGAGAACCGCCGTCCCGACAGCCTCTCGGGCGGTGAAAAACAGCGTGTCGCCTTAGCGCGGATCTTCGCCTCCTCACCCGAGGTACTGCTGCTGGACGAACCATTCTCTTCACTCGACACCCTGCTCAAATATCAGCTCATTCCCTATATTCGTGATATCATCGGGGATTTCGGCGGTGAAACGATCATGGTATCGCACGATATCGACGAGGTGCGGCAGCTATGCGCCGAGGTCTCTCCCATCACGGACGGCGTCACACAGGAAACAGTCGATTCCGGGATCTACTATCAACAGATAAAGAAACAATATGAGGATCTGAAATGATCATGCAAGACAGCTTTGGAAGAACAATCCAATATCTGCGGCTATCCGTCACCGATCTGTGCAATTATCGCTGTATCTACTGTATGCCGGAAGAGGGCGTATGCAAGAAAAGTCACGCGGATATGCTCAGCATCGAAGAGATGACCGAGATCGTCCGCGCGGCGCATCAGCTGGGTATCAGCAAGGTTCGCTTAACGGGCGGTGAACCGCTCGTCAGGAAAGGGATCATTTCCCTGTGCCGCAACATCAAAGCGATCGACAGCGGGATCGAGCTGGGTATCACGACCAACGGAGCCTACTTATCGACGATGGCAGCGGAGTTGAAGGACGCGGGCGTTGACCGCTTGAATATCAGCCTCGACAGCATGCATCCCGAAACATTCAGCCGTATCACCCGCGGCGGCGATCCGAAAGATGTGCTCTGCGGTATCAAAGCGGCACAAAAAGCGGGTTTTGACAACATCAAGCTCAACACCGTACTGCTCAAGGGCATCAACGACAAGGAGCTGTATGATTTTATCAACCTCACCAAGGATCACGCCATCCATGTGCGCTTCATCGAGCTGATGCCGTTGGGCGTCGCGAAGAGCTGGGACAGCAGTCGGTTTATGACGACAGCGGCGATAGAGGGTTATCTGCATAACGCCGAGCTGCTCAGGATCAACGGCGTCGCGCGGGTCTATCGCCTGCCCGATCACAAGGGCACCATCGGACTGATCTGTCCGATGTCGAACAGCTTTTGCCCCTCGTGCAACAAGATCCGTGTCACGGCGGACGGCAGGCTGAAGCCCTGTCTGCACTCGGATCAGGAGATCGACCTGAGAGGCTTACAGAGTGAAGCGCTGACAGAGGCGATCAAAAACGGTATCCTGCAAAAGCCCGAAAACCACCGATTCGGATTGACAGGAGCTTCCACCGCACGCTATATGAACGAGATCGGAGGATAACATGGAATTCTCTCACATCAATGAACAGGGTCGCGCCAGAATGGTGGACGTGACCGAAAAAGACATCACCTTTCGTGAGGCGATCGCCACGGGTACCGTCGTCGTCAACCCTGATACGATGGCGCTGATCAAAAGCGGCGGTATCAAAAAGGGTGACGTCCTCGCGGTCGCGCAGGTCGCGGGCATCATGGCGGCAAAGAAAACCTCCGATAACATCCCGATGTGTCATCCGCTGATGCTCACCGGCGTAGACGTCACCTTTGAATTGACCGAAACAAAGATCCATATCCATGCCGCCGTCAAATGCAAGGGCAATACGGGCGTTGAGATGGAGGCGCTGTCCGCTGTCAGCACCGCCGCGCTGACGATCTATGATATGTGCAAGGCGGTACAGCGGGATATCGAGATACAAAACATTCGCCTAAGCTACAAAAGCGGCGGAAAAAGCGGGGTGTATGAGCGATGAAAGGGATCGTCACGGCGACCTGTATCAGTGAGAAAAAGGGTACCCGCAAGCATCCTGTCCCCTCGATCACCTTACTGGAAAACTGCGGGATCATCGGTGACGCTCACGCGGTGAACGCCGATACACCCAAGTTTTACCGTCACCGACAAGTCAGTTTGCTCGCCGAAGAGAGCGTCGATAAAATGCGCGTGCTCGGCATGGAGCTCAACCCCGGCGACTTTGCAGAAAACATACTCACCAAGGGGATCGAGCTGAAAAGCCTGCCGATCGGTACGATATTGACGATCGGTGAAGCGGAATTAGAGGTCACCCAGATCGGCAAAGAATGTCACAACGACTGCGAGATCAAGAAGCTCACCGGCAAATGCGTCATGCCCACCGAGGGCATTTTTGCTATCGTCCGCAAGGGCGGTACCATCCAATCGGGCGATACCGTTGAAACAAGCCTTCCCCTTGAGGGGAAGGTGTCGAGCGACTGAGCGAGACGGATGAGGTGAAAACGCTTCTGCTTCATCACGTATATTGATACATCGGAAAGATTTCCACCTCATCCGACCAAATCGCTTTTGCGATTTGCCCACCTTCCCCTCAAGGGGAAGGCAAAATAATCAGGAGTATAATAATGAAACTCATCAAAACAACCGAAGCCGTCGGGCAGGTTCTGTGCCACGATATGACGCAGATCATCCCCGGCAAATACAAGGGCGCGCGATTTCGCAAGGGGCACGTCGTCATCGAAGAGGATATCCCCGTCCTGCTGAGCATGGGAAAAGAAAACCTCTATATCTTTGAGATGGATGAAAACAAGCTGCACGAGAATGACGCGGCGGAGATCCTGTGTCAGCTCTGCAAGGGCGACAATATCAGCCGCGGTGAGGTCAAAGAGGGCAAGATCGAACTATGCTCCGAGATCGACGGACTCTTTACCCTTGACAGAGAGTGCTTGAACGCTGTTAATTCTATAGAAGAATTAATGATCGCTACCAGAAAGGGATTTACCGCTGTCCGCAAGGGCGATAAGCTCGCCGGTACACGCGTCATCCCGCTGGTCATCGAGAAAGAGAAGCTCGACCGCGCCAAGTCGATCGTCGGCAATAGCCCGATCATGAGCGTGCTACCCTATACACGCAAGACCGCCGCCGTCATCACGACAGGCAGCGAGGTGTTCCACGGCAGGATCGAGGACAAGTTCACACCCGTATTGATCGAGAAGCTCCGCGCGTTTGACGTCACCGTCACCGAACATCTGACCGTCGACGACGGAACGGACGCGATCGTAGAGGCGATCAACGCCGTCAAAGGCAAGGCGGATATGATCCTTTGCACAGGCGGCATGAGCGTCGACCCCGATGACCGCACACCCGGCGCGATCAAGGCAAGCGGCGCGGATATCGTCACCTACGGCGCACCGGTACTCCCCGGGGCGATGTTCCTCTTAGGCTATTTTGAGGACGGCACACCGATCATGGGCTTGCCCGGCTGTGTGATGTACGCCAAAGCGACCGTATTTGATCTGGTTCTGCCCCGTGTCATTGCAGATGTAAAGCTGAGCAAAGCGGATTTCGTCAGCTACGGCGAAGGCGGATTATGCCTTGGGTGTGACATTTGCACCTATCCGCACTGTCCGTTCGGAAAATAGAAACCTTTCTGCTTTATAGAATGTATGTGAAACGACCGGTGAAACAAATAGACTGTCGATATATCAGCTCCAAAGGAGAATGAAACATGTATACAGCAAACGTTATCACGATCAGCGACAGAGCCGCAAACGGAATCTATGAGGACAAAAGCGGTCCCATGATCGCGGAACTGCTCAAAGAGCAGGGTTATCAGTTACTTGACCGTATTATCATTCCCGATGAGAAAAATAAGATCAAAAGCACCCTGATCGACCTCTGTGACAAGGGCGTTCATCTGATCATCACCACCGGCGGCACAGGCTTTGCGCCGCGCGATATCACTCCCGAAGCAACCAAAGAGATCATTGAGCGTGAAGCGCCCGGGATCGCAGAATATATGCGGCAAAAAAGCATGGAAATCACACCCAGAGGGATGCTGTCGAGAGGCGTTGCGGGAATCAGAGAAACGAGCCTGATCATCAACCTGCCCGGCTCCCCCAAAGGCGCAACGGAAAATCTGGGCTTCATCCTCCCCCATCTCGGGCACGGATTGGATATGCTGAACGGTGAGAAAGAGTGAATCAGGGGCGATCGCCAAAAACTAAATCCTCACATTGACAAATAATAAAATGATATGAAATGAGTACAGGACGACGATGATCGTCCTGCTTTTGTTTATGATTATCATAGGTCTGACGACCTTCGCTCGGTTGAGATTGCCACATCGTCGTCACTCGCCGAGCTTGTGCAGGCTCACCTAACGGCAAGCCTTCGCACCGCGTGGCGGTTCCTCCTCTCCCCACAACTCGGG
>JAHKVW010000087.1 GCA_020624805.1 bacterium | reverse complement strand
TTTGGAGAGTGAGGTTGCCAAACGGTTACGGCGGCGTCACAAAGCTATCGGGTAGGCGTAGAAAACCCTATATGGTCAGAAAAACTATCGGCTGGCACATTGATGAAAAGACTGACAAAAAGGTTCAGGACTATGTGGTCATAGGCTATGCTGCCACCAAATCGGAGGCGCTGCAAATGCTGGCTGACTACAACAAGAATCCCTTTGACGTGTCCGCTTCCAAGATCACATTCAAGGAAGTGTACGAGCGCTTTACTGCGGAGAAGTTTCCGACAATATCTAAATCCAATATAAACGGCTACAATGCTTCATATAAAGTCTGTGAGCCGCTTTACAACAGGGTATTCAAGGAAATCAAGCTTGCAGAACTGCAAAACGTCGTGGACACCTGCGGTAAGAGCTATCCTTCACTGCGAAAACTGAAAGTTCTGATGGATCAGCTCTACAAATATGCAATGAAAAATGAGCTTTGCAGCAAGAACTATGCGGAGTTCGTGGATATTGCGAAGTTCAAAGACCGCAATCCGAACAAAAGGGACAGAGAGAAATTCACTAAAGAGGAAATCGAACGCCTGTGGAATGTCTCTGAGGACAAATATTATCAGATCGTCCTTATGCTGATCTATTCGGGTGTTAGGATTTCCGAAATGTTGGATCTAAAACGGGAAGATGTAAATCTGAACGAACAGTACTTTGATGTCAGAAAAAGCAAAACAGAAAGCGGTATCAGACGAGTACCGATTGCCGATAAGGTATTACCTTTCTTTAAGAACTGGTATAACGACGGCGAGAGCGATTATCTGCTCCACACCGACAACGGCAGTAAGTTTGAGTACCACAATTATTACGATAGTTATTTTACTCCGCTTATGGTCAATCTGAATATGGATCATACGCCACATTGCACACGACACACTTGTATCTCAATGCTGGCGGAAGCACAGGTAGACCAGACCACAATTAAAAAGATTGTTGGACACAAAGGTGCTATGACGATGACCGAAAAAGTGTACACCCATTTAGACGTTGAGGTGTTAATCAATGCAATCAACAAAATCTAGGCAAAACAAAAAGAGATGTCTTTCCATACTTAGAAAAACATCTCTTTAACTACATAGTTGATTGAGAACTGTTGTTACTTATGTGTTGCTTGCTTGTTGCTTATCTAACACATTTAAGCACATCTCAAACCGTCTGAATACTCCAAAAACCCTGTAAACAGTAGCCTTGAAGCGTGCTGAAAAGCACAAAGATTATCTCTTGGAGAACTGCGGAGCGCGACGAGCGGCCTTGAGACCGTATTTCTTACGCTCTTTCATTCTCGGGTCACGAGTGAGGAAGCCTGCCTTCTTGAGGGCGGGACGAAGCGCGTCGGAATCATACTGAAGCAGCGCGCGGGAGATACCGTGACGGATGGCGCCCGCCTGACCGGTAACGCCGCCGCCGCCAACGCGGCAAACTACGTCGAACTTCTCGCCGGTCTCGGTGAGCTCGAGGGGCTGACGAACGATCAGCTTGAGGGTGTCAAGACCGAAGTAATCGTCGATATCTCTGTCGTTGATGGTGATCTTACCGGTGCCCGCATAGAGGCGAACTCTTGCTACAGAAGATTTTCTTCTGCCGGTGCCGTAAAAATAAGGTGCCTTATCGTACATTTATCGTTCCTCCTTCTTAAAATTCCCATGCTTCGGGCTTCTGAGCCTGATGATTGTGCTCAGCGCCTTCGAAGAGTCTGAGTCGCAGCATAGCTGCTCTGCCGATGGTGTTGGAGGGAACCATGCCCTTAACAGCCAGCTCGACCGCCTTGGTGGGACGGGTAGCCATCAGGGTAGCGTAGTTGGTTTCCTTGAGGTGACCGACATAACCGGTATGACGGTACCATTTCTTCTGTTCTAATTTCTTGCCGGTGAGGACAACGTCCTTGCAGTTGATGATGATGACGTGGTCGCCGCAGTCAACGTGGGGCGTGAAAGTGACCTTGTGCTTGCCTCTGAGCAGGACAGCCGCTTCGGTAGCAACTTTACCGAGGGTCTTGCCCGCGGCGTCGATCACATACCACTTGCGCTCGACTTCGCCTTTTTTAGCCATATAAGTGGACATATAGCTTTACCTCCTTGATGATACTGAATTGTCATTGCGAGGCAACGCCTCCCTTTCCTAAGGTGAGATTCTGTCCAAATCTTTGATTTGGGTTACAGAATCCATACACAGGAGAGGTGCCCGGAGGGCGGAGGGTTGCCGTGGCAATCTCAACCGATTCCCGATCGTCATTACGAAGGGTGTGACCCTGTGGTAATCTCAACCGATTATCGGATACAATTCTTTTTTAACGCCTGTATATAGTATCACTTTCATGATATAAAGTCAAGAGCAAATACCGAATTTTTTAATATAGCACTCGTTGAGCTGTGTTTATCTCGTTTTTCCTCGTTTTATCTCTGTTTTACTCGTTTGCTATTTTTATAATTTAGGGGGCGACGCAACATGCGCGTCAGCAATGAAGCAAGCTTACAAACAGGAGCAGGGCATTTGAATGGCATCGTTACAGGAGTTTCGGGATGTCGCAAGCGTCATCCCCTACAATTGCAGGGCTCTTTTTTTACGGCAAAAACCGCCCTTACGGACGGTTTTCGACTGATAAATATATTGATGATATGTAAAATCCTAATAGTTTTGTTATTCAAATCGGTCGGGCGTGTGCGCATAGCCGCAACACGCGATTCAGCTTGACCGAAGCTCAGGCATAAGCTCTCTTTGTCGCTTCGAGCGAATAGGGCAGCTTATCGCCTTCTTTTGTTACCATTGTTATTTCGATTCTCGGCAAAAGCTTGTGCAGTGTCAGCACAAATCCGTTCGGACGAACGTCCGGGATGCCTGTGATCAAATACTTTGCGTTGACCTTGTGTGCGAAGTCGGCTGCACTGCCCGGCGCATTATGACTGAACGATACGGTCATATCCGCGCCAAGGTCTTTTGCGGTGCGATATAGGTATTCCAGCTCATCGGAAAAGCTCGTCAGGTCATTTGTCGGCGTATGCACACAGAACACATGCAGCGCCAGATCCTCTGCTGCTGCCTGCTCGAATCCGGCTTCGATCAGACGGTCGCAGTCATACTGACCCGTGACACACACCAGCACAGACGGCTTCTTCACAGCGTTCATGTTATCACCTCCTTCGTTGATGTTGACATTATCATATCATACGATTGTGACGAAACATGTAAAACCCTGTGAATAGTATGTGAACCTTTTGTAAACGGTGAATAATTATCGGTTAATCCTTTATGCTTTCTTCCTGCAAAACTCGCTCATACAGCAATTCTCACACATTGCCTTTCTTGCTGTGCAGACAGCTCTGCCGTGGAGCACGAGTCGATGACAAAAGTCGTTGCTCTCCTCGGGCGGGAGTAATCCGCGCAGGATCATCTCGATCTTTTTCTGATCGGTCTCCTGATGCAAACCCAGACGGCGAGTGATGCGGATGCAGTGGGTGTCCACCACCACAGCGCCCTCCATCCCGAAGATATCGCCCATCACGAGATTCGCGGTCTTTCTGCCGATGCCGGGCAGGGCAATCAGCGCCTGAAGACTGTCGGGCACCTCGCCGTCGTACTGCTCGCACAACACGCGCGCCATCGCGATGATATCCTTGGATTTGGTTTTATATAGACCGCAGGATTTGATATACTCCGCCAGCTCCTCGGGCGTGCTGTCGGCAAAATCCCGCGCGCAGGTGTATCGCTCAAACAACGCCGGCGTGACCATATTCACGCGCGCGTCGGTGCACTGGGCGGACAGGCGCGTCGCGACAAGGCACTGCAGCGGATCGGTATACTGCAGCGAACAGATCGAGTCGGGATACTCGGCTTTGAGCGCCTCGACAGCGAGCCGTGCGATTTGTTTTTTTGTCATATCCATCACTTCCCAGTTGCAATATAGCATATTCGCGCGGATTATGCAAGTTAAGGTACTCGCTTCGTTCAAACAATTATACAATCCCTCAGCTTCGCTTCGCTCAGCAGCTCCCTTTACCAAAGGGAGCCTTGGAAAACGGCTTATCAAATATTAATTGATCTTTTTTCAACAAAAAAGGAAAGCGCCCCCGAAGGAGCGCTCTTATCAACTGTATTATTTTTCAGCAGTGAATTCAAAGGTACCGAAAACGGTATCCTGATTGTTCGCGTCACAGTAGATGACCTTGATGTTGTCAACAGGATCCTTGATGTTCTGGAAATACTTGAAGCCGTATTCCGCCGCGATCTTGGATTCTTCCTTCGCGGTCGCTTCATCATACTGATCGGTGTGCACGCCTACGATGACAGCCTTCTTCTCTTCATTGATATACGCGTACTCGCCGTAGGGGGTCTTCTGATCGCCGCTGCTCTCATGCAGTGCGCCGATCTCCTTCTGCAGATCCTTGCCCAGAGTGTTTTTGTGGTTGTTGGTATATTCCTTATACTGCTCGTCGGTGAATTCATAAACCTTCTTGTCACCGTCGTTAGAAGTGCTCTTCGCGTAGGAGCTTGCGTAACCGTCGTCATACTTTGAGGGAACGGTCGTCTTTACGTTGCCGGATTTACCACAGGCGCAAAGTACAGCAGCGATCGCCGCAACAGCCAGAATAAATGCAAAAATTCTTTTCATTGTTATCCTCCGATTGTCGTAGAATTTGGTATAACTGGATGAGAAACCGATAGCTTCGGCTTCCCGAACAGTTCTATTATAGCAAAAAGCTGTAAAAAAGCAATAACAAAGTATGAATTTTTTTACAGCTTTTCTATCAGCACCTCGGTGATGCGTCTGCCGTCTGTCCGTGACGCGGTGAAACGCAGTCCGTGCGCTTCGATCGACGGCTGCTCTCCCTCCGCGGGGATCCTTCCGAGATTGCTCAGCAGAAATCCCGCGATCGTCTCACTGTCGTCGTCACTGAGCTCCACGCCGATGCGTTCTTCCACATCCTCGATCGAGGTGCTGCCGTCCACGGTGAATTTGCCGTCGGAAAGGCGGCGGATCTCTTCTTCCTCATTATCGTACTCGTCCTGGATATTGCCCAGGATATCCTCGATCAGATCCTCGAGGGTGACGATCCCTTCGGTGCCGCCGTATTCATCCACCACGACCGCGATCTGCGTCTTGTTCTTTTTCATAAAGGAAAAGAGAGAACGGCAGTTCTTGGTGCGCGGCACAAAGAGCGCGGGGCGCAGATGCTGACTGAGTTTGAAATTCGCGGGTGCGGGCGCTCCGACGAATTGGAGCAGATCCTTGACGTAGAGGATGCCGATGATATTATCGATATCGTCGCGCCATACGGGGATGCGCGAGTGACCGCTGCGGATCGCCAGATCCACTACGGTTTGCAGGTCGTCGGTATCCTCGAGCGAGGTCATATCGCGGCGGTGAGTCATGATCTCATAGGCAGCGGTATCGTCAAAGTCAAAGACGTTTTCGATGATATCCTTGGTGTCGTCCTCGATCAGACCCTTTTCCTGTCCCTCTTCGACGAGCGAGAGGATCTCTTCTTCGGTCTGCGCCTGTTTTGTTTCATTGTCCTTTGAGCCGAATAACCGCTCAATAAAGCTCTTTTCTCTTTTCGCTGACTGGTCGTCAGACATAATATACCTCCGATAAAATTAGGAATTAGGAGTTAGGAATTAGGAATGAATGGTGGGCGCTGCCCACACCCGATCAATATGAGATCATCCTATATTCATATCAATCAAAACACGAAGTGTTTCCCTGAATTCCTCATTCCTCATTATTAATTCCTCATTATTAATCTGTATCCAATTTCAGTACCGCCATGAACGCCTCCTGCGGAACCTCCACAGAGCCTAACTGGCGCATACGCTTTTTACCTTCCTTCTGCTTTTCGAGCAGCTTCTTCTTTCGGCTGATATCGCCGCCGTAGCACTTGGCGAGGACGTCCTTACGCATCGCCTTGACGGTCTCACGCGCGATGATCTTGCCGCCGATACACGCCTGGATCGGGATCTCAAACAGCTGACGCGGGATATTCTCTTTGAGCTTCTCCGCCATCTTACGCGCACGGGGATACGCCTTGTCCGCGTGGATGATGAAGCTCAGCGCGTCTACCACATCGCCGTTGAGCATGATATCGAGCTTGACGAGCTTACTCTCGCGGTACTCCTTGAAGTCATAGTCAAAGGACGCGTAACCGCGGGTACGGCTTTTGAGCGTATCAAAAAAGTCATAAATGATCTCGGCGAGCGGCAGCTCATAGTGGATGTCCACACGATCCGAGTCGATGTAGTCCATGCCGATGAAGGTACCGCGTCGATCCTGACACAGCTCCATGATATTGCCGACATAATCCGCGGGAGAATAGATATGCGCGTCGGTAACCGGCTCCTCCGCCATCGCGATCAGCGCGGGATCGGGGAAGTTGGTGGGGTTGCTGATCATCTGTACCGTGCCGTCGGTCAGGGTGATACGGTAGTTGACGGAAGGCGCGGTCGTGATGAGGTCGAGGTTATACTCGCGCTCCAAGCGCTCCTGGATGATCTCCATGTGCAGCAGTCCGAGGAAGCCGCAGCGATAACCAAAGCCCAACGCGACAGAGGTCTCGGGTTCAAAGGAGAGAGACGCGTCATTGAGCTTCAGCTTTTCCAGCGCGTCACGCAGATCGCCGTAACGGGCGCCGTCCACGGGATAGATACCGCAGAACACCATGCTCTGTACCGCGCGATAACCCGGCAGGGGCATTTCGGCAGGGTTGGCGGTCAGGGTGACGGTATCGCCGACCTGCGCGTCCTGCAAGCTCTTGATGGAGGCGGTGATGTAACCAACCTCGCCCGCGTACAGCCCCTCGCGCGGTTCGAGCGACGTCGCGCGCATATAGCCGCATTCCACCACATTGAAGGTCGAGCCGGTCGCCATCAGCTTGAACTCATCGCCGACATGGATCTGACCTTCCTTGAGCCTTACATATATAATAACGCCTTTATAGGAATCATAGATGGAGTCGAAGATCATCGCCCGCAGCGGCGCGTTGATATCGCCCGTGGGAGCGGGCACATCGCTGACGATCTTCTCCAAAACCGCGTGGATATTGATACCCGCCTTTGCGGATACGCACGGCGCGTCCTCGGCGGGGATGCCGATGACGTCCTCGATCTCATTGATCACGCGCTCGGGATCGGCAGACGGCAGGTCGATCTTATTGATGACCGGCACGATCTCCAGTCCCGCGTCGACCGCGAGGTAGGTATTCGCGAGCGTCTGCGCCTCGATGCCCTGCGACGCGTCGACGACCAGCACCGCGCCCTCACATGCCGCGAGGGATCGGCTGACCTCATAGTTGAAGTCCACATGACCGGGGGTATCGATCAGATTGAACTGATACGTCTCGCCGTCGTCAGCCTTGTATTCGAGCGTCACGGCGTGGCTCTTGATGGTGATGCCGCGCTCGCGCTCGAGCTCCATATCGTCCAGCAGCTGATCCTCCATATCGCGCACCGCGACAGAGCTTGTCTGCTCCAGAATACGGTCGGCAAGCGTCGACTTGCCGTGATCGATATGCGCTACGATGGAAAAGTTGCGGATCTTATCCTGTTGAAATGACATAAATATCACCTATTCGATGAACTGATACGGTGTGCGCGATCCTCATCGGATCCATGCCGATCGTCATGGCAAGGTAAACATAGGTTATGGCAGTAGCTCTCAGCCAATCAGCGTTCGCCTTATGGCTCCGCTTCTTGGGAGAGCCTTGCATGGGAGTTGTTTACCAAATCAAAGATTTGGACAACTCCTCACAATCTCAACCAAATCGATCATTATACAACACACCATGATGTATCATACCACAAAACCCGTCTGTTGGCAAGATAAACAGGATAACAAAATCATCGTGTCGGTTTCAGCCGGATCGTGCCGCTTTGTGACCGATCATGTACAACGAGCCTCCTTCTATACCATTCACAGCCTCCCTTTGGTAAAGGGAGGTGCCGAGGTACGAGGCGGAGGGATTGTATGAATTGACTGACCAAAGGGAGATACTCCTTATTTATATTTATCCGCGATCCAAAGGGACGATCTGAAAAGACCCGCTCCGCCGCGATCACAAAAATATCCGCAAAATGAAAAAAACTTTCAAATAAGTATTGAATTTTTTTAAAACCTGTGGTATGATATATGAGTTGTTTCGGATAAACAGCGAGAAATATGCTGATATAGCTCAGTCGGTAGAGCGCATCCTTGGTAAGGATGAGGTCACCGGTTCAAATCCGGTTATCAGCTCCATGAATAAAGGACATCCCATCGGGGTGTCCTTTTTCATATGTTGTATAATGGATCTCATTCGTTATCGCCGATGAAACATATGCCGTTCTTGTACAACATAGACAAATACTGCTGTCGTTTTTTTGCTTGCAAGCGCAACCGCTCTGTGATATGATAAAAGTGCTACACAAAGTTGAATATACAGTAAAAACTTACTGAGTAAAAGCATGTGTTTTTGACCATATTAGGTTAAAACACAGGCTCACTTTTCACGTGCTTTTATTCTGTAAGTATATGAAACTTTGTGTAGCAACAAACGGAGCTATGTGTTTTGGGTGTGTAGTTCCGTTTGGAACTACACATTTTTTTATTTTAAGGAGGAAAAAATATGAGTACATTTGCGATTGTAGGTATAATTTGTGTTGTTGTGTTTATTTATGTAATAGTCAAGGGAAAACAAGAACACAAAGAATTACAAAACATACAACAAACAACTAAAGATTATCTTGAATACAACGCTGATAAAAAAACAATCAAACTTTTTAAGCGTCATCCTTCGCTGGAAAAACAGTTTTCTTTTGAGGAAATTGCAGAAACTTTCACAACGCATCATAAAGAAAAACAAAGGTTTACTGGTGTAAGCGTGGGTCCAGTAGTAACAGGCTCTATAAAAACTGTCGGTGGAGATAAAACCCATACAAGAGGGTCAGGCACATATTTTTTTATGTACAATGTAGCAACAAATTTTCTTGACCTGATTGAGAAGGAAAAAGTTTACGAGATAGAATTGACTGACGAATTACGTTCTGAAGCAATAGCAGATAGCAGAGTATCAGCGTATTTGAAAGGCAATGTAATTAAAGTGTATGATGGTGGATTTCCAAATTATGCGAAATGCAAAGCTATAAGAGATTGGATTAGCGCTAACTAAATTTGAATAACAGGGAAGCAGGCTTCGGTCTGCTCCTTTTCTTACCTCTCCAACAGTCCAATATACTTATAAACCGTCGTTCTGCTTAAATCACAAATCCTCGCTAATTCAGACAGGTTCATCTTTCCTGCCTTATACAACGGATAATGCCGTAGGAACGACGCAGGGATATCATTATCGATCTTTTGCAGGTTGTTCGGATTTTGGTTCTAAGTCATATAGATATACAAAAAGACTCATACCCGTTTGGGTATGAGTCTTTTTGGTGCCGGTGACCCTGACCGAATCCTCTGAACCCGCATGAACAGTGGATTTTTGCAAAGTCAGTAGTGCAATAAAAGTGCATTAACTGCACTTTTTAATTCCTATGCAGAAAAACAGAATAATTATTCAGTGCAAAAATGACCATCTTTCACCCCGAATTCAAGAAAATATTGAAATGTACTTGACACCATATGCGGTACCATGTATGATAATTAAAAACATTCGTAATGATATAATTTGTCATGAGGCTGAGATCAATGAAAACAAATGAGTTAACCGAAAAACTAAACTACTATATGAAGAAGAAATACAGAATTGAAATCGTAGAGGATGAAGACGAAGGCGGTTTTGTTGTATCCTACCCCGACTTGATCGGCTGTATCTCTTCAGGAGAAACCATTGAAAAAGCAGTCAAGAACGGCGAAGACGCCAGAAGAGAATGGACATACGCCATGTTGGAAAGCGGCGCTGTCGTTCCCGAACCCTTTGACGCCGACGATTACTCCGGTCAATTCCGTCTACGTGTTCCTAAGTCCTTGCACAAACACTTAGCCGAACGCTCTAAGCAGGAAGGCATCAGCATGAATCAGTATTGTATCTATCTGCTTTCTCAAACAATCTAAACACTCTCACACAAAAACAAGCACGGCGATAAATGGCGATGTCCTTAGCGGAAAAATCAAAAATCGAATAGGATATGAACAGGACGCATGCTTAAAGCAAGCGTCCTGTTCGTTTTGAAAATCATAATAAAGGGTTTGATAAATCTACTTATGAAAAAATAGAGGATTTTTTAAATCAATATATACTTACGCTGTGATTGAAATAAAAGACTGCAACTCCGTACACTCACTTGTAGCTTTGCAATCTTGCAACGTTAGAAAGCGGAAAAACATAGGACTTAATGTTTTGTCACAGGGCAATTATTAATATGCATAAACCAAAGAAGTAGCCACGTTTTCGAATTAGTCAATTATTCTATAATCCGGTTTAATTACTCTCCGCCGCATATATCGATAAAATATCTGTGTACGGTGAAATCATCATTCAATTCGGGATGAAAGGCAGTTACAAGTTGATTACCCTGCCTTGCAGCGACGATTCTGCTATTCACAGTTGCGAGGATCTCTACACTGTCCGATACTTCTTCGATATACGGTGCTCGGATGAAGGTCATCGGGATCTTGTCGATGGTGCCTAAACTCGCCTCTGTATAAAAACTGCCGAGCTGCCTGCCGTAGGCGTTTCGGACGGCGGTGATATCCATAGTGGCGAGATAGGAGCGCGCGTCGTTCTCTATTCGTTTTGATAGCAGTAATAATCCGGCGCAGGTGCCGAACGTGGGCAAACCTTCCAAGATCAGCTGTCTGATCGATTCCAGCAGGTCTAATTCCTTTAACAGCTTTCCTTGAACAGTGCTCTCTCCTCCCGGAATGATCAGTCCGTCAAAGGAACGCATCAGATCATTTTTCTTTCGGATCTCAAATGACGCCACGCCAAGTTTTGAGAGCATTTCTTCGTGTTCAATAAAGGCGCCTTGAAGCGCAAGCACGGCGATTCTCACGGCTTACTCACCCCTCTGCGCCATCAACAACTCGATTTCCTCCTCGTTGATGCCGACCATTGCTTCTCCCAAGTCCTCCGATAACTCCGCGAGGAGCTTCGCGTCGGTGAAGTTGGTGACTGCCTTGACGATCGCGGCGGCGCGTTTTTCAGGATTGCCGGATTTGAAGATACCCGAGCCGACAAAGACGCCCTCTGCACCGAGCTGCATCATCAGCGCCGCGTCAGCTGGAGTTGCAACGCCCCCCGCGGCAAAGTTGACGACAGGCAGCTTTTTGTTTTCGTGTACATACTGCACGAGGTCATACGGCACCTGAAGCCCCTTTGCGATGTCGAACAGCTCGTCCTCAGCGGATGAACTAATCCTGCGGATCTCTGCCTGCATCAATCTCATATGCCGCACCGCTTGAACGACGTCGCCTGTACCCGGCTCGCCCTTGGTGCGGATCATGGCGGCTCCCTCGTTGATCCTGCGCAGCGCTTCTCCTAAGTCCTTTGCGCCGCATACAAACGGCACCTTGAACTTTGTCTTGTCGATGTGGTATTTATCATCCGCGGGGGAGAGCACCTCGCTCTCGTCGATGTAGTCGATCTCGATAGCCTCTAATATTTGTGCCTCGGCAAAGTGACCGATACGACATTTCGCCATCACGGGGATCGACACTGCGTCCTGTATGCCCTTGATCATTTTCGGGTCGCTCATGCGCGATACGCCGCCTGCCGCACGAATATCGGCAGGGATGCGCTCGAGCGCCATCACGGCACAGGCTCCTGCCGCCTCGGCGATTCTCGCCTGTTCGGGAGTGGTGACGTCCATGATGACGCCGCCCTTGAGCATTTGGGCAAGGTTTTTGTTCAGTTCATAACGGTTTTCTGACACGGTTATTTCCTCCTTGATATTTGAATGAGGACAGTATATAATGGATTTGATAATATAAAAATAATCAAAATAGGAGAAAATAATATAACCAGATGAAGTATACAGTAAATGTAAATCAGCATATTCCGGCTTATCTGCAGCTATATCAGCAGTTGAGGGAGGACATCGTCAGCGGTGCATTTTCCTACGGCTCCAAGCTGCCGTCAAAAAGAATTCTTGCCGAAGAAACAGGCGTCAGTGTAATTACCATAGAACACGCCTACGCGCTGTTATGTGATGAGGGCTACATCGAGTCGAGAGAGCGCAGCGGGTATTTTGTGATCTTCCGCGGTGAGGACGGCTTTGCTGTACCATCACAGGCTATCAGCAAACCACCCGTAACACATCAAAACAGCTCGGTATCTTATCCGTTTCCTTATTCCGTACTCGCTAAGACCATGCGCGCTGTCATCACGGATATGCCGGACGCTATCCTGCAGAAATCGCCTAATAAAGGATGTGAAGAACTGCGGCATGCGATCGCGCAGTATCTTGCGCGAAGCCGAGGGATCGTCGCCGAGCCGTCGCATATCGTCATTGGCTCCGGTTCGGAATATCTGTACAGCCTGATCGTAGAATTACTTGGATACGAAAAAACCTACGGGATTGAATCCCCGTCCTATAAAAAGATCGAGCAGGTGTACCGCGCCTGTGATGTGTCCGTTGAGAAACTGCGTCTGGGTGAGGACGGGATCGACAGCGCCGCGCTGTGGCACAGTAAGGCCGATATCCTACATATCTCGCCGTATCGAAGCTACCCCAGCGGCGTATCAGCCAGCGCGTCGAAGCGTTTTGAATATCTGAAATGGGCGGCAAAGGGACAGCGGTATATCGTGGAGGATGACTTTGAATCGGAATTCTCGGTATCCAAAAAGCCGGAGGAATCTTTGTTTTCTCACACAACTGACGAAAATGTGATCTATATGAACACCTTTTCCAAAACGATCTCACCTGCACTGCGTGTCGGGTATATGATACTGCCGGAGCACCTTGTTACGGTTTTTGAAGATCGGCTCGGTTTTTATTCCTGCACGGTGCCGACGTTCATTCAACTGGTTCTGGCAAGACTGATCGAAAACGGGGATTTTGAACGGCAAATCAATCGCGTCAGACGACAAAAGCGAAAAGAAATCGTGTCAAATGGTCATTCACACGAATAAACTGTACCATGCAGAAAAAATAATTGGATAGATTGCTTAATTTGCAATTAACCTATTGACAAAGTAGGTAAGTAGGGTTTATAATGCGCTTGCACTCATTCGAAAGGAGATACAACCATGACTACAATACTTCTCACCTGTACT
>JAHKVW010000086.1 GCA_020624805.1 bacterium | reverse complement strand
TTTGAGGAGTTGTCCAAATCTGTGATTTGGTTTACAACTCCCATGCAACAGCGCTCCAAGAGCAGATTTATCTGCGATTGGCTAAGCGCCACTGCTGACCCTCCCGCAACCTTTCCGTTCAACGTCATTCAACCGCGAAGCAAATCAATGCTTTCGTAGGGTACGGCGCTCAACACGCGTGTTCAACGTACCGAGCCCCTTCCATCATACCTACATATGGAGTTGCATAAAAGTATGCAGCTTTTTACGGAGGTTTGGCTTCGTCATCAGTCGTATATCGGTTTTGCGGGATTTTTCGTTTTGACGCGAATCAATAATGACTGTTTACACTTGACAGGCTAATAGTTATTAGCTATAATAAGGCTAAAGGATATTAGCTTTATTCCGGGAGGTCATGATGGCAACAAAGGACAGGATATTGGAAGAATCTCTGACGCTGTTCTCCGAGAACGGCTACGACGGCACCGGCGTGGAGCAGATCGCCGAAAAGGTCGGCGTCAAAGCGCCGTCGCTCTATAAACATTTCAAGGGCAAAGAGGATATTATGAACGCCCTGATCGACAACGCCGAGGCGCGTTATGAGGAATACTTCGGCTCGGAGCGGCACATCGGCAAGCTGCCGGAAAACAGGGAAGAGTTCATCGCTGTGACGATGGATCGGATCCTGTTTACCATGCGTGATCCGATGATCCGCAGGATCCGCATGTTTCTTGTGCAGGAGCAATTCCGCAATGAACGCCTTGCCGCCGTCACCACCCGTCATCAGCTCGAGGGTGTTCAGAAGATGTATACAAGGATCATCGCGGGCATGATGGAAAAGGGCTTGTTTATCAAAGACGATCCCGAGCTGCTCGCCAACGAGCTGACGGCACAGGTTGTCCTTTTGATCGCCCAAGCCGACAGACAACCGCAATTAGAGCGAGAGATCACACAGAGCATCGAGCGGCATATCCGCCACTTTTGCGATGTGTATATGACGATACAGTAACGGGGAAACAATACCAAAGTATAATTGACAAAAGATGAAAAACGCAGTTTTATATATCCACGGTAAAGACGGCAGCGCTTCGGAGAGTGAGCATTACAAGGCGCTGTTTCCCGCTGATGATGTGATCGGCTTGGATTATCGGACGTTCACGCCGTGGGAAACAGGCAAAGAAATACATCAAGCAGTTAAAAACATGCAAACAGAATACAACCGTCTTACCCTGATCGCTAACAGTATCGGCGCGTATTTCAGCATGAACGCCGATATCGACGCGTTGATATACAAAGCCTATTTCATCTCACCGATCGTCGATATGGAGCGGCTGATCAGTGACATGATGGCGTGGATAAATGTGACCGAGAGTGAGCTGAAAGAAAAGGATATCATCCCTACCGCATTCGGTGAGGATTTGTCGTGGAAGTATCTTTGTTATGTACGTGAGCACCCTGTCAAATGGAGTGTTCCGACTGATATTTTGTACGGAAGAAATGACGCGCTCACCTCTTACGAAACGATCTCGGCGTTTGCCGAAAAACACCACGCCTGCCTTACCGTTGCGGAAAACGGCGAGCATTGGTTCCATACAGCAGAGCAGCGCATGTTTTTAGATAAATGGATGAGGAGAAATCAAAATGAAAACAGTTATCATTCACGGACAGAGTCACATAGGATCGACCTGTCATGTCGCTCGAATACTCGCGGATAAAATCAGCGGAGAAACAACGGAATTCTTTTTACCGAAGGATTTCGGTGAATTTTGCTGCGGATGTGTGCGTTGCTTTACCGAAAGCGAAACAAAATGTCCGCATTATGACAAGCTCGCCGAAATCACACAGGCAATCGATGAAGCGGATGTTATCATCCTCGCGAGTCCCGTCTACGTTTATCATGCGACGGGAGCGATGAAAGCGTTTTTAGATCACTACGGTTACAGATGGATGCCTCACCGTCCTGATGAAAGGATGTTTCATAAGCAGGGCGTGTGCATCTCCACAGCCGCAGGCGGCGGTATGAAATCCACCAATAGGGATATGTCGGATAGCTTGTTTTTCTGGGGTGTGGCTAAGATATACAAATTCGGAATCGGTGTTGCCGCCATTGATTGGAGCAAGGTGCCTGAAAGGAAAAAGCAGAGAATCAAAAAGGAAACAGAATCGATCGCGACAAGAATACGTCGGCGTCAAGGCGGCGTAAAGCCCGGTCTGAAAACCAAAGGCTTCTTTTGGATAATGCACCTCTTGCAGAAAAACGGTTGGAACGAGGCAGATATGCGCTATTGGAAAGAAAAAGGCTGGACAGGTAAGGCGCGTCCGTGGAAAAAAGGTGAATCGTATGACAGTAAAAACAAATGAATTATCAGCTGAATTATTCCTGCGGCTCTACACCTCCGTCGGTTGGGAACCGCCCGGCATCGGGCAGGTGCAGAAAGCGCTGGAGAACACGATCGCGACCTTTACCGCGTACGATGATGAAACGCCTGTCGGCATGGTGCGGCTGATCGGTGACGGCGGGATGTCGTTCTACATCAAGGACTTTGCCGTCATACCGGAGTATCAGTCAAAGGGCGTCGGCACATTACTGCTGAACACCTTGGAAACATATATCAGAGAAAACATCGCCCCTGATTGGGCGGTCAGTCTGGAGCTGATCAGCTCTAAGGAAGCGGTCGACTTCTATCAAAAACATGGCTTTGAGGAACGCCCCTGCGAGTGGGACGGACCGGGCATGTTCAAGATGATAAGACAGGATGGGTAATCAATGAAAAATGTTCAATACGAGATGTTCGATTTACCTGAAATAGCAATCATCGGCAAGGAAGGCTTATGCACAAAAGAAAAGAACGCGGCTCAGGATCTGTGGCGGCAAGCCAATTCCGATTTTCGAGAGATCGCGGATCTCGGAATGAAAAACGCGGATGGTTCTTTTGTTGGATTTTGGGGAGCCATGAGCGATGAGACGCTGTCTTTTTTGCCGTGGACGGACGATTTCTCGAGAGGCTTGTATTTGGCGGGCGTTGAAGTGTATGAGGATACGCCGGTTCCGGACGGATGGGTAAAGTGGGTGATGCCGGCAAGAAAATATCTTGTGACGGAGGTTCATTCGGAAAGCTATAGAGAGTTATTTGAATACGTGATCAAGAGCCTTATACCGGAGCTTGGGCTGAGGCTTGCAGGCGCCGTATGCGATTTTACCGAGCCGGCAACCGGGCAGAATAAACTGTTTTTTCCGGTGGAGTGATAACATAAATACGATGAAATTCAAAAACTACAGCAGTAATGACTATGAAACGGTCTGCGATTTTCTGATCGAGCTGAATCGCGATAATCAACATCATATCAACTGGAACTGGGGTCGGTTCGAGTGGATGATGGAGCACCCTGAATTCGACAAAAGCCTGATGAATTCCATCGGGCTTTGGCTGGATGACGATAAAGTCGTCGGCGCGGCGATCTACGATATGTATTTCGGTGAGGCGTTTGTCGGCGCACTGCCCGCATACAGCGCGCTCTATCCCGAGATCCTCGACTATGCTTATCGTGAGCTGAAAGATGAAAACGGCTTGGGTATCGCCGTCTGCGACACTTGCGCCGATGAAATAAGCATGACACAATCGGCGGGCTTTGAGATCGCCGAACAAACGGAAACCATCATGCGGCTGGATCTCGACCGTGAACTACCTTCCGGTCTGCCCGACGGCTTACAGTTCGCTCAGCTTGATCCTGTGAAAGAACCGTATGATTTCCAATGGCTCTTGTGGCAGGGCTTTGATCACGGAACAGACAAGGCGGGATTTGAACAGGGCGGCGATTATTATCCTGTGATCCCTGAGTTCCGCAAGCATTTCAATCCCGCTCTCAGCATAGCCGCAAAAGCCGCTGACGGAGAGTATGTTTCCTACTGCTGCCTGTGGTACTCCGATCAAACCGATTACGCCTATGTCGAGCCGGTATGCACTGTTCCCGCGTATAGAGGAAAAGGGATAGCAAAAGCGGTGATTTTCGAAGGGCTGAACCGCGCAAAAGACCTCGGCGCAAAGAAAGCGTATGTGCTGTCCGATATGCCGTTTTACGAAAAGCTCGGGTTCCGAAAGGACAGGCATTTCACCTTCCTGTGGAAGAAATAGCATTCTCGACCGCATGATCCCCCGCATGACACGATCCGTGTCGTCCGTGTGACGGAGCGATTCTTTCCTTTTTCATCACCCTGTGCTACCTTTTGATCAGTCAAACGGAAAGGACTGATCGAATTGAAAAGGAATTTGGCAACGGGTGTTGTTTCGTTATTCGCCTTTGCGCTGTGGACAGTACTGATAATGCTGGTCGATGTGCAGGCGGTGGGGTCGAATGATTCAAAAGTCGGCTTTGCGACCTTCAACACATGGTTCCATCGGCTGACAGGCGTACACATGACGCTGTATACCGTCACCGACTGGCTCGGACTGGTGCCGATCGCCGTATGTATGGGCTTCGGCTGTTTGGGGCTTTATCAACTCATCATAAGAAAGAGTTTGCTCAAGGTGGATGCGGACATTCTGCTGTTAGGAGGCTACTATATGCTGGTGATCTTCGGCTACCTGTTCTTTGAGATGGTGCCGATCAATTACCGCCCGATCCTGATCGGCGGATTTTTGGAGGCGTCCTATCCGTCGTCGACAACGCTTTTGGTGCTGAGTGTCATGCCGACGTTGATGTTTCAGGTCAACAGGCGGTGTGATAATAGGAAGATGAAGCAGATCACCATGATGACCGTCGTTCTGTTCTCAGCCTTTATGGTTATCGGCAGAATGATTTCAGGTGTACACTGGGCGACGGATATCATCGGCTCGATCCTGCTGAGTTTTGGTTTGTTCAAACTCTACCAAAGCGTCGTGACAGCGTTAGATAAGAGGAACAAAAATGGAATTTAACGAGAAATTGCAGGAGTTAAGAAAAAGCAAGGGTCTGACGCAGGAGGAGCTGGCGCAGTCGATCTATGTGTCCAGAACCGCCGTGTCAAAATGGGAATCCGGCAGAGGGTACCCGAGCATCGACTCGCTCAAGGAGCTTGCCCGCTATTTCGGCGTGACCGTTGACGAGTTGATCTCTCCGGATGAGATCATCACCGCGGCGGAGGATGAAAAGCAGGAGTTGATCGGGAAATACACCTCACGGTTATGCCATGTACTGGATGTGTTCACGGCGCTGCTGCTGTTCATACCGATCTTCGGCAACGGCGCGGACAAGCGATCGACGTTATTGTTCGTGCTCACCGACACGTCGCTTTGGATCATGATCGTCTATGCGGTCGTCATCGGACTGATCGTATTGAACGGCGTCTGCGGACTGATTATCAGCCGCTTCGACAAGCCGCTGTGGCACAAGCATCGGCTGGTGACGGGAATCGCTTTGTCTGTTATCGCCTGTTTGATCTTTATCGTTACCCGACAACCGTATGCGGGTGTGTTCTGTTTTGCGGTTTTGGTCATCAAAGGGTATCTGTTGGTAAGGAGGAAAGCATGAATTATCCACTGAGTGAAAAATATATGACCGCCGAATTGATGGAGAAGATCATGGGGCCTAACCCCCTCAAGCTTGAGGAAGAGCTTTTGATCGGTCATCATATCCCAAACGGCGCGACCGTCTGCGACCTCGGCAGCGGACAGGGGTTGACGAGCGTGTTTCTGGTGAAGGAATACGGCTTTCGGGTCTATGCCTCCGATCTGTGGAGCGACCCGGAGGAAAACCGTCGGTTCTTTGCATCGATGGGATTGACTGAGGAGCAGATCATCCCCGTCAAGGCTGACGCGGAGAGATTGCCGTTTGAGCAGGAGTTTTTCGACGCGGTCGTATCGACGGATTCTTATAACTATTTCGGACGCGATCCCGAATATCTCGACAGTAAGCTGCTGCCTTTCGTCAAGCCCGGCGGCTATCTCTACATCACCGTTCCCGGGATGAAACATGACTGCCATGATGATCTGCCGCCTGAGCTGTTATTATCATGGACGCCCGAACAGCTCGACTATCTGCACGACGTTTCCTATTGGAAAAACATTGTCGAACAATGCGGCGGGGCAGAGGTGCTGGAAGTTTCCGAGATGGCGTCAAACGACGAGGTCTGGGCGGACTGGCTCAAACAGGAAAACGAATACGCCGTCGGCGACCGCAAGGCGATGGAAGTGGGCGGCGGAAAGTATCTGAATTTCATCAAGATCGTACTGAGAAAGAGAGGATAAGCATATGAAGATCTTTGTCATCAACGGAAGTCCGAAGAAAGAGAAAAGCGACGTCATGCACATCACCCGCGCCTTTTTGGACGGGTTGAACGAGGCGTCACAGAATGAAGTACATATCATCCACGCGGTGGATCAGCATATCGAGTATTGCACCGGCTGTTTCTCCTGTATGCGGAACGGCGGCGAGTGCGTCCACCACGACGATATGCGCGGGATATTGGAAGAGATCCTCGACAGCAATCTGCTGATCTGGAGCTATCCGCTGTACTGCTATGGGATGCCCGCTCCGATGAAGGCGCTGCTCGACCGCACCCTGCCGCTGAGCAATATGGCAATGCACAAGGTCGGCGACCGCTATGAGCACGTCGGTCAGGCGGATTTCAGCCATCTGCGCTATGTGATGATCTGCGGTTGCGGATTCCCGAACAGCAAGCATAATTTTGAACCGGCGGCGGCGCAGTTCAAGCTGTGTTTCCCTAACGATCACACGATCATCACCGTTCCCGAAAGCCCGATGTTCAACGCGCCCGAGGCACAGATCGTGACCGTCCCTCGTCTGGAGAAGATCAAAGATGCGGGCAGGCAGTTCGCAAAAGACTTCACCATCCGCGATGAATTGATGGCAGAGATCACCTCGCCGATGATCCCCGAGGATCAGTACGCGCAGATCGTGAACGGAACGGTTCAATAAAACAGACTATATTATTATTTCAGGAGGTATGATGATGGAATCAAAGGAAATGTTATCGGAACGCCGTATTTGCCAGTGCTGCGGTATGCCGCTGACGGATGACCTGCTCGGTAGAAACCGCGACGGTTCTCCGAACGAAGCTTACTGCAAATGGTGTTATGCCGACGGCGTGTTCACCTACAGCGATATGGAGGAGCTGATCGACGTCTGTATCCCTCATATGGTGAAGGAGGGCTTTTCCGAAGATCAGGCGCGCGTTTATATGAAGGAGATGCTGCCGAAGCTCGATTACTGGAAACGATATGAACAGCTCAGTGATAACGGTCAGTTTGACGAGTTCAAGCGGCAGCTGATCGACGAGATCAACGCCCTCTCTGTCGAAGGGATGCCGAAGGTCGAAAAGCTGAACGCCCTCGTCGGCAGCTACGTCAATCTCGCGTATCGTCTGCCGAACGGAGTGGAAGTGAAATTCCTCGACGATGATACCACTTATCTCGGCACGCAGCTCGAAGCGGAGTTCGGGGATCACACAGGCGCGGACAGATGCTTCGGCGTGATCGCCTGTGCGGATTTCATCCTGATCGCCACCTACGGCGCTCAGGGCGCGGATCCGGAACTGGTATTGTATAAAAAGAGATAAACTCCTAAAGTTCCATAAGCCTCTCGTGTCGCTTTTGACGCGGGAGGTTTGTTGGTTGACCGGATTTGCGCGATGAATCGGGGTCAATAAGCGGATTCCGAACATTAAATACCGACAAAACGCTCTGAAAAGAAACACTTGCTTTTATCTTTACCATATGTTATAATATCACTGTTCGCAAGCCGTCCACGGTGTGGATAAGCGAGCGACAGGCCCTGTACGATTCCCGGCCATGAATCATGTCAGGCGCGGAAGCGAGCAGCATTAAGTGTTCTCGGGGATGCGATGCAGTAAGTCTGTCGTTCACTTATCTTCACCATTCAGCCACCATGGCTGCGGCTTGTGTTTTTTCTTTCCTTTTGCGATTGAGAGAACCCGACAAAGAATCTGTTTATCCGAAAACAGGAGACTCCCGATGACAAAAACAAGAGTGAAATTCGTAGATATGGTAAAAGGACTGGCGATTTTGGCGATCGCAATGAACCATATTATTGCTCCCGGAATTCTAAAGAGCATTTTTGGGGGAATGTCGTGTGTTTTGCTTTTCGCTTTCTTCTTTTACTCCGGCTATTTTTATCATGTCGGGAAAAAAAGCATCAAAGACGGCATCGCTGCCCGCGCAAAATCACTGCTTGTTCCTTTCTTTACCTATTCGCTCTCGTTCTGGCTTATCGGCAGTGTGATCCTGCTCATCAAGGCGCAAGAGACGATCATGGACGCGCTGTGCTGCCTCAGAAACTTTTTTGCCGGCTCTATCTGGAACAGAGTGATACAGGATTTGTTTGGCTGGGAGTATCACAATCTCGGAAAGAATTATCCGTTCCTTGCCGATTTCTGGTTCCTTCCCGCCATGTTTATCGCAAGTGTTCTGTTTATCCTACTGGTCGAGAAGGTCAGCAGATCCGTTGTATCTCAGGTCATCACCATCGTCGTATTGCTTGCCGCAACAGGCGCACTGAGATTCTTTGGTATCAGCCTTCCTTATAATCTTCAGCTGATCCCTTACTGGACAGCGATCATTCTTCTCGGACAGATCGCACGAAACGTGAATCTCTTTGAAAAATTATCGGGCGCCGCAGCGTGGGTGACGGGGATCGTGACTTCTGTCGTATCGATCGGGATCACGGCTTACTTTACGCTCGGCGCGAAAATGTTCCGCGGTGAGTTCGATAAACCGGAGCCTTTGATGATGGCAGCGGTGTTCTTGCTCGGCTGTTTCGGAACATACGGCGTTTCTTTGATCTGCAAGCAGATCGAAGACAGCGGAGTGAAGGTCGACAAGTTCGCGTACATTGGTTCACACTCCCTCTACCTGTATGTGTATCATGTGTTTATCGCCTGGATCATCTGCATGATCACGGGCTTCTCGATGAGATATGATCCGGAAAATGTCACCGGCGAGCAGCTTGCGATCAGCATTGTTTTGGCGGTAGTCAGTATCGCTCTTTCGATCCTGATCAGTGTTTGCGCCGACAAGATCAAGAGCAAAAGAGCTGTCAAAGGCTGATTGATTTAACCACAACCCGCGTTTCCATATCTTATCAATCTGTCATCCCGAACAGCCCAAGGCTCCCTTTGGTTAAGGGAGCTGTCCTCGAAAGAGGGCTGAGGGATTGTATCAATCGATCGACCAAAGGGAGAAACATTAGAATCTTACTATAAAGGAGAGGTGAGCTGTCATGGCATATCAGGTTTTATATCGCAAATACCGTCCCAAGTCGTTTGACGACGTTTACGGACAGGATCATGTGACGCAGACCCTGCGCAACGAACTGCGCCTGAACCGCGTCCATCATGCCTATCTGTTCACAGGCTCACGCGGTACGGGCAAGACCACCTGCGCCAAGATCCTCTCCAAGGCGGTCAACTGTCTGGATCTGCACGACGGTGATCCCTGCGGCGCGTGTGCCAACTGTATCGGCATCGACAGCGGCGAGATCCTCGACGTGGTAGAGATGGACGCCGCCTCCAACCGCGGTATCGACGATATCCGCGGCATCATTGACGAGGTCGCCTTCGCGCCCGCGCGCGCCAAGTATCGTGTGTATATCATCGACGAGGTGCATATGCTTTCGCGCGACGCGTGGAACGCGCTGTTAAAAACGCTGGAAGAACCGCCCGCGCACGTGGTGTTCATCCTCGCGACCACCGAGGTCAACAAGATCCCCGAGACCATCCTTTCGCGCTGTCAGCGCTTTGATTTTCACCGTATCAGCCCCGCCGATATCTCCGCGCGGCTGCATGAGATCGCCGATAAGGAGAGCATCGGCCTGAGTGATGAAGCGGCGCTTTTAATCGCCGTGATCGCCGACGGCGCGATGCGTGACGCGATCTCGCTTTTGGATCGCTGTATCGGCATTTCCTCTGACGTCACCGCCGAGGTCGTCCGCGCGGCGGCAGGCTTGGCGGCACAGGGTCAGCTCTTTGAGATCGCTAACTGTACCATCAACAAAAACGTCAAACGAGCGCTCGAGATCATCGACGCTTTGTATAAAGACAGCAAGGATATGGCTTCTCTCTGTGAAGAACTGCAGAGCCATTTCCGTTCGCTGATGCTGATCAAAACGGTCAGCAAGCCGCGTGAGCTGGTCGTGATGAGCGACCGCGAATTCGACGCGGCAGTCGCCGAGGCGGCGTATCTCTCGCTGCCCGACATCCTCTATGATATGGATGTGCTGGCACGCGCGCGTTCCGCGATGCGCGACAGCGTATCCCCGCGTACGGAGCTGGAGATGGCGATCGTCAAGCTCTGCGCTCCCGAGCTCGATCAGACCGATGAAGCGCTGTTCAAGCGCGTCACCGCACTGGAAAAGGCAGTCAAGCTGTTGCAGAACAGCGCCTCACCCGCGGGCGCCGCGGGCGCCGCGGGTGCCGTGGCACCTATTGCTCCGATACAGACGCCTTCGGAGACTGCGCAAACAATCCCCGCTCCTGTACAGACAGCTCCCGAGCCAGTCAAAGAATCCGAACCCGTTCAGCCGAAGGAGAGTAGGGAAGAGGTTTCCGTGCCGCAGCCTGAGGCGGTCAAACAGCCCGAGGCTGTTCCCGAACAGAAGCCTGCTGAACCCGCAAAACCCGCTCAGCCCGATCCCGATCCGACGTCTGCTCAGCCCGAACCGACTCCCGAGTCCGAGCAAAAAGTTCCCGCTCAGCCCTCCTCCCCGCAGCGGCAAAAGGTCGACATGGAGGCGCTGTATTACAACGCAAAGCCCTTTGAGATGTGGCAGGATGTGGTGTCGAATCTGCGCCATTATTCGCGCGCGATAGCCGCCGCGTTTGAGGACACCAACGCCTATGTCAGCGGCGATTACCTCCTGATCGAGACAAATCACGAGATCGCCTTTGAGCTCCTCAAAAAATCCGCCCAGCGTGAAGAGATCCGCAAGGCGGTGCAGGAGATCACCGGCAAGGTCTATAAGCTCGGGCCGTATAAGCTCCCCGAAAAAAAGGTGAGCAAGGACGACGTGCTCGACAACTTTATCAACCGACTCAAATCCTCCGGCGTCAACGTGACGGAGGAATAATCGCCTCCCTTTCCTAAGGGAGGTGCCCGAAGGGCGGAGGGTTGCCGTATCGGGAATAAACGCTGTTACAGTATGCAGCATGAACCCTCAGTCAGCTTGACACGCGTGTCCGCTGACAGCCCTCCTCAGCGGAGGCAGCAGACCCTTTTGTCCGCTTTGCGGACATTTCCCCTAACAGGGGAATCTCCTTAGGAAAGGGAGCCAATTCACACCGAAAGGAAGATCAATATGAAAGCAAGATTACCCCAGGGCTACGGCGGTGGCGGCGGCCAGAATCTCCAGCAGCTCGCGCGTCAGGCGCAGAAGATGCAGGATCAGATGGAGGCGGCTACCGAGGAGCTGAACGCAAAGGAATACACCGCGTCCGCGGGCGGCGGCATGGTGACCGTCACCGTATCCGGTGAACTCGAGATCAAAAAGATGGAGATCTCTCCCGACGTCGTCGACCCCGACGATATCGAAATGCTGCAGGATCTCGTGACCGCCGCGGTCAACGAGGCTATCCGCAATGCCAATACCGATAAGGAAGAGACCATGAACAGTATCTCCGGCGGTATGAATCTCGGCGGATTGGGCGGCTTGTTCTGATGGCATATCATGTAGCGCCGCTGCAACGGCTCGTCGAGCAGTTCGAGCGCCTGCCCGGTATCGGCAGCAAGACGGCTCAGCGACTGGCGTACTTTGTGCTGAATATGTCCGAGGAGAGGGCAAAGGAGTTTTCCGACGCCATTTTACAGGCGCACAAGACCATTCGCCGCTGTGAGATCTGCTGTAATTTTTCTGATAAAGAAAAATGCCCCATCTGCCGCAATGAGGCGCGCGATCATTCAATTATCTGCGTGGTGGAGACCCCGCGCGACGCGATCGCCATCGAGGGCACGGGCGAGTACAAGGGCACCTATCATGTACTGCACGGTGTGATATCTCCGCTGAGCGGTATCGGTCCCGACCAGCTGTGCATCAAGGAACTGCTCTCGCGGTTGAACAACGGCGAGGTGACTGAGGTCATCATGGCGACCAACCCCACCGTAGAGGGTGAGGCGACCGCGATGTATATCTCAAGGCTCTTAAAACCGCTGGGCATCAAAATCACACGCCTTGCCTACGGTATCCCCGTGGGCGGCGATCTGGAATATGCCGACGACGTGACCCTCGCCAGAGCGCTGGAGGGCAGGAGTGAGCTGTGATGGATAATATCAAGATCATCGCCAATAATAAAAAGGCGTATCACGACTATTTCATCCTCGAAAAGTACGAGGCGGGCATCGAGCTCGCCGGTACCGAGGTCAAATCCCTGCGACAGGGCAGATGCAACCTCAAGGACAGCTGGTGCAGTATCATAAAGGGCGAATTGTTCGTCAACGGTATGCACATCAGCCCCTACGAGCACGGCAATATCTGGAGCAAGGATCCCGTGCGCGTTCGAAAGCTGCTCATGCACAAGCGTGAGATCAATAAGCTCTTCGGCATCCTGCAGCAGCAGGGACTGTCGCTGATCCCGCTCTCGGCGTATTTCAAGGGCAGTATGGTCAAATTAGAGCTCGGACTCTGCAAGGGCAAAAAGCTCTATGACAAGCGCGAGGACGCCGCGAAAAAGAGCGCTAAGCGCGACATTGACAGAGCGATGAAAGAACAGGGACGTTAGTGGTTAGTGATCAGTGATCAGTGGTCAGTAAGGCTCCCTTTGGAAAAGGAGATTCTCCTGCACTCGGCACAGCCGAACATCACGCGAAGCTCATCACTTTGCGCGGCAAAAACTTCACTGCAACGGATTCATCCGTTGCCTACATGGGGATGTAAAGGTTTCGACGGGGACGGAGAAGCTTGGTAAGCGAGTAGCGGTGAGGCGCCGCTTTAAAAGCCTCAACTTAAAAACAAACGACAACACTAAAAACGTTGCTTTAGCTGCTTAATGCAGCTCGTCTGCCCGGGAGTACCGCGGCCCGGGACAAGGCGTCGACAGCGGTTTCTGTGAACAGCCCACGCCTTTAAGCTGTCACACATCAAAGGCTACCGAAGCGCATAGCCTGTTATTGGGCGCTGCGTGGGGGGAATCCTAAACCAATAACTGCACTCGGAGAAAACCTTGTGGAACTGTTTTCGGACGTGGGTTCGATTCCCACCATCTCCACCAAACAAGTATTGGACGAACACCTACTTTTTCAGCGGCGGTTTCGCCGTTATGGTAATGCTCTGATACTCATTACAAAAGCACCGTTTCGAGAAATCGAAGCGGTGCTTTTGCGTTTAATAATAGACTTATTGAATTAGTTACTTAAAATATCATTCATCCTGTACTTAAAATATCATTCATCCATTGTTGAAAAATAAAAACAAGAATGATATGATATAATAGATAATAAATACAAGGGATGGTTGTATAGAAAATGGTATCTGTGATAAAGAAAAAAAAGCCACTTGTTTTGATAGCATTTGGATTAATCATGATTGCTCTCGGTTTAGTTTGCGATATATTAATCAAACTTGAAATAATGAAAGATTATTTGATTGTAAGTGAAAACTACATTCTCTATGTATTTTCATTATTATTCACTGTAGCAACACTTGGCTGTACACTGTTATCTATTATTGTTGGCGTCAGCGGAAATAGAGTGTTAGGTCTGCAATTAAGAGAAATTGTATCATTAACCAATTCCCCGTTACAATTAAAAGCAATGATAGTTGAGTCATTATTAATTGTAGGTATTTCTATTCCTGCGTTAGCTTTTGAAATGTATACTTCAATTACGATGCTTGCATTGTATTTGGTCTTTTTTATGATATATCATACGGTTATTCTATGTATGATTGTTTTTAACAAAGAGTACACAAAGAAAATTGTAAGATTGTATTTGAATGATTCAGACAACATTAAATCCAGTTACATTCAGTACTGGATAACGGCACTCTATCGTACAATGGAAGAAAATGACATTGCGTCTGAGGAAGAATATTTAGCTTTACTTAGTAGTGCAGCACAAGCACAGACACAGTACCATGATCAAATAGAAAAGCAGATTCCGCAACTGTTTGCGACGTCCTGTCTTTCTCAAGCATTCACTGATTCATATATAAGAATTCTCAAATTAAATGATTCCAACAATGATCTTTTTGATGAATGGACAATCACATTTAATTACATAAAAAATATAATGTATGCCGATCCAAAAGCTGTCTATGAACTCAATTTTTCAGGAACAATTGACAGTATTATTATGTGTGGTTTTTTGTCAGAGGACTATAAAAGCACTTACTGTTATTGGTATTTTAACGCATTGCTTAACAATAACAGTTTAAAGGATGATGAAA
>JAHKVW010000085.1 GCA_020624805.1 bacterium | reverse complement strand
AGCCTTCCCCTCGGGGCGCCCCCGTTGGGGGAATGTCCGAAGGACAAGGGGGGAGCCGCTTCCGGCGAGGAGAAGGTGTCGACCAACGGGAGACGGATGAGGGGTCCGCGTTTCCTATTGATATCTGACTCGGTGAGGCTGTTTGTTTACCGAGAGTTGAGGAAGCGCCCTGCACTCTTTGTTAAGATGATTTTTCGAATAAGTCAGCCCCTCATCCGACTCGGCATACGCCGAGCCACCTTCCCCCCGAGGGGAAGGCTTTTTGATTTCGCAGTACGCTACAGTGGGATAGATAAAGGCGCGCGCGCCCCCGAGGGGAAGGTTTTTTTTGCTACACTTCATAGTGGAATAGAAAAAGGCGCACGCGCCCCTTAATTATTCATTCTTCAATCTTCAGTCTTCAGTTTTAAGTCATGCACACCCCGGAGGATCGGCTTAATTCGATTGAGATTGCCACACCTATTGACACGCGTGCCAATAGGTTCGCAATGACGATTTGTAGTTGAGATTGCAAGAGTTATAAAAATCCCCCTGCCGAAACAGGGGGATGGATATTGGGTTTACTGCTGGGTTTGTTCGCCTTCACCGCCGCCGTTTGCCGCGGGCTGCTCAGCGGGCGCTTCCTGTGCGGGAGCCTCCTGCACGGGCGCTTCTTCACCGCCGCCGGTATCTTCACCGCCGCCGGAATCACCGCCGCCGCTGTTGCCGGAGCCGCCGCCGGAGTTACCGGAGGAGCCCGATGACGGAGCGGAGGTATAGTAGGTGGAGGAGGGCAGATCGTCGGAATCGACCTCGCTGCCGTCCTTCAAATAGGTACGGGTGGTCGTGACCTTGTAGCCGTTGCCGAAATAGGTGGGCGAGGAGGTGTTGATCTCGATATCGTCGAACTTGGGGTTCTCCAGACCGTAGATCTCACAGTTGAGCTGTGTGCCGTCCATCCAGCACTTCATGAAGAGCTGGTACTTGAAGGGATTGTTGACCTTGAGGTCGATGTTGCCGTAATCGACGGTCGCGTCACGACCCGCGTCAACATATACCGATTTATAATAGTGGCACTCGCGCTCGACGACGTCCATGCCGCAGAGGATGCAGGCGTTGTAGATGGTGGTGGAGGACTGGCAGATACCGCCGCCGACACCGGTCTCGCTGCGTCCCTCGACGATAACGCCGGCGGGCTTGTAGCCGTTGGACTCAAGGTTGGAGTTGCCGGTATGGTCATTGAAGGACCATGTCTCGCCGGGCTCGATGATCGAACCGTTGCACGCCGCTAACGAAACGCGCATGTTCTCGTTACCGTTGGAGTTGTTGGTCGAGGTGGTCGAGAATTCGGAGAGCTTGGTGATATTCTTCTTGAGGTAATCCGCCGTGATTTCGGGCTCGACCTCCTTGACGGTCGCGTCGACCGTGCCCGCGATATTGCCGCCCTTGATGAAGGTGGACAGCGTGTTGAGGCTGGTGGTCTCGTCCAGCGTGGTACCCTTGGACTCGGCGGAGATCGTGAACATCGACTCCGCGTCGGGATCAAAATCAGTCACCTTGGCGTCCTTGGCGTCCTGCTTGACGTCGGCGGCGATCTTGGTGACAAGATCCTTGCAGGTGGAATCGTCGACGGTCATCTTGATCTCGTAGTTCTTGTCCTCGGTCTTGATGCCCTTTTCCTCGGAGTACTGCTTCGCCTCGTTCAGAACCGACTCGGTATCGAAGGTGTACTTGAAATCATCCTTGGTATAATGATAGGTCTTGTCCCCTGCCTTGACGTCGACCTTGATACCTGCCGCGAGGTCGTTCTCGACGGTCTTCATCAGGGTCTTCGCCTCTTCCATCGTCAGATCCTTGAGGGATTTGCCGTTGACATAGACATTATCGGAGAAGGTGCTGTCGGGACCGGTGCCCGATCCGGAGAACATATACAGGGCAAAAGCGCCGAGTGCCGCGATCAGGATGATACCGAGGATGCACAGCGTGACGATCAGGCCTGTCTTCTTTTTCTTCTTCGGCTTAGGCGCGTCATAATCATAGCGATCATCGGGATACGGCGCCCTTCTTGAGGGACCGTTCGGACGGGGCGCGTCAGCCCTGCCGTCATCCACGACGATGAAATCCTCGTTCAGATTACGCTGAGGCGCAACCGGACGGGGCGCGGACTGTCGCGGATTCGCGCCGTTTCTCTTCGGGGCGTTTGACGGCGCGGGAGAGCCTGTCCTGCGTGTACGTGATTCTGCCAATATAGCGTCTAATTCCATGGTGTTGGATTTTTTATCTGCCATAACAACCACTTCCTTTAAAGTAGATCGATCATACGGGTGTGATACGCAACCCCATATCTACCCAGTATAGTTAATTGTATCATACACCAGAAGAAAAGGATTAATAATCTGTTAAAGAATTATGGACATAAAATTTCCGTGACCTTGTCTGTTTGTGTTCGGATACTCAACGGGTGACATCTATTATATTAGTATAGATATTTTTCGGAATCGCCAAAATCAGCGTTGCACTCTTTCAAGATTTACGTTATAATATAGATAACTGCCACCGAACAGAGGATGTTCGCGGCACTATTCATACGAAAGAAAGGCGATACTATTGAATATCCTGATCCTGACCGCCTCGACCGGCGGAGGTCATAACCGCGCTGCCGACGCGCTGAAAACATATGTCGAAAAAAATCAACCCGATACGAACGTCGCGATCATCGACGCGATCGAGGAATGTTCCCCGGTGCTGAACTTCACCGTCGTCAAGGGATATAAGGCGCTGGTCACCCTGACGCCCGCGCTGTTCGGCGCGATGTACAAAAGCTCCGACAAAAAATCTCCGCTGTCCGATACGGTGAACATCATCTATCAGCAATGCAGCAAACGCCTGCAAAGCAAGATCGAAGAGCTCAAGCCCGACGTCGTCATCAGCTGTCATCCGTTCGCGGGCGCGATCGTCGGCTATATGAATCAGGAGGGCAGCATCCATATTCCGCTGATCTCCATCGTCACGGACTTTCTGCCCCACCGCACCTACATCTCGGACGGTATCACCGCCTATATCACTGCCTCATCACAGGCAAAGGATATCTTAGCGGATGAATACGGGATCGACCGCGACACGATCTTTGACTACGGTCATCCGGTGTTTGAGCAGTTCTATGAGGGCAACGGCAAAAGCCGTGAGGAGGTGCTTGAGGAGCTGGGCTTTGACAAGGATAAGCTCACTGTGCTGATCATGGCGGGCAGCTTCGGCGTGACGGATATCCTCGAGATCTATGAGAATCTGCAAAAGATCGACATAGACTACCAGATCATCGTCATCACCGGCCGCAACCAAAAGCTGTATGACGCGTTCCAGATGCTGCTCAATGACGAGAAGGAGTTCGTCACCGAGGAGGAACCCGAATTTCTCAGGCGCTTCCCCGATGATAACGTCCTGCGCTATATGTACTATCAGACGGAAAGCGTCGTGGAACAGCTCAACCGCACCTTCCGCCGCACGATCGAGGATCATAAGCCGACCAAGCTGTTTTTCTTTATCAACAACGTCGACGATTATATGCACGCGAGCGATCTGATCGTCACCAAGCCCGGCGGTCTGACCACCTCCGAAAGCATCGCCTGCGCGCTGCCGATGGTCGTGTTCAAGGCGTATCCCGGACAGGAAGAGCAGAACGCGGCGCTGTTGGTGGAGAACAACATCGGTGTGATCTTAGAGGAAAGCGGCAAGGCAGCCGAGACGGTCGGCAGCTTGCTCAAGGACAGAGATAAGCTGGAATCCATGCGCGAGAGCTGCCGCAGCTATGTGCGCAAGAACTCGTGTCAGAATATCATTGAGCTGGCGAAGAAGCTGGCAGAGGAGAACGACAAAAAGTGATCTCCCCACCCTTATCCGGCTCACCATAACGATCTGTATGAGAACATCCCCTCTTTGGGCAGTGTGCCCGGGGGATGTTTTTTTGCGGGTCAGGTGCATGATTATGCCTTCCTTGAAATTTATGTAAATCTTTGCGGAAATCTATTTACTTCACCGCTGTTTCCCGCTATAATATAGGCTAAGAAAGTAGACGATTATATAATCAGTTTAAACATATAATATAGAACATCAACCTCTGTCCCGCAAAGGAGAAAACGATGCTGCAAATCGAAGGCATACGAAAAGTATATAAAACGGGAAATCTGGTACAAGAAGCGCTCAAGGGCGTGTCACTGAGCCTGCGTGACAATGAATTTGTCGCGATCCTCGGACAAAGCGGCTCCGGCAAAACGACCCTGTTGAATATCATCGGCGGACTGGATCGCTATGACGACGGCAACCTGATCATCAACGGCGTGAGCACAAAGCGCTATTCCGACCGCGACTGGGACTCCTACCGCAACCATACCGTCGGATTCGTCTTTCAGAGCTACAACCTCATCCCCCACCAGACAGTACTCAAAAATGTCGAGCTCGCGCTGACCATCAGTGGTATCAGCGCCAATGAGCGCGCCCGCCGCGCGACAGAAGCGCTCAAGGAGGTCGGACTCGAGGAGCATATCCACAAAAAGCCCTCACAGCTCTCCGGCGGTCAGATGCAGCGTGTCGCGATCGCGCGCGCGCTGGTCAACGATCCGGATATCCTGCTCGCCGACGAGCCTACCGGCGCGCTGGACAGCGATACCAGTATCCAGGTCATGGATCTGCTCAAAAAGGTCGCCGAGGATCGGCTGGTCGTGATGGTCACCCACAACCCCGAGCTGGCGGAGCAATACGCGACGCGTATCGTCACCCTCAAGGACGGTGAGATCACCTCCGACTCCGATCCCTTCACTCCCGAAGAAAGCGACGCTGTTCATAAGAATCTCGGCAAATCCTCCATGTCGCTGCTGACCTCGCTGCAGCTGTCGTTCAATAACCTTTGGACAAAGAAAGCGCGCACGATCTTAGTCGCGTTCGCCGGTTCCATCGGTATCATCGGCATCGCGATGATCCTCGCGATGTCCAACGGCGCGAATGAATATATCCGCAGCGTGGAAGAGGACAGTCTGCAGGATTATCCCCTGCAGATCACCGATACCAGCTTCAATCTGACGTCGATGTATGCCGATACGATGGCAGCTTCCGGCAGCTCCTCCGGCTCGACCGAGGACGAAAAGTCTGTGGAAGAATGGCGCACGATCACCAATATGTTCTCCGGTATGAACAACAACGACCTGAAATCCCTCAAAGCGTATTTTGAGAGTGATGACTGTGATATTTACGATCATGTCCAGACGATCGAATATGACTACAATATCGTCCCGCGTCTCTACAAAGAAAACGAAAAGGAGAAAGGCAGCTACCGTCAGGTCAATCCCAACACCAGCTTTTCCGCACTGGGTTTTTCCGGCACGGAGGAAAGCTCGAACGGGCTTTTGTCATCCTTTACCAACACCAACGTCTTCTTCCCGATGTCCGCGGATGAAGAGCTCTTCCAATCGGGCTTTGACCTGAAAGCAGGAAAATGGCCGGAAAGCTACAATGAATGTGTCCTGGCTCTTTCTTCCAACGGCAGGGTGTCTGATATGTCGCTGTACGTGATGGGACTGAAGGATCCCGAAGAACTCGAGGACATGATCAACAAGTTCTCGGAGGGTAAAGCCGTCGACGACATCTCCGAGCCGGGACGTTATGAATATGACGACTTTATCGGCATCGAATTCCGCATGGTATCCGTTACGGATTTTTATACCTACGACAAAAGCTACGAGGTATGGACAGACCACAGCTCCGACAAAAGCTATGTCAAAAAGACGGTCGACGAGAAGGGTGAACCGCTGAAGATCGTCGGCGTCATCCAGCCGAACGGCAACAACTCCTCCCCGAGGATCAATATCGGCATCGGCTATCCGGCGTCGCTGACACAGCATATCATCGACCTCGCCAAGGATTCACAGATCGTCAAGGATCAGATCGAGAATCCCGATATCGACGTCTTTACCGGTAAATCCTTCGACGACAAATCCAACAACAAGAATATGGATTTCAGCTCCCTGTTCTCAGTCGACAGCGACGCGATCACTGACGCGTTCAACTTAGGTGACAGCGGCTTTGACCTTTCCTCCATGGATCTGAGCGGGCTCGATTTCTCCGACATGGATCTCTCCGGCATGGATATGAGTTCGGCGGTTTCGGCGGACGACTTCAGCTCCCTGATGCCCGAGCTCAGCGCCTCGGAGATCGAAGACCTGCTGGGGAACATCAACTTCTCGATGACCTCCGATACCATGAAAACGCTGTTCACCAAGCTGCTCAGCGGATATGAAAGCTACGCGGCGTCCGACAGCCGCGCGGATCTCTCCAAGCTGCCGTCATCACTGCGCCAGTTCCTCACCTCCGACGACGGCAAGGAGGTGCTGAAATCCATCATCAACGACTATCTCAACAAGCACAGCGACGACGCAATCAAGGAGGAGGATATCTCCGCTATCGCCGAAAACCTGATCGCGGGATATCCGCTTTGGCTCGCAAAGCATAACTACGAGCTCGACGATTATACCCATATCGCCGAGTATATGCAGTCCGACGACGCAAAGCAGATCCTCACGGACGGTGCGGAAGGACTGCGCAAAAAGGTGGAGTCGCTCTCCCCGACCGACGAGGAGCTCAACAGTATGGCTTCTCAGCTCGTCAGCGGATATGAGAGCTACGCCGACAGCCATGAACTGCCCTCGGCGTCCTACCTGATGACCTCGTTCACCAAGTACCTCGCCACCGATGAGGCGACCTCGCTGATCAAGGACGCTGTTGCCGACGCGATCGACACCTCCGCCCTCGAAAGCACTGTTTCCAAATACTCCGATCTCGTCACGGCACAGCTGAGCGGTGTGATGTCGAAGATCATCTCCGCGATGACCGGTCAGATCACCTCCGCTCTGCAGTCGAGCATGGCTTCCTTGACCTCCGGTATCTCGGATAACCTGCTCAGCGCCTTTGACTTCAACACCGACACACTGGCGGATCTCTTCAAGACCGAGATGACCGCCGAGGAGCTCAAGGATTTGATGGTGTCGCTGTTCTCCACGGCACAAAGCTCCTATGACGGCAATCTCAGAAAGCTGGGCTATGCCGACCTCGATAATCCGTCCACCATCACCATCTATCCCAAGGACTTTGACAGCAAACAGCATATCAAGGATCTGATCAGTGATTATAACGATCGGATGAAAGCGGCGGGTGACGATGACAAGGTGATCGAATACACCGACGTCGTCGACGCGCTGATGGGCTCGATCACGATGATCATCAACGCCATCAGCTATGTTTTGATCGCGTTCGTCGCGGTCTCGCTGGTGGTATCGTCCATCATGATCGGCGTCATCACCTATATCAGTGTACTTGAGCGCAAAAAGGAGATCGGCATCCTCAGGGCGATCGGCGCGTCCAAGCGCAATATCTCTCAGGTGTTCAACGCCGAGACCTTCATCATCGGCGCCTTGGCGGGTGTGATCGGCGTGGGCATCACCGCGCTGATGATCATTCCGGCGAACGCTATCCTGCATTCGCTGACCAATCAGCAGAACTTGAGCGCGATCCTGCCGCCTGCCGCCGCGGGGATCCTGATCCTGCTGAGCATCGTGCTGACGCTCATCGGCGGTATCATCCCCTCACACAAAGCTGCTAAGAGCGATCCCGTCACGGCACTGCGCTCCGAATAAAAACGACTCGACGAACACATCCACACGCAAATACCGAACGAAAACGGAGGTTTATTATGGTACGCGTCATCGATAAAGAGGTTCTCTCATCCGATAAAAAGCATATGTTAAAGGGCAAGGTCTATCTGCCCGAGGGAGTGGCGAAGGGCTTATTTCACGTGGTTCACGGCATGACCGAGTATATCGGCCGCTATGACGCTTTCATGCGGAAAATGGCGGAATCCGGCTATATCACCTTCGGATACGACCACATCGGTCACGGTCAGACCGCCTCTAAAGAAGAGCTGGGCTTTTTTGCCGAGAAAGACAGCTGGAGGCTGTTGGTGGACGATGTGTTCCTCTTCGGCAAAGAAGTGAAAAACGAGATGGGCAAGGCGCTGCCCCTGATCCTCCTGGGACACAGCATGGGCTCGTTCATCGTGCGCCTGACCGCCGCGAAGTACAACCACTGCGACAAGCTGATCATCATGGGCACGGGAGGCCCCAATCCCGCTTCGGGCGCGGGCATCGCGCTGAGCGGTGTTCTGAAAAAACTCAAAGGTACCCGCGGCTACTCCGACCTGATCTACTCGATGGCGTTCGGCTCCTACAACAAGGGATTTGAGCATGAAAACGATAAATACGCGTGGCTTTCCGTGGACAGAGCGAACCGTGACCGTTATCGCAAGGATCCGCTGTGTACCTTTTTATTCACGGTATCCGCGATGCAGGATCTGGTGAAGCTGAACAAATACAGCAACGATCAGGGCTGGTTCGATAAGATCAACAAAAAAATGCCCATCCTCCTGCTCTCCGGCAGTGAAGATCCTGTCGGCGAACACGGCAAGGGCATCAAAAAGGTCTTTGCTCTCCTCAGGGAGAAAGGCGCCAATGTCCATATGAAGCTATATGAGGGCTATCGTCATGAAATCCTCCAGGATTTTTGCAAGGATGACGTCATCAACGATATCCTCGTCTTTGTCGGCTGATCGATAGCGCGTATGCTTTGAGTACACGGCAAACACAATAGAATACGGATCGATCCTCTCCCCTATACCGAACAATGAAAAATGCGCCCGACCGCTTTGGTCGGGCGCTGTTTTGTTGGATCAAATGGGCGGAAGCTCATAGGGATCGGGCTTTGCTGTAGGTCTCCGGGTCGGAGCCTGAGTCGGTGCGTCGGTCGGCGCCTCGGTCGGTGCGCTGATGCGCTCACCGATCGGATAAGGAGTGGTCTGGCGCGCGAGGTATCGCATGATATAGGTAGCATCCAAAATGGTCAGCTCTCCGTCGCCGTCAACATCGCCGCGTGTGATCATCTCTTCATCCGCGCTATGATACGCTTTATGTGTGTCGAGTCAAGCGTGGAGACCTCTCCGTCGCCGTCAACATCACCGAAAATGTACGAGGTTTCCGACGCGCTGAAAAACGTCATACCCAGTACACAAACGATGGCGACAGCCAAGAACAGCGCTGTGATCTTTTTCATATGATGACCTCCCGGTTTTTGTACGCACATTGTACTCCACATGGCCGATCATGTCAAATGAACAGAATGTGAACCGGGTCATTCGGTGAATGAAGCCATACGATCCGGGATTGACATTATTTCTTTTCCTTGAGGACGACAGAGGTTCTGGCGGGGATGGAAAGCTTGGTGTTAGAGAGCTTCGGGGTCTCTTCGGAGGGGCTTTCCGCCTTATCCGCGATCACCCAACCTCTGAGCTCGGGCTTTTCGATCGCGTCGATCGTCAGCTCCTTTGCCTCTTTGCCGCCGTTATGGATGACCAGCACACGGCTGTCATCGTGATTGATCAGCAAGCCGGTGCACATGGGATCCTCGAAATCCACGACCTTTTCAATGTCTCCGCGGGCGATCTCAGGATTTTGCAAGCGGATCTTGATGAGCTTGCGGTAGGTGTTCAGCAGGCTGTGCTCCTGAGAGAGCTGCTGCTCCACGCCGCCGAGCTCGTTCTTCTGCACGGCGGGTGAGCCCTGGAACTTGATATCGGGCAGATTCTCGTTGTCCCAGATCATCGCGGTACGGTAGTTGGCGTCACCTTTGGAGGACGGTGCTTCGATACCGATCTCTTCGCCGTAATAGGTGAAGGTGTTGCCGGGCGCGAGCATATACAGCGCCGCAGCCATCTTATTATCTTCCTCTTCCAGTATGCTGTACAGACGCAGCATATCGTGATTGCTCAGGAAGTTGGCGTTGATCGCCTTTTCGTTATGCTTCTTGATATTATCATCAAATTTTTTGAGCTTGGTCGCCATGTCCGCCACATTGCCGTGTGACGCGACGATGAACTCGCCGCCGTTGCCGGCGAACTTAAAGTTGAACTGGCTGTCGATGCCGCTGTCGTACATCTCATAGATGTCGCCGGACTCAGACCAGTTCTCACCGACCATATAGACGTCGGGGTTGTAGCCCTGTGCCATCTGATAGAACCACTTCATGAACTCGACGCCGTCGGTTTCCTTATCTTCAAAATGCTTGATCGCGTCCAGACGGAAGCCGTCAACGCCTCTGTCGAGCCAGAATTTGGTGACCTTTTCAAAATAATCACGGGTGCCCTGATAGCTCAGGTTCCAGTCGGGCATCGTGGAATCGAACTGTCCCTCATAGTAATAATCGGAACCCATGACGGGGCGGTTATAGGTGCTGTCCTGTGTTTTTGACACATTATAATAGCGCGCGTAGCCGTCTTCTTTGCCCTCGCGCAGCTCTTCGCCTGCCTTCACGAAGAACTCGTGGTCATTACCGCTGTGATTGAGCACCAGATCGATGATGACCTTGACGCCGCGTTCATGGCACGCGGTGAGCAGCTTATCAAAATCCTCGAGCGTGCCGAAATCGGGGTCGATATTGAAGTAGTCACGCACATTGTACTTATGGTAGGACTGTGACGGCATCATCGGCGAGAGCCAGATACCGTCTGCGCCGAGGTCATCGCCGCCGTTGGGATCGCCGTCATTGATGTAATCCAGCTTGGAAAGCACGCCGGGCAGATCGCCGATCTTGTCATTGTTGGAATCGCAGAAGGATCCGATCCAAACCTGATAATAATCGCGGTATTTGTCCTTTGATGCCTCCGCCTTATTGTTCTCTACAGGGTCGCCGGATTTACCGCCGCATGCCGCGAGCAGCGATACGATCAGGCAAACTGCTAAAAGAAGGGATAGTATTCTTTTCATATTACTCTCCTATTTATTTTCTATGGTGGTAGGGACGACCAGTGGTCGTCCGCATAGGACTGTCACAAACGATATGTTTCCGAAAATAACGCCGTATCCGATATAGGTTTCGGAACATAATACCCTTGCGTCGGACGAGCAATGCTCGTCCCTACATCATCATCAAAAATCACAAAAGGGCGGAGTAGCAACCCCGCCCTTTGCAATATCAACCTAATTAGCCCTTTACGCCGCCGGCGGTGACGCCTTCTACATAATATCTCTGCATGACAAGGAAGAGAATTGTGATAGGTACCGCAACTACGACGGAACCGGCGAGGAACATCTTGAACTGCGTCAGTGACTTACCGGCAGCCAACATGTTTTGCAGGCCGATCGCGACCGTATAGTTATCGATCTTGGAGCCCATGATGATCTTAGCCAAGATGAAGTCCGTCCAAGGACCGATAAAGGATGTCAGTACGGTGTAGACGATAATCGGCTTTGACATCGGAAGAATGATCTTCCAGAAGATCTGGTTCTTCGTTGCGCCGTCAATGGTCGCAGCCTCGTCCAGCGCTCTCGGAATCGTATCGAAGAAGCCCTTACTGATCTGATAGCCTAAGCCCGCGCCTGCCGAGTAGCAGATAACCAGCGCTACCAGTGTCTGGGTCAGACCCATAGCCTTTAACAGGTAATAGATAGCGATCATGGTCATGAAGCCGGGGAACATACCCAGGATCATACCGATGTTGATCATCGGCTTTCTCGCCTTAAATCTCAGTCGGCTGAACGCATAGGAAACCATCATTACAGCCAGAGTGGAGATGATGCAGCTGAAGATCGCTACGATAAAGGTGTTCAGGAACCATCTGGGGAAGTTGGTACCGCCGCCGGTTACCGTGAACAGATCGATGTAGTTCTGGAATGAGTAGGACTTGGGGATCAGGTAATCAACCTGTGCCAGACCCTCCGCTCTGAAGGAGTGGAGAACCAGGTATACAAGCGGAGAGATCCAGATAAGTCCCAAACCGCCGAGAAGGACATAGACAAAGATATTAGTAATAACTCTGCGAATCTTATAACTCTTAATCATGAGAATTCCTCCTCGTTCTTAGCTGACTTCGTCAGGTTGAAGGTGAGCAAGGAAATCGTAGCGCAGACGATGAATACCAGAATACCGATCGCGGCAGCCAGGTTATAATCGTGCTCATTCATTGTCAGCTTAAACAACCATGTTACAAGCAAGTCGGTGTGACCCGCTTTGTACAAGTCATTAGAATTCTGCAGATTTGACGTCAACAGGTAGATAACGTTGAAGTTATTGATGTTGCCGACAAAGCTGGTGATGAGGTAAGGAGTGGTGACGAACAGCATGTAGGGCAGGGTGATGCTGAAGAAGGACTTCACAGGACCCGCACCGTCGATCGTCGCACTCTCATATAGGTCAGCCGGAATATTCATCAGAATACCGGAGGTAATCAAAATCGTGTAGGGAATACCTACCCAGCAGTTAACAACGATAACCGTGATACGCGCTACCGTCGGATCGCCGCCCAAGAAGTCGATGTGCTGCGGTATGATATGCAGCACTTCACACAAGAGCGTGTTGATCGCACCGTCGTTAACATTCAGCATCTGGCTCATGAGCAGCAGAGATACGAACTGAGGAACCGCAACGGTAACAACGAACAGGGTTCTCCACAGCGCCTTGAGCTTGATGCCCTTTTTGTTGATCATCAGGGCTACGACCATACCTAAGATGTAGTTGAGTACGGTAGCGAAAACAGCCCAGATCAGGGTCCATTCAGTCAGTTCGATAAAGGTAGCGCCCATCGAGGCTCTGCCTGATGTTTCAAATACCTGCCTGAATGTATCAAATCCGACCCACGTGAACAGATGCGCCAACTCGTTATGATCGCTGTCGAAGTTCGTGAACGCGATCAGGATCATGAAGATCAGCGGCAGGATGGTGAATACGGAGATCGTCAGCGTCGGGAACGCGAGAAGCGTTACATGGAACTTGCTGTCGAGGAATTCCTTCATCTCATCCTTGAAGCCGATGGGCTTTTTGCCTTCGGCAACGGTCTGCTGTGCCTTGTAAGCGGATTTGGTGTTTGCAATATAAACGCAGAAGAAAAGAACGGTAACGATGATGGTCATTACGCCGTAGAGCAGGATCAGCATGGAGTTATCCGGAACGATACCCTTTACACGACGACCGTTCTCATCTACCGGGCTGACAGTGCCCAGTGTCGGGAACTTGACAAGATAGCCCCATCCAAAGAAAACCATGAACAGGATATACGCTACCTCTACGAGCAGGAACAAAAAGCCCTTGACGACCTGTCCCTTGGAAGCGTTACCTACACCCATAACGAGGTAGGAACATTTCGTCGCCCAATCACCTTTTACAAATCTCGAGAAATATCCGGCAAAGCCTTTTCCGATGGTTAAGAAGATGTTCTTGAAGAATCTGCCGATCGCGCAGAAGATCTTCTTTAAGTTGCCGGGTAAAGCCTTAAAGAACTTTACGAAATTATAACCGAATTTCTGGAAGGGATTGAGCTGTACATAATCAATATAATTCATCAGTTCACTTCCCAATTTAGATTTATACCGCGCAGCGGTAATGTGATCGCTTGAAGCGATCTATCAGTCAGGCGGCAGGGCGCCGCCTGACTGTCGGACTGTTTAAGCTACGGATCATATCCGGCACCGCTGCTGCGGTGAATCGATCAAAGAATTATTCGTCCTTGATGTTGGTGATGGTCTTGTTGAATTCGGTCTTGATGCCGTCTCTGGTGATGTCCTTGGTCTTTACGAGGTAGTTACCGAGGGTACCCATGGGAGACCAGAAGGTATCAGCGATGTTGACCTGGGGCAGAGCGAACTTCGCCTGCTCGAGGCAAGCCATGGAACCGAGGTTAGCCTTGACTACGTCGGACTCAACAGCAACCTTGTTGGAGGGGCTCCAGGACAGCTTCTCTGCACGAGCCAGCTGGCACTTCTCGCCTGCGAGGTAGTTAGCCAGAGCGTGAGCGGTGTAGGGAGCCTTGGACTGAGCGTTAACGCCGATGAGCTTGTAACCGCTCATGGAGATGATCTGAGTGTCAGTGCCCTTGATGTTGATGGTGGGGAGCTTAACAGCGCCGTAATCGTCGCCGAGCTTGCTCTTAACGGTAGCAGCGTTCCAGGAACCGTCGATACCGGCAGCTACGGATCTGGGGTTCTGAGCCATACCGGAACCGGTCTTATCAACGTTATCGGACTGGAAGATGTCGCTGTACTCATGGAACAGGTTAGCGAATGCCTCGAGAGAATCTACGACCTTCTCTTCATCATAGTTGTTGAACTGCTGTACGCCTTCATCGTTCAGACCCTGGATCTCAAGACCGCCGGTGAACATGAACATGCAGGAATAGAAACCGTTACCGGCATCCATGTTGAACTTCTTGCCGGCCTTGCGGCAAGCTTCGAGAACGCCCTCAAAGGTCTTAGCGTCTTCGTCAGTGACAACGCTCTTATCGTATACGAGATAGTAACCGTTCTCACCGGTCTCGGGGTAAGCGAGGAGCTCGCCCTTCATGGTAGCAGCCTCAACGGAAGCCTCGGAGTCGCGACCCTTGACTTCGCTGACATAATCGATGCCGAGGTTGTCTTCAGCCTTCGGAACGGGATCGAGAACCTTGGACTTATCCAGACGGTTCATCTGGTCGCATGCAAAGCTGAATACGTCGCCCGCAACAGACGGGTCGTTCAGGATCTGAGCAGCTACGTCGCCCTCTTCCTGAGGCTTAACATCGATGGTGATGTTCTTGTCGGAATGTTCACTCTTGAACTCTTCGCATAACTGCTGAGTCAGTTCAACAGCAGCTTCGGGAGCCCATACCAGCAGTGTGACATTGTCTTCACCCTGGAAAACGTCGCCTTTTGCAGCGCCGCCGTTGCTGCCGCCGTTGTTGTTGCCGCCGCAGGCAGCGAGTACGGATGCCAGCATCATAACTGCCAGCAACAGAGCAATGATTTTTTTCATGTTTGTTTTCCTTCTTTCTTTCCAAAAATATTTTTTGGATAGTTGCACCGAGAATCCGGACCGGCACACCTAATCACTGTATCAATTTTACCATAGTTGCCACTGTGATTTCAACTCCTTTTGTACTTTTTATCTAAAACATTAATTTGGGATTTGATTTTTGTTGGTTTTGACAATTGAAAAACAGAATATTGTTTGTTTTGCATAAATACTCCTTTTTATTTTTATGGAATATTACTGTTTCGCTTTTGTGCAACTTGTCAGTGTCATCTCTTTGAAACGTGGGTCAATGTTGCTCGTGCAGGGTTTTATTTTTCTGTACCGGAATTAAATTGACCGTGTACCGAAGTTTTCAAATATTTTCGTCTATTTTGACTAAATCAACTTTTTATCAATAAAAAGACACGTTGACATTCCGCCTGCTTTCTATGTATAATATATAGGTATTTACACTGCATTTACGCAACGGGAAAACTGTTTTGCGCAAAAACGGATCCCGTTCGTCATATCATGGAGGTTCCCGATGAAACTGATTGAATTACTGAAAAACTGTGAATATACCGTAGACGCGGGCTCGCTTGACGTCAACATCAAGGATGTGATCTATGACAGCCGCAAGGTCGTCAAGGGCTGTGTCTTTGTCGCGCTCAAGGGCTACAACGTCGACGGTCACAAGTTCATCCCCGACGCGGTAGAACGCGGCGCAAAGGCGCTGGTCGTCGAGGATGAGGGCATCGCCTATGACGGCGTCACCGTCGTCCGCGTCAAGGACGCGCGTGCCACCCTGGCGTTGATGAGCGTGGAATTCTTCGGCAGACCCGCCGAGGAGCTGACCACCATCGCCGTCACGGGAACCAAGGGCAAGACCACTACGGTCGCCATGATCCGCTCCATCTTAGAGAACGCGGGCATCAAGACCGGCACCATCGGCACCTTAGGCATCCTGATCGATAACCGCATCTACAAGACCAACAACACTACGCCCGAGAGCTATGAGATCCAGCAGGCGATGCGCCGCATGGTCAGCGAGGGCTGTAAGGCGATGGTCGTCGAGGCGTCGTCTCTCGGATTGAAATGGCACCGTACCGACGGTATCCTCTTTGATTACGGCATCTTCACCAACTTCTCCAGCGATCATATCGGTGACAGCGAGCACAAGGATATGGCGGAATACCTCGCCTGCAAAGCCCTGCTGTTCAAGCGCTGCAAGACCGGTATCATCAACATCGATGATGAGAATGCCAAGGGCGTGACTGAGGGTCACACCTGCGAGATCGAGACCTACGGCTACAGTGAGAATGCCGATCTTGTCGCGCACGGTGACGAGCTGGTCGCGAAACGCGGCTTCATCGGCGTGCATTTCAAGACCACCGGCGTCGAGGAGCTGAGCGTGAACGTCGCGATCCCGGGACGCTTCTCTGTCTACAACGCGCTTGCCGCGATCGCGGTATGCCGTCATTTTGATATCGACAAGCAGGATATTCTCGACGGATTAAAGAACGTCAAGGTAAAAGGCAGAGTCGAGGTCGTGCCGGTACCCGGCAACTACACCATGCTCATCGACTACGCGCACAACGCGGTATCGATGGAGAACGTGCTCTCTACCCTGCGCGAATACAAACCTCACCGCCTGATCACCATGTTCGGCGCGGGCGGTAACCGTCCGAAGAGCCGCCGCTTTGAGATGGGCGAGGTCAGCGGCAGACTGAGTGATCTTTCGGTCGTCACCGAGGACAACAGCCGCTTTGAGGATGTGAATGACATCATCGCGGACATCAAGGTCGGTCTCGACAAGGTCGGCGGCAAATACGTCGTCATCCCCAACCGTATCGACGCGATCCGCTACTGCATCGAGAATGCCGAGGCGGGCGATATCATCGTCCTCGCCGGTAAGGGTCACGAGGATTATCAGGAGATCCGCGGCGTAAAATACCACATGGATGAACGCGAGATCATCGCCGACATCATCGACGCCGATCAGGACGACGAAGATGATGACGATTCCGGCAACAGATAGCGAGATTGCCGCGGACCGGACACGCGTGCTCACCTCTCAATAACCATTCTAAATACCAACAACGCCCTGCAGCGCAAAACCGCAGGGCGTTATATCTTGTCGAAAAATCATCCGTCAGGAGCAGTATGTTTTTTCCTCCCTCTGACGAGGGAGGTGAGCTCGCCCGCGAGCTCGGAGGGAGAGATAACGAAACGCAACAATGATTCTTCGGCTTTTGACTCAAGCCGTATTTTATGTGTCTATTTGCACGGCATTGAGTCAAGCCTTAGAATTCTCACTAAACGGTTGCGTTATCTCTCCCCTCGCATTATGACAGTATTCTCTATTTTACTTTCTGCTTGCGTGCCCCCTCGTCAGAGGGGGCTGAATAGGTTTTTTCAAGTCACAACGCCCTGCGGCTCAAAACCGCAGGGCGTTTCGTTATCTTATCAATGTATCTCGCTGACGCTCGAACAATTATGCAATCCCTCAGCTTCGCCTTGCTCAGCAGCTCCCTTTACCAAAGGGAGCCTTTATCGAGTATTATTCTGCAGGGATGGTTTCGACCCAGTGACCGCCGCCTACCGCGGCGTAGATCTGAACCATCGCGGTCAGCTCATGGGAATCGTTGAAGAACATCTTGGACGCTTTGATGTTGCTGTCCTCGAGCGTCTTGCTCCTCATCTCGTCATTATCCTTCAGATTGCTGTATTTGCCGTCATAATATGAGGTCAGGTTGGTTTTCAGCGTACTGATCGCGGTGTTGTAGTCATGATTGGTCATGGAGCAGAGCTTCTCGGCGCTCAGTTCGCTGCCGTCGGTGATATCAAAGCAATAGCACAGTCCGGTGGTATTGCCGCCGTCGACCTTCTCCTTGACATAGACGCTGAGGAACTTATCATACAAATAGGCTTCATAATACAGCTCGCTCACATAGTTGTACTTTTCGGGATCGTCAAAATAAGTGCCGTATGTCTTAACGATCTCACTGTTCGCGGCCTTGGCGTCACTGCTGTTCAACAAGATCTCGGGGATCGCGCAGCGCTTTTCACCGCCACCGGGCAGGATGATGACCGATTCTTTCGCATCCTTGATATAATCCGAAATAACAGCGGTAGAGGAATCGTTCTTCACCTCTTCATTTCTCGCGTTAGAAGACGCTACATCGGGATCTTGTTTTTCATCATCTTTTGCTTTTTCGGATTTTGACGACTTAGACGAGGGCACATAGGTAGGCAAGGGCGCGTCTGTCGGACTCGTCGACTTTCCCTTTTTGGGCAAATAAGAGCATGCGCTCAGCGCGCTCGCCGCCAAGATGCCGGCAAGCAATAATGCTAATAATCGTTTCATGATCATTTCCTCCTTGGATATATCTGTATTATTCACTCTTGATATCGTTGATCATCCGATCAAACTGACTCTTCAAGGTTGCTCTGTCGGAATCGCCCCTTGCTACTGTAGCACTCAGGTTGCCCATTGGTTCCCAAAACGATAAAGAAACATTCGATTGAAGCACACAGTACTTTGATTGTTCGAGCAAAGCGCTGAGTCCCGCATCACGGGTCAACACATCGCTCGATTGCAGCTCTTTGATCGACGGGATCCAATTAAACTGTGCTAATCTCTGATTCTGACAGTCATAGCCCGCAAGATAATCAGCGAGCACCTGTGCCGACTCAGGGAACTTGGATTTTGCGTTAACGGCGAGCACCTTTGAGCCCGCCATAGAGATCATTTGTGTATCGTTTCCGTTGATATTGATCGTGGGCAGTTTTGCGGCTCCGTAACGATTGCCCAACTGTTCCTGCATCGACTGGACCATCCAGTAACCGTCGATCCCCGCAGCGACTGTGGTGGGTTCTATTATCATTCCGGTACTGATCAAGCTGTTGTTATTATTCTGAATCACATCGCTGTACTCGTTGAAGAGTTCCGAGAATGCCTCCATCGAGTCCAAAACCTTATCTTTATCATATTGGTTGAACAGTTGAAGTCCCTCATCGTCAACTCCTTCTACAGACAGTCCGCCGGTAAACGGAAACATACAGCCGTAATATCCATTATTGGCATCGATCACAAATTTTTTACCCGATCTGCGACAAGCCTCCAAAACGCCTTCCAGCGTCCGGGCGTCCGTGTCGGATACACAGTTTTTGTCATAAACAAGATAGTAGCTGTACGGCTCTGTTTCAGGGTACGCCATCAGCTTACCGTCAACTGTGGCGGTCGCCACGGATTGCTCCGAGTGATAAACGGTGACATCCTCCCAGTAATCGGATACAACCGGCGCCACCTTTTCTTTTATCAGATTCAATTGGTCACAGCCAACGCTGAACACATCCGCGCAGCTTGAAGGGTTGGTTGTAAACTCGTAGTCAATATCTCCCTCTTCGTGAACCGCTACATTGATTGTGATCTTCTTGTCGGGATACTTTGCAATAAAGTCACTGCACATCTTTTTGGTGAGCTCTTGAAGTTCTTCGCCCGCCCAAACCGTCAGCGTAATGTTATCCTCACCGTAGAACGGATCGCCGTTGTTATTTCTGATCTCGGTAGGAGCTTCTGTCGGCGCTTCAGTCGCCGTTTTTTCGGTGGCACTTTCGGCAGCCTTTGTCGGCGCTTCTGTTTCGTCGGATTTCTCCGTCGTCGAAGAACCGCATGCGCTCAGCGCACTCACCGCCAAGATACCGGCAAGCAATAATGCTAATAATCGTTTCATGATCATTTCCTCCTAACGATGGTATCTTTATCATAAACCATTATCGGGCAAATAGCAAGGCAAATAGGTATTTTACACATATTTTTTCCCGATTGACCGTATTTTTACTACAGTGAAATGTCCCGCAAATCTTGCATTTACGCCAAAAGATGGTAAAATAGTGTGGGTATTTCTATTAATATGCAAATTTCGACATGGATTGACAGGCGTTTTCGCCGGCTTACGTATATGTCGTTTGATAAGAGGACAACATGAAGATAAACGATCCGAAAAACAGAACAGAGGGCAATCTGCTGCTGGGCATCGATATCGGCTCCACGACCGCCAAGCTCGCGCTGATCGATGACGGCGAGCTGATCTACAGCCGCTACGAACGCCACTTTTCGCAGGTGCGCCAAAAGACGCTCGAAATGGTGGAAGCCATCAAGGAACTGCTCGACGGACGCAGCTTTACCGTTGCGGTATCCGGCTCGGCGGGTATGGGCATGGCGAATGCCGCGCGGCTGAGCTTTGTGCAGGAGGTCTACGCCACCGCCGAATGTGTGCGCTGCTTACAGCCCGACACCGACGCGGTGATCGAGCTGGGCGGTGAGGACGCGAAGATCATCTTCTTCACCGGCGGACTGGACGAGCGCATGAACGGCTCCTGCGCGGGCGGTACCGGCGCCTTCATCGACCAGATGGCGACCTTGCTCAACCTCTCCAACACCGAGATGGATGAGCTGAGTCTGACGCATCAGCACCTCTACCCCATTGCCTCGCGCTGCGGCGTATTCGCGAAAACGGATATCCAGCCGCTGATCAACCAGGGCGCGACCAAGGCGGATATCGCCGCCTCCATCTATCAGGCGGTCGTCAATCAGACCGTCGGCGGACTGGCGCAGGGCAGAAAGATCGAGGGCAAGGTCATGTTCCTCGGCGGCCCGCTCCACTACTGCATGGGGCTCAGAGAGCGCTTTGTCGAGACGTTGAAGCTCAGCGAAGAGAACGCCATCTTCCCCGGCTACGGACTGTACGCCGTCGCGATCGGCGCGTCGCTCTACTCCGAGGACAGCGAACTGATAGGCTATGAGGAGCTGGTAAAGCGCCTCAAAGAGAGCATGAAGCACAAGGAGAAGGTTTCGACCCTGCCTCCGCTGTTCAAGGATAAAAACGAATATCAGGCGTTCATCCACCGCCATACGCAGAACAGCGTCAAGACCGAATACGCCGGCGGCTATACGGGCGACGCGTATATCGGCATTGACTGCGGCTCCACGACGACCAAGCTGGTCGTCATCACCGACAGCTGCGACATCATCTACACCTACTACAGCTCCAACAAGGGTAATCCCGTACAGATCGTTCAGGAACAGCTGACGAAGATCTATGACGAGTTCGGCGACAAGCTGACGATTTGCGGATGCGCCGTCACCGGCTACGGTGAGGAGCTGATCAAGCGCGCATTTTCCATCGACTTCGGTCTGGTGGAAACGATGGCGCATTATACCGCCGCGAAGTTTTTTGACAAAAATGTCGACTTCATCCTCGATATCGGCGGTCAGGATATCAAATGCTTCAAGATCCGCAACAACAGTATCGACAGCATCATGCTCAACGAGGCTTGCTCCTCGGGCTGCGGCTCGTTCATCGAGACCTTCGCGCAGTCGATGGGCTACACGGTCGAGGAATTCGCCCGCCAGGGATTGTTCTCCATGGCGCCGGTCGACCTCGGCACACGCTGTACGGTGTTCATGAACTCGTCCGTCAAGCAGGCGCAGAAGGACGGCGCCTCGGTGCAGGATATCTCGGCGGGACTTTCGCTTTCGGTCGTCAAAAACGCGATCTACAAGGTCATCCGCGCCACCACCCCCGACGAACTGGGTCAAAGGATCGTCGTACAGGGCGGTACCTTCATGAACGACGCGGTACTGCGCTGTTTTGAAAAGGAGATCGGGCGAAAGGTCGTGCGCCCCAATATCGCGGGACTGATGGGCGCGTTCGGCGCGGCATTGTACGCGAAGGAGCACCGTCCCAAAACTTCATCTATTCTGGATGCTCAGGCAGTCAGAACGCTCAGGCACGAAAGCCGCTCGGCGGTATGCAAGGGCTGTACCAACAACTGCCGTCTGACGATCAATATCTTCAACGGCAAGGATAAGCTCATCTCGGGCAACCAGTGTGAAAAGGGCGCGGGCATCCGACTCAGCGACGATGAAAAGCTGCCCAACCTCTATGAATATAAACGTCAGCTGATAGAGAACTATCAGACATCGAACCATCGACCCGACAACCCTCCGTCCCTTGACACGCGTGTCCGGGACACCTCCCTTAAAAAAGGGAGGCAAAAAATCGGTCTGCCGATGGCGCTGGGTATGTACGAGCTGTACCCGCTGTGGCACACCATCTTCACTCAGCTCGGCTTTGAGGTCGTCGGATCGGGCTTTTCGACCCGCAAGCTGTATCAAAAGGGGCAGTTCTCCATCCCGTCCGACACCGTATGCTATCCCGCCAAGCTCATGCACGGTCATATCGAGACCCTGCTCGAGCAGGATGTGGACGCGATCTTCTACCCCTGCCTGACCTATAATATCAACGAAAACAAGGGCGACAACTTCTACAACTGTCCTGTCGTCGCCTATTACTCCGAGCTGCTGCAGAGCAACATGGACTCGCTCAAGCAGACGAAGTTCCTGTGCCCCTATCTGAACATCAACAGCGAAAAGGAGCTCAGCCGCGAGCTGACGCTCGTCTTATCCAAGCATTTTGATTTTATCAAAAAAACCGATGTGACCCGCGCGGTCAAGGCGGGTATCGCCGAGTACCACGCGCATATGCAGCGCGTCTATGACGAGGGTGCGCGCGCCGTAAAGTTCGCGCGCGACAAGGGCAAGCGCATCATGATCCTCGCGGGCAGACCCTACCACATCGACCCCGAGATCTGTCACGGCATCGACAAGCTGGCGACCTCGCTGGGCTTTGTCGTAGTCAGTGAGGACAGCGTGACCGCCGACGAAGAACCGCCCACCCTCGGCGTGCTCAACCAGTGGACCTATCACAGCCGTCTGTACGCGGCGGCGCAGTATGCCTCGGAGCATGACGATACCCAGCTCGTACAGCTGGTATCCTTCGGCTGCGGCGTGGACGCGGTCACCACCGACGAGGTGCGTTCCATCCTCGAGCGCAACGGCAAACTCTATACACAGATCAAGATCGACGAGATCACTAACCTCGGCGCGGTCAGGATCCGTTTGCGCAGTCTGATCGGCGCATTACAGGAAAGGGGGCAGTAATATGGCGGTCGCAAAAGCGGATTATGTGAAATTCACCAAAGAAATGCGGGACGAATACACCATCCTCGTTCCCACCATGCTGCCCATCCACTTCAAGCTGATCTCTAATGTATTAGTACGATACGGCTACAAGATCGACTTTCTCGAGGACGTTGACGGCAACATCAAGGAATCGGGGCTGCGGTATGTCCATAACGACACCTGCTATCCCGCGCTGCTGGTCATCGGACAGCTGATCAACGCGGTAGAATCGGGGCGCTATGACAAGGACAAGATCGCCCTGCTGATCACCCAGACAGGCGGCGGATGCCGCGCCTCCAACTACATCTACTTACTGCGCAAGGCGCTGAAAAAGGCAGGCTACGGGCACATTCCCGTCATCTCGCTGAACTTCAATATGCTCGAAAGTCACCCGGGCTTTCAACTGACATTGCCGATGCTGTACCGTATGCTGTACTGCGCGTTCTACGGCGATCTGATGATGCTGATGGCGAACCAGTGCCGTCCGTATGAAAAGCGCAAGGGCGACACCGACCGGGTGGTGAAAAAGTGGGTGAACCGTCTGCTCGACGAAAGCTCCCACAGCTCCACCATGCGCTACAGCCACGTCAAGAAGAACTACCGACTGATCGCGGACGACTTCAACAAGATCCTCGGCGATACGCCGCGCGACAAGGTCAAGGTCGGCATCGTCGGCGAGATCTATGTCAAGTTCTCCCCCTTGGGCAACAATAATCTGGAGCAATTCCTGTTGAAAGAAAATGTCGAGCCAGTTATCCCGGGTTTTGTCGACTTTTGTCTGTACTGTGTTTATAACGGTCTGGTCGACTACGACCTGTACCGCATCCGACCGTTCAAGGCGTTCGGCTCCAAATTCCTGTATCGCTTTTTGCTGAAAAAACAGCGCTACATCCGCAAAATGATGCAGGACTACTACCCGAACTTCATGCCGATGGCGGACTTTGACGAAACGCAAAAGCGCGTCAAGGGCTATATCAATCAGGGCGCGAAGATGGGCGAAGGCTGGCTTTTGACGGCGGAGATGCTCGAGCTGATCAGCGAGGGTGTGAACAACATCATCTGCACCCAGCCGTTCGGATGTCTGCCGAACCATATCGCGGGCAAGGGCATGATGAAGCCGATCAAGGAGCGCAATCCGGGGGTCAACATCGTCGCCATCGACTACGACCCCGGCGCGACCGCGATCAATCAGGAAAACCGCATCAAGCTGATGCTGTCCAACGCGGAGCGCTGATCATGCTGTATGAAAAGCTGAAGGATTACGCGAACAGCGGCGTCTATCCGTTCCATATGCCGGGGCATAAACGGATCGCGGAAAGCGGTCTGCCCTATGAGATCGATATCACGGAGATCGACGGCTTTGACAACCTGCACGAGCCTCGCGGATGTCTTGCTCAGTTGCAGAAGGACGCGGCGGAGCTGTTCCGTTCACGCTATGCGTTCGCGCTGGTGAACGGCTCGACCGTCGGGATCCTCGCGGCAACACGCGCGATGACAAAGGACGGCGAACGCGTGCTGATCGCCCGCAACAGCCATATGGCGGTCTATCACGCCGTCGAGCTGTGCCGACTCGATACGGAATACATCCTGCCCGACACGGTCGACGGGTTGGGGATCTTTGCTTCGATTTCGCCCGATTCGGTCGAGAAGATGCTGAAAGCGAATCCCGAAACCTCGTTGGTCGTCATCACCTCCCCCACCTATGAGGGCGTAGTGTCGGATATCAGAAGCATCGCCGCGATCTGTCATCGATACGGCGCGAGGTTGTTGGTCGACGAGGCGCACGGAGAGCATTTTCCGTTTTCGGACAGCTTCCCGCAAAGCGCTGTCCAATGCGGCGCCGACGCGGCTGTGACCAGCCTGCACAAGACGCTGCCCGCCATGACACAAACGGCGCTGCTGCTGACAAATGACGATAGCTTGGCGAAAGAAATGCAACGGCAGCTTTCTGTTTTTGAAACGAGCAGTCCGTCCTATGTACTGCTCGCGTCCGTTGATCGCTGTCTGACGTTTTTGAAGGACAGCCGCGGTGCTTTTGACGATTATACAAAACGGCTACTGAAGTTTCATAAAGCCGCGGCATCACTGCGGCATTTGTCCGTCGCGCAGGAAGAGCTGATAAACGCCGGGAATGTCTTTGACTATGACATCGGCAAGCTGTGTATTTGCGGTAACGGTTATATGAGCGGCAAGGAGCTCATGGATACGCTCCGATCGGACTATCACCTTGAGCTCGAGATGGCGCTCGGCGACTATGCGCTCGCGATGACGTCTGTGTGCGATACCGACGAGGGCTTTGACCGCCTGATCAATGCGCTTGTCGACATCGACAGCAAATGCGCAGCGGCAGATCATCCGCAAACCATCACCGCCTCTCCCCTGCCCCAAAAGCGCTATACCATCAGCGAAGCCGTCAACGCGGACGGCGTGATGCGCGACGTCAATCAAGCTGAGGGAAAGATCTCACGCGAGTATGTCCGCGCCTATCCGCCCGGCATCCCGATTATCGTGCCCGGTGAGGTGATCGACCGCGAAGTGCTCCGGCAGCTCAGGGCTTTGAGAGCGGCGGGAAATGAGATCGTCACCGACAATTCGGCGTTCCCGCTAATTTCAATAATCGGTTGACAAAGCACGCACCGCGTGTTAGAATATCCATATAAATCAAGATAAATCAAGGAGTTGACAATTATGAAAAGAATCCAGACCATAGAGACTCGTGATCTTCAGAAGAGCGTTAAGACCGGCGGCTGCGGCGAATGCCAGACCTCCTGCCAGTCTGCTTGCAAGACTTCCTGCGGTGTTGCTAACCAGCAGTGCGAGAAGTGCCTCAGCGAGAAGTAATTACGTCTGAACACAATAAGGAATTTTCAGCCGTTATACCGCCAAGGTCTGACGGCTTTCCTTATGCCAATTAACATAGAATTGTCATTACGAGGCTCCCCCTTCACACACTTGTGCACGCGTGTGCACGTGTGTGCGCGCGTGTCGGAGCCGTGGTAATCTCAACCGATTTCGGAGGAACTTATGATACACCGTTACAAACTCAACGGCTACAACATCGTCCTCGATGTTTTCAGCGGCAGTGTCCATGTGGTGGACGATCTCGCCTATGATATCATCGGGCTGTACGAGGATACGGACACGGACGGCATCATCGCCGCCATGCTCAAGCAGTACGCCGATGACGATTCTGTTGATGAAGCCGAGATCCGCGACTGCATCGACGATATCGAGGAGCTGAAAGATCAGGGCAAGCTGTTCACCGCAGACGATTACGCGGATCTTGCCTTTGACTTCAAGGCGCGCAACACCGTTATCAAGGCGCTGTGTCTGCACGTCGCGCACACCTGCAACCTCAACTGCGAATACTGCTTCGCAAGCCAAGGCAAGTATCACGGCGACAGAGCTCTGATGAGCTTTGAGGTCGCTAAGCAGGCGATCGACTTTTTGATCGAGCACTCGGGCTCCAGAAAGAATCTGGAGATCGACTTCTTCGGCGGCGAACCCCTGATGAATTTTGACGTCGTCAAAGAGATCACCGCCTATTGCAGAAGCATCGAAAAGGAAAAGGGCAAGAACTTCCGCTTTACGCTGACCACCAACGGCGTTCTGCTCGACGACGAGGTGATCGACTTCGCCAACAAAGAGTGCCACAACGTCGTACTCAGCCTCGACGGCAGAAAAGAGGTGCATGACCGCCTGAGAAAAACCGTCAACGGCAACGGCAGTTATGATCTGATCGTGCCGAAGTTCCGGCACTTTGTCGAAAGACGCGGCAACAAGGGCTATTATATCCGCGGCACCTTCACCCACAACAACACCGATTTCACCAACGATATCTTCCACATGGCGGACCTCGGTTTTACGGAGCTTTCGATGGAGCCGGTGGTATGCCCGCCCGATGATCCGTACGCGCTGACCTATGACGATCTGCCCGTGCTTTTTGAGCAGTATGAGATCCTCGCCAAGGATATGCTCAGACGGGAAAAGGAGGGCAAGCCCATCACCTTCTATCACTATATGCTTGACCTGAACGCGGGTCCGTGCATCTACAAACGCATCTCGGGCTGCGGCTCGGGCACGGAGTATATGGCGGTCACCCCGTGGGGCGATTTGTATCCGTGTCACCAGTTTGTCGGCAACACCGAATACCTGCTGGGCAACGTTTATGACGGCGTCACCAATCCCGCTGTGCAGGATGAATTCAAGCTGTGCAACGCCTACGCCCGCCCCGACTGCAAGGATTGCTGGGCAAAGCTGTATTGCTCCGGCGGATGTGCCGCGAACGCGTATCATGCGACGGGCTCCGTCACCGGAACCTACCAATACGGCTGTGAGCTGTTCAAAAAGCGCATCGAATGTGCCATCATGATGAAGGTGGCACAGGCTCAAAACGCCGAGTGACCGATATAAAAACAGATAAAGCAGCGCTGCAGTGTAATAATGCAGTGCTGCTATTTGTTTTAGATCACAGGATAAAGCAAACGATAATCCCGCTCTTTGCAAAAAAATCTTCTTTACCTATTTACAAACGCAAAAAAATAGTGTATAATATCTTAGCGT
>JAHKVW010000011.1 GCA_020624805.1 bacterium | reverse complement strand
CGATTCCTCCACAAAATATCATTCGAACGCGAAGCAAATCCATGTTTCCGTAGGGATGACCATTGGTCATCCGCAGAATGACGGACGTTTCCGGTATCGAAAGCATTAGATAGGAGAGAAATGTTTCTGTCATACGGACGAGCAATGCTCGTCCCTACGACGATGTACGCGATTCCTCCACAAAATATCATTCAAATGCGAAGCAAATCCATGTTTCCGTAGGGATGACCATTGGTCATCCGCAGAATGACGGGCGTTTCCGTTATCGAATCCCCCAGATAGGAGCACAACGTTTCTGCCATGCGGTACGTCATACAGTGGCGCTTAGCCAATCGCAGATAAATCTGCTCCCCATGCGCTGTTGCATGGGAGTTGTAAACCAAATCACAGATTTGGACAACTCCTCAAAGCCGCTCCCCTACAAATCCCCTGAAACGTTTACCGTTGGCTTGAAATCCCCCTCCCGCAACTTTTTCTCCGATGGGGTAGATATCTTTTTATTTTTGTGCTATGATAGAACGGTACGAAATTATACACGGCGTTTTCCGTGTAAGAGGATGATGAAATGAGTAAAAAATATGTCATGGGCAACGGCGCGATCGCGTTAGGCGCGTTGTCCGCAGGAGTGAATCTGGTTTCCGGCTATCCCGGCACCCCCTCGTCCGAGATCATCGAAACGGTCTCGAAATTTCCCCACGAGGGCACGTACCTTGAATGGTCGGTCAATGAAAAGGCGGCGATGGAGGTCGCCGCTGCCGCCGCGTACAGCGGTGCGCGCGCGATGGTGACGATGAAGCAGGTCGGTCTTAATGTCGCGTCCGATCCGCTGATGAGCCTCGCCTACGTCGGCGTCAAGGGCGGCATGGTCGTGGTATCGGCTGACGATCCCGGCCCCATCTCGTCCCAGACCGAGCAGGATACCCGCCGCTTTGCCGAGTTCGCGCGCATCCCCGTGTTCGATCCCTGTTCTCCCGAAGAGGCGTTCGACATGGTGCAGGAGGCGTTCCTCTGCTCCGAAGCCTACAAAACACCCGTGATCCTGCGTCCCACTACCCGCGTCGACCACGCCTACGCGTCCATCGACGCGCCCGATTCCTTCACGGCGAGGGAGTATGAGGGCTTTGTCAAGGATTCCAAGAAGTGGGTCATCTTCCCGCGTTTATCCTATCAGAATCACGCGATGATCGAAAAGCGCAATATCGAGATCGGAGAGGCGTTCTCAAACAGCCGCTTCAATACCGTCTCGGGCAGCTCCGCAAAGGCGGTCGTCGCCACAGGCGTCAGCTACGCCTACGCAAGCGAATTTCTCAAAGACCGGCCCGACGTGCGCCTGATCAAGGTCGGTACGCCGTATCCCACGCCCGAGCGCTTTTTTCTGGGCGCGCTCGACGGCGTTGATGAAGTGCTCTGCTTTGAAGAGCTCAGCCCGTATATCGAAGAGACCCTGCTCAAGCTCGTCGGCAAGCATCATCTTGATATTGATGTCCGCGGCAAGCTCAGCGGCGACGTGCCCCACAGCGGTGAGAATGATACCGACAGCGCCAAGCGCATCATCAGCCGTTTTCTGGGACTGGATAACGCTGAGGACAGTGTGGATCTCTCCAACGCGCCTCAGCCGCCTATGCGGCCGCCTGTCCTGTGCGCGGGCTGTCCGCACCGTGCCTCGTTCTACGCGGTCAAGCGCGCGATGAAGGGCAAAAAGGCGTATTTCTGCGGCGATATCGGCTGTTACACCCTCGGCAACGCGATGCCGCTCGACATGGTCGATACCTGCCTGTGCATGGGCGCGGGCATCACGATGGCACAGGGCTTCAACCATATGGACAGTGACGCGGTCGCGTTCTCCTTTGCGGGCGACTCCACCTTCTTCGCCTCCGGCATCACCGGTGTGGTCAACGCCGTCTACAACGCCGCGGATATGATCGTCTGTGTGCTGGATAACTCGACCACCGCGATGACGGGTCACCAGCCCCATCCCGGCACCGGCAGAAACATGATGGCAACGCCTGTGGAAAAGATCAGCATCGAAAAGATCCTGCTCGCTGTCGGTGTGACGAAGGTCATCACGGTCGATCCGCTCGACCTCGACGCGTCCGTTGCGGCGGTCAAGGAGTGTGCCGAATTAAAAGGCGTCAAGGCGATCATCTTCAAATCGCCCTGTGTCGCCATCACCAAACCCGACAAAAAACTGCGCGTCGACAGCGATCAGTGCATCGGCTGTCTGCGCTGTATCAAAGAGATCGGCTGCCCCGCGCTGTCCGTCAGTGACGGCAAGGCAGTGATCGATGAGAATCTTTGCACCGGCTGCGGCTTGTGCGCAAAGCTCTGTCCCGTCAAAGCGATCGGAGGTGGCTCTCATGAATAAGGATATCATGATCTGCGGCGTCGGCGGTCAGGGTACTGTCCTCGCCTCGCGCATCATCGCGGCGTCCGCAATGGAGGAGGGCTTCACCGCCCATTCCGCCGAGACCATCGGCATGGCACAGCGCGGCGGCCCCGTCACCAGCCATGTCAGGATCGGAGAGAGTGCTTTCTCTCCGCTGATCCCCGTCGGCGGCGCGGATCTGTTGATCGCGTTCGAGCCGAGTGAGGCGGTCAGAAATCTGAAATATCTCAAGAAAGACGGTTTTGTCATCGTCAACCGTATCCCTGTCAAGCCTACCTCGCTGAACGGCGGCGCCGGGTATGACGGAAAAGCCGAGATCGATTTTATCCGGTCAAAGTGCCGATGTCTTGTCGTTGATTCCGACGAGCTGTGCGCGCCGTTCGGATCGTCCAAGTTCTTCAACGTGGCGGTTTTGGGCGCGGCGCTCGGATCGGGTGAGCTCGGACTGAAAGAAGAGACCGTCCGTAACACCATCATCAAGATCGTCCCCGAGCGCTTTACCGAAAAGAACCTTGCCGCCCTCACAGCGGGCATGAACGTCACAAGTAGGGGAGGGGCTTGCTCCTCCCGTTTACAATCGGGTGTGGGCGACGCCAACCGATAAACAGGAGGAATATCATGCAAATCACAGAAAAGCAACTCGCGTTGGTCAACGATCGTCTGCAGGCGATCCTCAAATCCGACAACTATTTCGCGCAGATCTATCAAAAGCTCGGCGTCACCGAAGTCAAGACCGTCGAGGATTTCAAAAAGCTCCCCTTCATCGATAAGGCGGAGCTCCGCAACGCCTATCCCTTGGGCATCCAGGCGGCGCCGGATGAAGAGATCGTCCGCATCCATTCGTCCTCCGGCACGACCGGTAAGCCTGTCATCATCCCGTATACCGCCAAGGACGTCGACGACTGGTCGACCATGTTCGCGCGCTGTTACGAGACCGCCGGCATCACCAAAAAAGACCGCATCCAGATCACACCGGGCTACGGTCTGTGGACGGCGGGTATCGGCTTTCAGGCGGGCTGTGAAAAGCTCGGCGCGATGGCGATCCCGATGGGTCCAGGCAACACCGAAAAACAGCTCCAGATGATGCAGGATCTTAAATCCACCGTCATCTGCGCGACCTCCAGCTATGCGCTGCTGCTTGCCGAAGAGATCAACGAGCGCGGCATCAAAAAGGATATCTGCCTCAAAAAGGGCGTTATTGGCTCCGAGAGATGGAGCGATAAAAAGCGCGAGTATATCGCGAACGAGCTCGGTATCGAGCTGTACGATATCTACGGACTCACCGAGATCTACGGCCCCGGTATCGGCATCAACTGCGCCGACCAGACCGGTATGCACTACTGGGACGATTTCCTTTACATTGAGATCATCGATCCCGAGACCGGCGAGAACGTCGAGGACGGCGTTGAGGGCGAGATCGTCATCACCACCCTCGTCAAAGAGGGCGCGCCGCTGCTTCGCTTCCGCACCCACGACCTCTCCCGTATCATCCCCGGCGCGTGCTCCTGCGGCAGATCCTACCCCCGACTGGACGTCATCAAGGGCAGATCGGACGATATGTTCAAGGTGCACGGCGTGAATATGTTCCCCAGCCAGGTCGAGGAGATCCTCGGCACGGTCGACGGCGTATCGAGCGAGTACAAGATCGATATCGCCCATGATGAGGAAAAGAACCGCGACATCATCCTGCTCACGGTCGAGGCGGAGGGTCGCGTCAGCTTTGACAAGACCGCCGAGACCATCAAGTATCTCTTTAAGTCCAAAATGTCCGTCACACCCAAGGTCGTTGTCGTTTCCGTCGGCACCCTCCCGCGTTCGGAGAAAAAGACCAAGCGCGTGTTCGATCATCGCGAGGACTGATAATATTTGTCATTACGAGGAGACGGTGAAGCCGTCGACGTGGTAATCTCAACCGAATAAACAAAAATCGCCGGGCGGCTCCCAACGGAACTGCCCGGCGTTCTTCTTTATTTCAAAAAGTCATTGCGAGGGGCTCGACACGCGTGTCACGGGGGGCGCACAACATATTAAGCCCCCTCTGACGAGGGGGCAAGCGAGTAGAACTTTATAAAGAGTGCGCTACTTATGTTTGCGGGGGAGAGATAACGAAACATTATTGTTACAAACCGCAATTTGACTCATGCCGACATGAACTGTCATTGCTGACGGTATTGGGTCAGTCGTATTGGTTTTACTGTTATGCCTCGTTATCTCTCCCTCCGAGTTTGCCGTTGGCAAACCCACCTCCCTCGTCAGAGGGAGGCTTGGCACCCCTTTTTCGCTTCAAAAATCCTCTTACCCCTCATATAGCACATGCACGACCCTGTCGAGCTCGAGCTTCACGGTCGGCACTCGCTTATCCTCGATGTTCTCACTGCCGTAGAACACCAGCGTCTTTTCGAGTGCGTCGATCTTTTTGAGTCGCCCCTTGAGCGTTTCATAACTGCCGCCTTTTTTATACGGATCGGGCTTGAAATACACGACCGTGACCGTGGGGTGATCGCCGTCCTCGAGCCTGCGTCCCAGCTCGCCGATCGTCGCGTTGATGATCTCGATCTCGTTGTCCGACAGCTCGATCCTGCCGTCCGTATACCGCGCTTCCTCGGCGATCATATCTTCATAGCCGGTCAGCGCCTTGAACGCCGCAAACTGCGCGGCGCGGTCATAGCGGCTCATGTGCTTTCTCGTCGCGCTCTGATGATGGGGGAGCGTAAAGATATCCGCGTATTTGATTTTTGCGTCATCCTGCTTCATGCCTTATGTCCTCCGACCTGACCGTTGCGCTCGATCGTTGTCGCGCCCTCTTTGAGGTTCATCCCCTTGAGCACGGCGTTCTTGCCGTAGCGATATTGTAAGTCGAGCATGGTGTTCTGGATCTTCTTTTCCTTTTCCTCCGCCGCTTGTTCGGCGGCCTTTTTCTCTTTTGCCTCTCCGTAGTCGGAGAACAGACTCAGCTGCTGTGATGTATCGGTGATCTCGTCCTCATCGAGCAGCTGACACGCGGCGATGTTGACCTTGCGGATCAGCAGATCGGGGTCGACGATCCTGCTGTACAGCGCCATCACAACGTCCATGATCTTGCGCGTCGAACTGGTATATTGCTCCAGATTCCCCGTGCCGTGGGAGTATTTGGGCGCGACGCGTCCGTAGTAATCCTTGCCCACCTTGCCCTCAAAGACCTTGCCCGTCGTGCGGACGGTATACACGGTGTCGGCAATGCTTTTGCCCGGGGTCTGCACCGACAGGCTCTCTCTGTCGTAGTTGACGGTCAGCACGAGCTGTTTGGTGACCAGCCGTTTTCTGACCAGATCGAGCACCAACAGCTCCGTCATCTCGCGCACGATCAGCCGTCCCTTTTCATAGTCATACGGTTCCTTGAGCACCTGCCCCGACGAGAGGGATTTAGTGCTCGGACGATACGCCTTGACGTCCGCGATCGTCGTCGGCTCCCAGCCCCACGCATGGTCGATCAACAGCTCCGCGTTGACGCCGAACAGCTTGTACAGCAGATCTTCACCCGCCTGTGTGACGGAGTAGCGCGCGACGTCGCCCATCGTGAACATGCCGTAGGCTTCGAGCTTGGTGCTGTAGCCCCTGCCGATCCGCCAAAAGTCCGTCAGCGGTCGGTGACACCACAGCTTTTCGCGGTAGGACATCTCGTCCAGCTCCGCGATGCGCACACCGTCCTTGTCCGCGGGCACATGCTTTGCCACGATGTCCATCGCGACCTTGGCGAGATACAAGTTGGTTCCGATGCCCGCGGTCGCGGTGATGCCGGTGGTGTACAGCACCTCGCGGATCATGGTCATCGCCAGCTCATGCGCGGTCATCTTGTACAGGTCGAGATAGTGGGTCGCGTCGATGAACACCTCGTCGATCGAATAGACCTGGATATCCTCGGGCGCGATGTATTTCAGATAGATGGAGAAGATCCGCGTGCTGTATTCCTCATACAGCCTCATGCGAGGCGGCGCGACGATATAGGACAGCTCCAGCGAGGGGTCGCTCTCCAGCGCGGGCGCGTGGAAGGACGATGAGATAAAGCGATATTTGCCGTCCTCGTTTTTGCGGATCCTGCCGCTTTTGATCGCCTTGCTCAGGCGTTCGCTGTTCACCTCTTTGACGCGCTGTACGACCTCGAACAGTCGGGCGCGTCCCGAGATCCCGTGCGCCTTTAATGAGGGCGACACGGCAAGGCAGATGGTCTTTTCCGTGCGTGAAGAATCCGCGACGACCAGATTGGTGGTGAGAGGATCCAGACGCCGCTCCACACATTCCACACTGGCATAAAAGCTCTTCAGATCGATCGCGATATACGTGCGTTCCATGCCGTTTCCCTCCTTTTTTACATCATTGTCATTGCGAGGCGCATTTATGCGCCGTGGCAATCTCAACCGATTTATCACCCCGCCATCGGCTGTTCCACGAACCACCGTCCGAACCGTGACGAGAACATCCCGCTCGTTTTCTCAAAGAACAGATACCGTTCCTCGCCGTGGATGACGATCGTATAGCAATCGCCGCCGTGGTGACCGCTCAGCGTGGACGCGGGTCGAAAATCCCTGACCGCCTCGATCTCAAACGTCCTGCCGTCCGCCCAGGTGATGGTGCGCGGCACCATATAGCCCGTCGCGTCAAAATCGGAGTTCACCTTGACGTATACTTTTCTGTAATGCTGTATCATGGCAACCTCCTTACTCCCTGATCATCATTGTGCGGATGAACCGATAGACAGTCCGCGGTGATCTCAACCGATTTACTGGCGATCTCACGACTGTTCGAATCTCTATAGAACAAATGTACTACAAAATCAAACAAAAGTCAAGAGCGATTTCATGATTCCTGATATTTCCGATTGTCATTGCAAGGTATTTATGCCGTGGCAATCTCCACCTATAAAAAGTCATTGCGAACCCGAAAGGGTGTGGCAATCTCAACCGAATAAAAAAAGGCTCCCTTTGGTAAAGGGAGCTCAGGCTGTAGAAAAACCTTTCCAGCCCCCTCTGACGAGGGGGCACGCAAGTGGGATGATAAATAAGGACTAATGAAAGAATGCGAGGGGAGAGATAACGCAACTGTATAATAGCATGCAAACGTATGGCTCAATACCTTGAGTAATGATACTGATTATGCGG
>JAHKVW010000010.1 GCA_020624805.1 bacterium | reverse complement strand
CTTCGCATTTACTACGCTCGCGTCAAGGAGTGTCTGAACGACTAACCCCTTGTCAACAAATAAATATATTTACTTCAAGCTGAAAAACATCGTTCTTTGGCTTGTTTGCTATGCCTTGCTTTGGGTATGCCCAAATAATCTCATCTTTTTTCATTTTAGGGCTTGACTTTTATTTGCAAGACTCCTGACATAATAGTTACAATAAGTATATAGGAATTCTCGTGAAATTGCAACAAGATATTGAAAAATATTTTCGATTTTGTTATACTGTTTTTACAAAACAAAGGGTGTGATTCTATGGCAGGAAAAAGCAGCTGTGAATTCTGCGCATACTATAACTACAACGAGGCGTTCGACGACTATGAATGCGAGGTCAACCTCGACGAGGACGATCTGGCGCGCTTCATGAGCGGCAGTGATTCGAGCTGTCCGTATTTCCGCTTTTCCGATGATTATAAGATCGTGGAGAAGCAGAATTAGTGCGCCGATGGCGCGGTGAATGGTGAATGGTGAACGGTGAATGGCGGGACACCCGCACCCGATTTGTAGGGGAGGGTCTTGACCCTCCCGATTGAAAATCATATGATTTTCAACCTCGATCATTCAACCGCTGCTTCAGCAATACGGAAAACACAAAGGAACTGCGACAATCGCTTCGCGAACGGGAGGAGCAAGCCCCTCCCCTACAGTAAACGCTTCATCCGCTTCGCGTTTTGATGTCATCTCAACAAACGTTTCGGGAGGGTAAAGACCCTCCCCTACACTATGCTTTATTATGAAAAGAAATTTTAAACTTTACCTACAGCTTTTTCTTACCTTTATGAAGATCGGTGTGGTCACCTTCGGAGGCGGCTACGCAATGATCCCGATCATCGAAAATGAAATATCGGTCAAAAAAGGATGGATCAGCGGCGATGATCTGCTTGAGGTCGTCGCGATCTCCGAGACCACCCCCGGGCCCATCGCCATCTGTGCCGCCACCTTCATCGGCTATCAGATCGGCGGTGTTTTCGGCGCGTTCTGCGCGACCTTCGGCGTGGTGCTGCCGAGCTTTGTCATCATCTATATCATCTCGCTGTTTCTGCGTCGGTTCGAGCAGCTCGAGATCATCAAATACGCCTTCTTCGGCATCCGCGCGGGTGTGCTGGCACTGCTGGTCAAGGCGGTCGTGTCCATGTTCAAGAAGTGCCCGAAGAATATCGTCGCCTACCTCATCATGGCGGCGTCCTTTGCGGCGGTGGCGTTCTTTTCGGCAAACGTCCTCATCGTGATCGTTTCCGCGGCGGTCATCGGGATCGCGGCGACGCTGATCGCGCGAAAGGCAGGTAAGAAGCTATGAACGTCTATCTCCTGCTGTTCCTCGAATTCTTCAAGATGGGCGCGCTGACCTTCGGCGGCGGCTACGCGATGATCCCCTTCATCGAAGAGACCGTGCTCCGTCACGACTGGATGACGACCACGGAGCTGGTGGACTTCATCGCGATCTCGGAGAGCACCCCCGGCGCGTTCGCCGTTAATATCTCCACCTACATCGGCAGCGAGGTCGGCGGCATCCTCGGCGCGATCGTGGCGACCCTGGGGCTGGTGCTGCCGCCGTTTCTCATCATCCTGCTGATCGCGAAGGTATACGCGAAGATCAAGGAAAACATCATCGTGCAGGGCGCGATGCTGGGGCTGAAAGCCACGGTGGTCGGGCTGATCGCCGCGACGGTACTGCGTGTCGGAAGAGAGATATTTTTCTTTGAAGGAATTAATTTGGCGGTACTGCGATCGGCGAATTTCTATGTGAGCCTCGGCATTTTCGCCATCGCGCTGTTCCTGCTGCTGTACAAAAAGCTCAATCCGATTTTGATCATCGTCCTGTCCGCCGCGGCAGGGATCCTCTTCGGCTATACGGGCGTGATCACGGTATAAGGGGTTATCGGTTGGGATATGAACCATGTTTGCAATAATAACAAACGTTTTCGTAGGGACGAGCATTGCTCGTCCGCATGGCAGAATGTTTCTCCCCTATCTCACGCTTTCGATATACGAGACGCCCGTCATTCTGCGGATGACCGATGGTCATCCCTACGGAAACAGATATATGCTTTGCGGTAGGAGACATTGAATAGATAGGTTACGGGAGGGTCAAGACCCTCCCCTACAGTAAACGTTGCAGTGATTTTGTAGGGGAGCGGCTTGAGGAGTTGTCCAAATCTGTGATTTGGCATACAACTCCCATGCAACAGCGCTCCAAGAGCACAGCGATTGGCTAAGCGCCACTGCGCTGCTCCCGCGGCAGGGTGTTGGTCAAGATGTAATATGCGTTGAGGCGAGGCGAGTGTGTTGTAGGGTACAGCGCTTGGACACGCGTGTCCGACGTACCGCATGGCATAACCTTTTGTTTCCTATCTGCCGTTCCCGATAGCACAAACGTCCGTCATTCTGCGGATGGGGACACCGTGTCCGATGACCGTCCCTACGGAAAAATAGATTTGCTCCGCATTTAGGTGGGATATATTGGATAAGTTGCGGGAGGGTTAAGACCCTCCCCTACAGCAAACGTTTCATCTGCTTTGCTTGCGGATGAAATCGATCGGAAGTGTGCGGGGCGTCATGAATGTCGCCCCCTACAAATGATTCGAAATTTTCGCTATTTTTGACAGCGTTCTGATAATCGATTAAAATTTTGTAATAATTGACAATTTTTATTGCAATCGGTAAAATCCTTTGGTATGATATTGACAGTGGCAGGGGCGACAGTAAAAGCTCCATATGCCATTCGGAAAAATTCATTAAAGGAGAGAATCACATGGACAACATCAAAAAATTCTGTGCGGAATTCATCGGCACCTTCGTGCTGGTACTGTTCGCGTGCGGTACCGCTACGGTCGTAGGATGCAACGGCGCTGAGCCTAACGGCGCGTACATCCTCACAGCGCTGGCGTTCGGACTGGTCATCGTCGCGATGGCGTATTCCATCGGCAACGTCTCCGGTTGTCACATCAACCCGGCGGTATCCATCGGCGTTCTGCTGACCGGCGGCATGACCGTATCCGAATTCTTCATCTACATCATCGCGCAGTTCGCGGGCGCTACCGCGGGCGCGGCTGTACTGGGCGCGCTGGTCGGCTTTGACACCAGCCTTGGCGCGAACGGTCTGTTCGACAACAACATCCTCAAGTCGCTTGTCATCGAGTGCATCCTGACCTTCGTATTCGTTCTGGTCATCCTGAGCGTCACTTCCAAGAAGAAGTATGAGAAATTCGCGGGTCTGGTCATCGGCTTCACCCTGACGCTGGTTCACATCTTCGGCATCTACTTCACCGGCACCTCTGTCAACCCCGCTCGCTCCTTTGGTCCCGCGATCTTCAAGGGCGGCGACGCGCTGGCATGCTACTGGGTATTCTTGGTTGCTCCGCTGGTAGGCGGCGCGCTGGCGGCACTCGTATTCAAGGCGCTGATCAAGAGCAAGGACGCTGAATAATCGGTTATTCAATCGGTTGAGATTGCCACGGCAACAATAGACAATCATACGAACCCCTGTTCCGTTTTGGGACAGGGGTTTTTTCTTGCGAAAAAACGCAAAAATCGCTCAAATAATATAGACTTATCCAAGCTGATGTAGTATAATTATTCTGATTAAATATATATATGCTTTTCTGACAACGTCTGTCAACACAGCGTTCCATACCAAATCGAAATCGGGAGGTTTATATGAAACGATATCAAAAGCAGCTCAGCTTCATTCTGATTCTTGCGATATTGCTCACCGTTTTTACGGCGGCTCCGTTCAATGTGTCGGCGGCGAGTAATTATCTTGTGATCTATCAGCCCGAGGATGAACAGGGAGAACGGATCGGCACCATCCAAACGGAAAACTACGGAGATTGGAGCGAGCGTGAGTTTAACGGCGGCACAAGGATCATGCTTTCCGTACACGCCGAAGACGGCTATGAGTTTGTCGGATGGGATGTGCGCATCCAGAACGGCGCGGCGATCGAGGTCCATCAAGAGAGCTACTACTATTATTTCGACATTCCCGAAGGACCAAACTCCGGTATACGGAGGATCGAAATCAAAGCAAATATCGAGCTGTACGATCCTAACCGACCATTCACCGCCACCATCGATCCGAATCACGGTGAACCCGGGAATACCGTCACCCTCGACGGCGGAGACGTATCGCATCAGTACTTAGAGGGCGATACCGTCCATGTGAATATCGATTGGGAACCCGGCACACAATTTCTGCATTCAAACGGCGATGATCCGGACATCTACAAGCTGCGCGCGAGCTATGTCGGCGATGCCGGTCAAAGGGTCTATCTGCCTCTCACCCCTTCATTAGAGGAAAACGATCACGCGGAGCAATACACCTTCATCATGCCGCGGGAGGATGTCACCGTCACCTGCTTCTTTGAGTATCGCGACTATGACATCACCTATGAGTTGGTATACAGCGATCCCGCCATGGAGGAGCTGGCGGATCGGTTCCTCAAAGATCCGTATCTCGGGATCGACGGCAATATAAGCGATATGCCGACGACGACCCGTGCGGCAAATACTGTCGACGTTTACTGTACTGTTTATGCCGACGGCGGCGTCCTGTGCTATTCGGGCGTCCGTATGGAGTACACCGACGAAAACGGTCAGCAGCAGGCGCGTGATTTCCCTGTCGACGTATATGACGGGTATCACTCGATCCATGCGAACTTTGATATGCCCGCGTCAAACGTCAAGCTCAAGCTCACTGTCAGCGCGCTGTATACGGTGCGTGTCAATGAATCGGCACTGGACTTTGTGATCCCGGATCGCCGCTACGCGATGGCGGGAGAAACCGTCGCCCTGAACCTCATTGATAACAATAATTTTGTCATCGAAGAGGTTTGGGTCGAGGACAGCCACGAAAACCGCGTTCCGCTCAGTGAGGACAAGACATTTGTCATGCCTGCCGATAACGTCGTGATTTTCGCGACGACCAAAGAGACCTATATCGAACGCCATTGGGACGGTGAAAAGGTCGTAGAAACGCAAAGAACGATCCCCGACGACGCGATCGATATTGCCGGTATCCAGAACAACATCCTTGAAGCGGGTAAAACCTACGTAGTCAGCGGCAGCCAAAGAATCTACGGCAGCCTGTCCATTATCAGCGCTAACGGAGAAGCAGTCAACATTATCCTGTGCGACGGAGCGACGCTCGAATGTGACGGCATCGATCTGCCGACGGGTTTTACGCTGAATTTTTATGACCAGCACGACGGCAGCGGTACGCTGACTGCTCATAGATCCGGAAACGCCGCGGCAATCGGCGGAATAAGCGGCGATACCGGTCATATCAATATCCACGGCGGTCATATCAATGCGTACTCCGCCGGCGATCACGGCGCCGGCATCGGAGGCGGAGAAGGCGGTTCTCCGGCGTCCGTCAAAGTATACTCCGGCACGATCCATGCAATTGCCACCGGCCACGGCGCCGGTATCGGCGGCGGAAACGGCGGACAGGCGAGCAGTATGGACGGCATTTTGATCTTCGGAGGAGAAGTGCACGCCACCTCAGATTGGGACGGCGCGGGTATCGGCAATGGCGCCAAGGCAGACGGCTCTGTCGGCGCGATCGTGATCTACGGCGGTAATGTGTTTGCGGAAAGCGGCTATTATCCTCCGTCGCTCGGAGAACCCGGCGGCGCGGGTATCGGCGCCGGCTACAACGGTTATAACGGTACCATCATTATCAACGGCGGAGAAGTCAACGCAAGCGCAAACGGAAACTCTACGTTTCTTATCGGTACTTACGGCGGCGCCGGTATCGGCAGCGGAGACGGCTACGCTCAGGTAGGAGAGATCACCATAAACGGCGGAACCGTAAATGCATCCAGTGTCTACGGCGCCGGTATCGGCAGCGGATATCAGGGCAACGGCGGTATCGTCAAGATCAATAAAGGCACCGTAACAGCATGCAGCTCTAACGGCGGACAGGCGATCGGTCACGGCGGCGACAATGATACAAACGGATATCTTGCACTCTATCATACCGCCAAAGTCTATGCGGGCGAAAACATGAACTCAGCCGTGTTACAGCAGGCCAATAACCGTGATTCCGCCTGCCGTGATAATGGCTGGGCAAAGATCGAACCCTGTGATCACCCCGGCGCCGAGTATGTATCGCAAGGCTTTAACGGACATACAGGACGCTGCCCCTACTGCTTTTTGGCGGAGGAAGGCTTACAGCCTCACCGCTACGAGAAAAACGGCGAATGTCAGGATTGCCATTACCGCTCCACGATCACCATCGAGAAGATCTGGCCGGATAATGCGGAGCACCCCGACGAGGTGACCGTTGAATACGCCTCGATCTGGCGTGATGACGGAGCCGAAACGGAGATAGACTGGGACAACGTCGTCACGCTCGATGAAGAGAACGAATGGAAAGCGCAGATCCCCGCCGTATACGGTCATCACAAGCTGATCTTCGGCGAGCAAGAGGTGGTCGGCTTCGCGCCCGAAAGCTGGACGTTCAGCAGCGCCGTCCCTCCCGAAGACGATGACGATGACGATAATGACGAGTACGATCTTCCCGAGGATGAAAACGTCGGCGAAGGCAGCGGCGTTCTGGATCTGACCGAGGACGAAGACAATGCTTACCACGATATCATGGCAGGGGAACACGCCGTAGTCAAGCTGTATAACAAGCAGGTCAAGACCGTAAAGCTCAAGAAGATATGGCCGGACGGCACCGATCCCGCCACCGAACCCGACGAGGTCACCTTGCGCTACTCCGGCAACGGCGGCAGCGGACAGAAAACGCTCAAAAAAGACGAGCAATGGGAGATCAACGCCTCTAATCTGCCCATCAACGGCTCGGTGACACTGACCGAGGAGGAGCCCGAGGGCTTTGCCGCTGCGGGCTGGATCATAGAAGGCGGCGGCGAAAGAGTCGTTATCCCGCAAAAGCACGACGGCAGGAGCTCGGTCGTCCTACCGCCTCCCGCGGATGATGAAGAACTGCAAATCTCTCCCGAGATCCGACAAAGAATACAGAACGCGCTGGCGGCGGATAACACCGTTATCACCGTAGCGAATACGCGCAAAGTCACCTATTCCGCAAAGAAGGAATGGGAGATCGACTTTGCCGATAAGGATCGTCCCAATGAGATCAGCGTCGTTTTACAGCGACGTGAAAACTGGCGCACATGGAAGTCGCTGGAGGTACTCACACTCAATGAGGCAAACAACTGGTCGGGCGAGTTCCAACCCGTACCCGAGGAGCTTCTGGATGAAGAGCCCCGCTTTGAGGTATTCGGCTACACCGACTTTGATTATCGTATCCGTGAGCTGGGGCCGAAGAAGAACGAGAATGACCCCGATCCCGATCCGAACGACGAGGATTTTCAGCAAAAGGTAAAACAGCGTCTGGTGTATAACAAGTGGGATCTGGATAAGGATATCCTTGCCAACGCGATCGTCGCGGCGACCAATCCCGACACCTATTGGCGCTGGGAGCCTAACCCGGAATGGGTGAAAGACCTCGTGAAGAGCACCGTGCTTTTGCCGGCCTCGGTCAGGTTCGAGATCGAACAGTATAATGACGGCGTCAAGGACGTCAAGAAGCATACAACCAAATACATGGTCGATTACAGCCATGACAGCGACACGCACAAGACAACGATCACCAACACCGCCGCGATGGATATCAGCGCGTACAAGCGGTGGATCAACTTCAAGAGTGCGGAAGAATCCGAGGACGGTAAGGACGAAAAGCCGGAATATGTCTGGCTCATGCTGGAGAGCAAGGTCCAGCAGGATTACGCCGATCGCTTAGGCGAGGGCGCGATCAACATCTACACCCCGGTTCTCAGCGGTATCCTGGGCGACTTTACCGCAGCCGATATCCCCGGCGCCGATCAGGTGACCAAGGCAGTCAAGGACGGCATCAAGTCCACGATCCCCGTCCCCATTGCCGACGATGTGATATCCGGCATCGTCGTTGAAGAAGTCAAAAAATATGTAAAAACAGGTCTGTGTATCGCGAAGGTAGACGGCAAGAAGCACGACAGCCCTCTGTTGAAGTGGTCTACCAAGTTTACCGTCAAGAAATACGGCATGGGCGAGCTGAAGCTGCCGATGGACTTTGCCTCCACGGAGCTGGTCACCGGTCTGATGGAGATGTGTATCGACGCGATCATCAAAGCAGCTTATCCCGAGAGCAATATCCATATCCCGGTCATGTACCATCCGATCGACGGCTACTGGAGCATCACGGGCTACGCGCTGCCGATCTTCCGTGATTATGAGCTGACGAGCAACATCATCAATATCAAGTTCCATTTAGGCGACAGCAACCACGGAGAGGTCGTCGGAGGTACCAAGTACTGGAAGGGTGATAAAGAAGAGGATCGCCCCGAGAGTATCAAGATACACGTGTATTATAAGGATGACTCCGGCGCGGAGAAAGAGGTCAAGAACTCACCCGTCACCGTGAAGAAGGGTGAAGATACCAACGAAGAAAACGGATGGGTATGGTCGCTCGAGATCGAAAAGGACAGCGCGGACGCGGGTAAGGAATACTACATCCGCGAGGATGTACCCGCCGGCTACACGGCTACCTACACCGGCAACCATAACTGGGATGTCGTCAACACCAAAACGGAATCTTCGACAGAGCCGACACAACCTACTCAACCTACTCAACCGACACAGCCGACTGATCCGACACAGCCAACTAAGCCGACGCAGCCGACCGATCCGACACAACCGACTCAGCCGACACAACCGACACAACCGACTCAGCCGACACAACCGACTCAACCGACTCAGCCGACACAACCCACTCAACCGACTCAGCCGACTCAGCCAACACAGCCGACTGAACCGACACAACCGGTCACCGGCAGTTATCGATTCACGCACACCGACCGTTACGGCGATCTGAGAACCAAGACCGTTGAGGTGACGCTGAACGATAAGGAGATCGCAGGCTACTCCGGCAACAACAATCAGCCCGGTGTTCCCACCTACCTCTGGACTGCGGAAGCGCAAAAGCTGTTCGACAAGAATCCGCTTGTCAAAGCCGCTCTTGCCGTCACCGATAACGATGACGATCAACAGGATGTTTCCGTCTACAAGAACACGGTCGAATGGGATCTGGTGAAGACCTCTGCCGCGGACGCGGGCAATATGACCCCCGATCCCTCCGGCAGATCGTTGACCGTTACGGCTAAAACAAAGCCATACACCTTCACCTTCAATTACTATTTCGTCAAGGACGGCAGCAAAGAATTCAGGGGCACCAGAAAAGAGATCGCATACGGCAAGCCCGTCACCTTTGAGCCGAAATTCTCCGATCCCGACAAGTACGTGTATATCGATGACACGATACCGGAGGACAACTTCTGCTACTGGTCAGCCGATGAAGAAGGCTTGATCCCGATCACGACCAACCGCACCTTCGGTATGCTCATGCGCGGCAAGTGGATCGATCAGAGCGAAACCGACAGAGTGGTCAACGTCTACGCACAGTACGAGAACCATCTGACGGAGGATTGGAAGCCGCTGGTCGAAGAGTCGACCTTCACGCACATGATCTCCGACCAAAACGATTGGGTCTACCTTGACTACATGGTCAATTACCTGAGCAAGGACGGCAAGATCGTGCAGGATATGGTCGCCGAGGGTGATCAGAACATCCGCTACGGTCTGGTCGCGGTCAAGCATCCCGACGGCACCGACGATCCGGATCGTGACAGAATGATCAACATCGCCAAGTCGATGATACAGAACGATATGAGCTCGGGCTATATCGACGCGGGAAAACAATCGGCGGCGTATCGCTTTGAATACGGCAAGCCGGAGGATACGACCAAGCCGATCTCCAACTACAACCGTGTCCTTTACACACTGCGTTCCGATACGGCTTTAGCGGAGAACAACCGATTCTCCGTGATCGCCTATATCACCGTTGACGGACAGAATTACTTCTATTCCGAGGTCAACAACGATATCAATGTACACGAATTACTGAAAGAATGAGGTGGTAGAATTGAATAAAGAATCATATATTCGCACCAAGCTGGATATCACCGAGTTTCAGTCGGACGACATCCTGACCGGCAGTAATCCTTTGATCGAAGTAGACCCCGGACAAACCGGCGGCGGCGTCATCGGAGAGCCGGAGAGTGTCATTCCGCTCAGTTTCTGATTGATCGCGATCCGTGCGCGGATGACATCATCATAAAAAACGGGCTATCACAAAACGCGTTGTTTTGTGGTAGCCCTTCTTATTGGTATTATCCAAGCAATGACGCTAAATACGCCTGTGTGCTCCTATCGAGCCCCGCCAGCATTTGGATCACTGAGTCCTGTGACTGCGCAAAATCCGTCATCACCCAGTTTCCGACGATCGCCATTGTGCCGTTGGAGTGATAGCGGATCGCACACACAACTCGTTCGTCATTCATATCCACGCCGAAGCTCTCCGACCAAATCACTCGGTTGAGTCCCTCGACCATATTCAGTATCTTCATATAAAGCGAAGCGGGACCCTTAGGCCCGAATACCATTTTGAATACTTCGCGATTATCCTTGATATAACCGAAAACGACCGGATACACCTCAAACGTCGTTTTCACTCCGTGCTCCGTGATCAAAAGTCCCAGTTCCGTCAGAACCGTATTCTCCAACTGTTCGTATATATCGTAAACGTCCAGATAATAGTTGTAGACGGTCGTGCGGCTGACGTCCGCCTTCTCCGCTATCTCATGCACCGTAATATCTCTGAGCTCCTTTTCCTGCAGAAGCTCTGCCAGTACGGTACCGATTTGCTTCTTTGTTTTCAGCGCTTTTCTGCTGACCTTCTGTCCAGCCATATCATCACCTGCTCTTTTTGATATGGTTATTTTATCAAATACAAGATGATTATTCAAGCATATTTACAATTATCCTGCAATTTGTTCTGTTTTGAACAGATCAGCGCTAAAGTGTTCAAAACTGAACACTTTAGGGTAGGATTGATAATTGAAGCCGGCTGACAGTCATGCTATCATAATGATGCAATCAAACGAGAGCCAAATAAACAGAACGGCTCGACATCGTAAAAAAGCAGAAGGAGTTGAATATCATGAAAAAGAGAACATTAAAGATCAGAATCATCGCGACCGTATTATCCGTTATCACCATCATCTCCGTCGCCTCCGCGGCTACCATCTCCGCTCACGCGACATCGACCGGCAACGTTGCGGGAGACGCCGCATATGGGGCAGGCATGGGTATCATCAGGCAGTATGTCCCCGGCGGTCAAGCGATCGTGGGATTTCTGGACGCCATTTTCGGCTCATTAATGAACAATGGTCCCTCTCTTTCCGACGTCAACAAAAATATCAGCGACCTTCGCAACGAGGTCAGCGCTCAGTTTGCCGAAGTGAAAAAGCAGATGAACAAAGACAAGCAGGAGATCGAGAAAAAGATCGTCACCCAGACCAATATCGCCAACAAGGGCAACAACTTTGACACCCTGATGACCTCCCTCAAAACAACCGAAAGACAGATCAACAACATCAACAATAACGCGCTGAGCGGCAGAGGACTTAACGACAACGAAAAAGCCGTAGAGATCGCCGCGCTGATCGGCAGAAACGATCAGTGGACGCAGTCCTCTAACCTCCACAACCAGTTCCTGAGCCTTTTGGATACGCTCAGCACCGCCTCCTTCGGCGACCGTGAGGACCGTGATTTCTGTCAGCTTATCTACGACGACTGCGCCCTGCAGGTCATGTTCAGCGGCGAGGCAAAGGACGCGGCTAAGCCTTATATCGACCGTGTGCTGCTCCTCGAACTTTACGCCTACAGTCTTGACGTTCAATGCCTGAAGGCGGCGCAGACCGTCTCTCAGTTCACCGATGACGACATCAAGACGCTCGATCAGAACGCACTCAACAAATACAACAGCATCGTGACCCGCACCAACGTGATCAATGGCGAGATCAAATCGGTCGATGATGAGATGTTCAACATTGATATCGAAGACAGCGTAGTAACGCACTGCAATCATTTTGAAAACCTGAGCAGAACCATATTCATTAATAAAGCCGAGACAAACAAAGAGTTCACAGATACAATGATGATCGGCGATGTATCAAAGGTCTGCGACGAAAACAGCGGTAATGCTATCGACGCCGTTCTGGACGAGAACAGATTATCCGCTGACGAGTTCAGAACGCTCATCGACTATGTCAAGTCAGTATATCCGAATAAGACCATGCGAGAATACCTGACCTACATTGGTTTTGATATGACGACCGTTCCAAACAATGCGGTCTTCGCCGTAAGCAAAACAACAACCGAAGAGAATGAAAGTACATTTGATGACATATTTCACGGAAAATATTGGGATGCTTCTTTCAAAAAGGTGATCACCCGCAAAGCGTCCGTGATCTCGATCGACGATACCGGCTTAAACGTTTCCGATCATGATTTATATAAAAAAGAATGCGGTATGAAACTAGGTGATCATTTATTAGTTGTACCGGACGGAAATTTCAGGTATGAATCCCTGACATCTAATTCTATCATCAACTTTACCAACGCGTAAGCTCGAAACAAACAAATATCAATCATACTAAACGCCGCCCTCCCGGATCAGACCGGAAGGGCGGTTTTTCTGAACTACAATTCCCTTTTGATGCTGTCGATCGCGCCCTTTTCGATGCGGCTGACCTGCGCCTGAGAGATCCCGATCTCCTCGGCGACCTCGGTCTGGGTCTTTCCGCGGAAATAGCGCAGGGATAAGATCCGCTTCTCGCGGTCAGAGAGCTTTTTGAGCGCCTCCTTAAAGGCGATCTCCTCCAGCCAGTCGCTGTCGTCGCTTCTGTCGCCGATCTGATCCATCACATAAACGGTATCCGTTCCGTCGGAAAAGACCGGCTCATACAGAGATACCGGCTCGACGATCGCTTCGAGCGCCAGCACGACGCTCTCCTTATCCGTATCGATCGCCGCGGCGATCTCCTCCACCGTCGGCTCACGGTTGAGTTTTACCGTCAGTTCCTCCTTCGCCTTCATCGCGTGATAGGCGGTGTCGCGCATAGAGCGTGAGACCCGCACACTGCCGCTGTCGCGCAGATGCCGCCGCAGCTCGCCCATGATCATCGGCACGCCGTAGGTGGAAAAGCGCACATCCAAGCCGACGTCGAAATGATCGATCGCCTTGATCAGCCCGATGACCCCGACCTGAAAGAGATCGTCGAGGTTCTCTCCCCTGCCGGTAAAGCGCTGGATCACGCTGAGCACCAGCCGCAGATTACCGTTGATCATCTCTTCTCTTGCTCTTTTCCGTTCCGCTGCGGTGCCGTCACGCATTTTCAATAATAATCCGCGTTTTTGTTCTTCGTTCAATACAGGCAGCCGCGCGGTATCCACGCCGCACAGTTCGACCTTATGATACTGCAAAAAATCCCTCCGTGTCCATACTGCCTTTAGTATGGTCACGAAGGGATGATTTCATTCCGAAATATCAATAGTCATTGCGAGGAGCGCAAGCGACGTGGCAATCTCAACCGATTCATAATTGTCTTTGCGAGGACACGTGCGTCTTTTTCTTGGGGATCTCAACCGAAGGCTTCAGGCTTCGCAATGACGATTTATACATCGTCAATATTATTTTCCACAGAAGAAAAATACGCTTCGATCGGCGTATCGTTGCTCTCCACCGCGCTGAGCTTGCGGGTGATCTGTCGGGTACGCACGCCGACGAGCTTATCCAGCTCCTTGTTCGCCTGATCGAGCTTGGTCTGGGTCGCGACAAGCACGGTGTTGAAGGTCTCAAATTCCTTTTTGACGGAGCCTAAGAGGTTCCAGACCTCTGCCGATCGCTTCTGCACGGCGAGGGTCTTGAAGCCCATCTGGATCGAATTGAGCAGCGCCGCCATCGTGGACGGTCCCGCGATATTCACCTTGTAGTCGCGCTGTAACAGCTCGACCATGCCGCGGTTGACCACCTCGCTGTACAAGCCCTCAAAGGGCAGGAACATCACGGCGAATTCGGTAGTGTTGGGCGGGTCGATATACTTGTCGCGGATATCCTTCGCCTCGCGGCGGATAGTATTGATCAGGTTCTTTGCCGCGGCGTCGACCGCCTCCTTGGAGCCGCTGTCATACGCGTCACGTAATGCGGCATAGCTGTCGCCGGGGAACTTGGAATCGATGGGCAGGTAGATGAAGCCGTCATCCCGCGCGGGGAGCTTGATCGCGAACTCGACCACATCGCGCGAGCCCTTCTTGGTCGCGACGTTGGTATCGTACTGGTCGGGGGTGAGGATCTCCTCAAGGATATTGCCGAGCTGGATCTCGCCGACGATGCCGCGGGTCTTGACGTTGGAAAGCACCTTCTTCAAATCGCCGACGCCGACCGCGAGGGTCTGCATCTCGCCCAGACCCTTGTACACCTGCTCAAGGCGTTCGCTGACCATTGCGAAGCTGCGGTTCATCTTCTCCTCCAGCGTCTTTTGCAGTTTTTCGTCGACGGTGGTGCGCATCTCGGTCAACTGCTTGTTGTTATCCTCGCGGATATCGCTGAGCTTTTGCTCCATCGAGCGGCGGATATTCTCGAGCTTCTGCTCATTTTCGAGCGAGAAGGTCTTTAAGCGTTCCTCAAAATGCCCGAGCTTCTCGCTTTGTGAAGCGGAAAAGCTCTGCTGATTGGTCGCGATCATCTCGCCCATATTCTTGACGGAATTCTGGGTCGAGGTGATGACCTCGGTGCGAAGAGCGGCGATCTCGTCATTCGTATTCTTCATCGTCAGCTGTGTGCTTTTTTCGATCTCGGCGCGCAGCCGGTCGATCTCCTCACTGTTGTTATTATTCTTTTTGGGAATAATAATGATCGCAGCGATTGCGGCGATCAACCCTGCCAGCGCGAGCAAGCAGAGGATGATAAACTGATACATTTCCATCAAAACACCTCATCACAAGTTGTTGAGGCTATTGTATCACGGAACCCCACATATTGTCAAACGGGACGCGTGTTTATCTTATTTTGGTTACTCGCTCAACGCTCGTACAATCAAGGCAATCCCTCACCTGCTCACGCAGGAGCTCCCTTTACCAAAGGGAGCCTTTTTATTGGCGGGTCGTCGGGGCGCCGACCCCTACATTATTGGAATATTGATTCTATGAGGCGGTTGGACTCCGGCGGCGAGTAGGTGAAGCGCTCGATATGTCCGCCGGTGATAAAATAATCGGGCACAGCGGGAACATGCGGCTCGCCGAAATGGTCGATGATAATCAGCTTGATCTTCATCTTCTGCGGGATGATGCTCTTGATGTACACGGCGGCGGTATCGCCGACACGCAGATTATCCCGCAGCTCAGCAAGTCCCGCCAGATTCGGCGCGAGCTCCACGAACGCACCGTAATTCTCGATGGAACGGATCACGCCCGTCACTGTCTCCCCTACCGCGAACCGCGCGGCGTTCTCTGCCCATGTGCCCAACAGCTCCTTGTGGCTCAGGGTCACACGATTGTCGGTAACGGACTTGACCACGGCGAAGATGTCCATCCCCACCGAAAAGCGCTCGTCGGGATGCTCGATGCGCGACACGGAGATCGCGTCGATCGGCATCAGCGCCACCAGCCCGCACCCGATATCGCAGAACGCCCCGAACGGCTCCAGATGCGTGATACGCGCGGGGATCACATCGCCGACATGAAGCCCTCCGATATACTGCCGGACGCATTGCTGCTGTGCGTCCGCACGGGACAGCACCGCCGTCATGCCGTTCTCCCGCCGGATGAATTCCTTGATGACAAAGCACACCGCTCTGCCGACGCGCGAGATCACCGCGATATCGCGCACACTGCCCTCACGGATCCCCAGCGCCCCTTCCTCACGCGGGATCACACCGCGCATACACGGCAGATCGACCTTCAGATTATGGTCGTGGTCGCACAATACCGCGCGCGCTTCCAGAATATCGCCGCGCTCCATCGCCGCGCGCATGTTTTCAAAGGAGCTCAGCGCGTTGCAGTTTTCTGCTGTATCAATTTTCTTTCCCTCCGGGAGAAATGCCGTCATGATGATCCTCCTGATACCGCCGTCCGCCAAACGCCGATCCGACGCACGGGAACGCGGTAGTTTTTTACATGATACAATCTATGAGCGGGATATGGGAGTTATGACTTTATCGTTTTTGAAATAAACGACACGGCGACAGCATATTTATTTTCCGTCAGGTATTGAAAAACAATGCCGTTTCGTATACAATAGAAAGGTAAGCCGACTATCATTTACCAAGAACCCGTCGGCAGAAAGGAAACAAACATGAAACGTATTATCGCAATCGTATTGACAGTATTGATGATCGCCGCCGTTACGGCAGGCTGTAACCAGAAGGTCGGCTCCGGCACTACCTCCGTTGTACAGGAGGGCGGTCAGGAGAAGGCGTCGAGTTCAAGTGAAACCGTCGCTAATGAAGCAAAATCCACCGAGGCACTGCTGAACATCGACGACGTACCCGCGGCTGATCTGGACAAAGCCGACGCGGAATATCAAAAGAAGGCTCCCGAACAGGGTGAAGAGGTCGCGATCCTCCACACCAACTACGGAGACATCTCCTTCAAATTCTTCCCCGAGGTCGCGCCCAAGGCGGTCAACTCCTTCAAGGCGCTCGCCAAGGATCACCGCTATGACGGCACCATCTTCCACCGTATCACCAAGCCCGAAACCAGCGGTATCGGCGTGGTACAGGGCGGCGACTACACCAACTTCAACGGCACCGGTGGCGTATCCGCGTACGGCACGGGCTTCGGCTTAGAGGTCTCAGATTATCTGAGCAACACCGAGGGCTCCGTCGCGATGGCACGCAGCCAGGATCCCAACTCCAACGGCTCGCAGTTCTACATCAACTCTACCAACAACAACAGTTTGGACGGTCAGTACACCGTATTCGCGCAGGTTTATGACGGCATGGATGTTGTCAGCACCCTCGCAAAGGTACAGACCGGTCAGAACGATAAGCCCGTCAAGGACGTCGTTCTGCAGAGCGTAGAGATCGTGGAATATTCTAAATAAGAATAATGAAACGATTCTTACCCATTGTACTTTGTATCATAATAATTGCCGCGCTCACAGCCTGCGGCAATAAGGAGGCAACTAACATGGTTTTATCCGGCGGCTACACCACCATCGATGAGATCCCCGCAGCGAAAACCGATATCCCCGCAGATTATCAGAAAGCATCCCCCAAATCGGGCGATACCGTCGCGATCCTGCACACCAACAGGGGCGATATCAGCATGCGCTTCTTCCCCGAGGTCGCGCCGATCGCGGTCAACAACTTTATCGCGCTGGCAAAGGCGGATAAGTTCAACAACACCATCTTCCACCGTGTGATCAACAACTTTATGATCCAGGGCGGCGATTATACCAACTTCAACGGTACCGGCGGCGCGTCGGCCTACGGCAAAGAGTTCAAGCTCGAGACCAACCCCAATGTGCATAACAGCGCGGGTTCCGTCGCGATGGCGAACCGCGGTCCCGGCACAAACGGCTCGCAGTTCTACATCAATCAGGTCGACAACAACTACCTTGACGGCAGTTATACCGTTTTCGGTCAGGTATACGACGGCATGGACGTCGTCAACACCATCTGCGGCGTACAGACCAATATGATGGATAAACCCCTCAACGACGTTGTCATCGACAGCATCGAGATCACAACTTACTAAAAAATGAAAACTGAAAGCTGAAAACTGAAAATTGAATAATGAAGGGCGGGACACCCGCACCCGATTGATAGGATTCATCTACAGCGCTATCACTCCAAAACGCGTCAGCGTTTCCCTTTATTATTCATTCTTAAGTATTCAGTTTTCAGTCTTAAGTACCCTCAACCGGAGGCCTCTATGGAACGACCCGTCATCGCCATCATGTATGACTTTGATAAGACCCTGTGCACAAAGGATATGCAGGACTACGGCTTTATCCCGAGCCTCGATCTGCGCCCCGATGAATTCTGGCACAAAGCCAATGAATTCGGCTTTGGCGCGCAGATGGACGGCGTACTCGCCTATCTGTATACGATGATCGAAGAGAGCAAGCGCAAGGGAATGCCCCTCACGCGCGAGAAGCTGATCGACAGCGGCAGGAGCATCGAGCTGTATGACGGCGTCAGGGAGTGGTTCGACCGCATCAACCTCTACGGCGCAGCGCAGGGCGTGCAGATCGAGCACTATGTCATCTCGTCGGGGCTCAAAGAGATCATCGAGGGTTCCGGTATCGCGGACAAGTTCACCAAGATCTTCGCCTGTGAATTCCTGTATGATGACGACGGCTGTGCGCTGTGGCCGAAAACCGCCGTCAACTACACCAACAAGACCCAGTTCGTCTACCGCATCAATAAGGGCGTGCTGGATATTGCGAACGACGTCGATCTCAACCGCTCCATGCCCGACGACTCCAAGCGCGTTCCCTTCACCAACATGATCTACATCGGCGACGGACTGAGCGATGTGCCGTGCATGAAGATGATGAAGGCATACGGCGGCTGCGCGATCGCGGTGTATCAGGATAACAACAAAAGCAAGGTCGAAGAGTTGCTCATGGGTGACCGCGTGGACTTCATCTTCCCCGCCGACTACACCAAAAAGGGAAGACTCGACAAGACCGTGCACAACCTGATCAAGAAAATGGCGATCAACGACGAGCTGGTAAAAGAAAACGCGAGACAGCTGAAAGAATTAGGAATTAGAAATTAGAAATTGTGGGAGGGCTTCGCCCTCACCAGATTTATATCTTTATTCAAACAATAACGCTTGCGACTCTATCAAATAGAGCTGCAAGCGTTTTTTCTGTCATTATTCGATTCAAAAGCCGTCAGGCTTTCCTAAAACTCCTAATTCCTAATTCCTCATTCCTAATTATATCTTATTGATCCTTCCCCTGTTCTTCACCGCTCTGCGGATATCGAGGATGATGATGATCAGGGTCGCGATGATGACCAGCGCCAGAATCACGCCGACAGCCCATACCGCGGCGGGGTTGACGGTCTTTTTCTCGACCTCATTGATCTCCGCGGACGCGGAACACGCTTCGACAAAGCGCTTTTGCATATAGCCGTAGATATCGTCGTCGATGTTGGAGAAGGTGTAGCATTTATCGAGGTATTCCTGCGGCGGGTTGATCAGCTCGCTCTCGAGCATATCTTCATCGATCAGATCCAGCGCGGCGGTGTTCGGCGTACCGTAGGTGATGTACTCCGAATTCGCGGCGGCGATCCTCGGCTCGCACATGAAGTTGATGAACAGCTCCGCGTTCTCTTTATTCTTGCAGGTCGCGGGGATGCACATCGCGTCGTTGAAAAGGTTGGAGCCTTCCTCGGGCAGGCAATAATCGAGGTTCTCATTGTTGAGCATCATGGTGTAGATGTCGCCCGCGTAGTAGGCGCAGATACCGCTTTGGTTGCCCTCCATCTCGGCGAACACCTGATCCATGACGTACTTTTTGAGGACGGCTTTCTGCTCGATCAGCTTGTCGGTCGCGCGGTCGATATCCTCACGCGTAAAGCTCTCGGCGCCCGGATCGATCGGCGGATCACACAGCTGCATCGCGATCGCCATCGCGTCACGCGAGTTGTTGAACATCAGGATACCGTCGTCCTTATACTTGGGATCCCACAGATCTTTAAAGCCCGTAACGGAGCCCTCTTCGATCATATCGGAATTGTAGCCGATCGCGACAAAGTTCCATGAATACGGCACGCTGTACTCGTTATCGGGGTCATACGCCATATTCTTGAAACGTTCGTCGATATATTTGTAGTTCGGGATATTGCTGAAATCGATCTTGGCGAGCATCCCCTCTTCTCTGAGTCGGCTCACCATGTAATCGGACGGAAAGATGACGTCGTAGGTGGAATTGGAGTTGGTCAGGACATTATACAGTTCTTCGTTCGTCTCAAAGTTGGTGTAATTCACCTTGATGTGATAGGTGTCCTCGAACTCCTTGATGACGTCGATACCGCCGTCGTCACCGGGATCGACATACTCGCCCCAGTTATAGACATTGACCTCACCCTGGAATCCGGCGGATTCATTTTCTTCTTCCTCTTCTCCGTCCGCGCTTTTTGACGAACCGCACGCGGCAAACAGAAAGATGCTGCCTAACATCAGCAATACAAGAAAAATGGAAACAAGTTTCCTCATCGTGCCGCCTCCTTACTCTTCCTGCGGGAAGCGAGGTTCGAGATGATCAAAACGGCGATGATCACGATGAAAAGCAGCGCCGACAGCGCGTTCGCCTTGGGATTGATGCGCTGGTGGGTCATGGTGTAGATCTGCACGGGCAGGGTCTGGAACCGTGAGCCGCGGGTGAAATAGGTGATGACAAAGTCATCCAGCGAATAGGTGAAGCTGATCAGAAAACCCGAGAAGATACCCGGCATCAGCTCATGCAGCACCACCTTGAAGAACGCCTGTACCGGCGAGCATCCGAGGTCGAGCGCCGCTTCGTACAAAGCGGGATCCATCTGTCGGATGCGCGGCGTGACGTTGAGGATGACATACGGCGTACAAAAGCCGATATGCGCCAGCAGTACCGTCCAGAAGCCCATCTCAAAGCCCATCATCACACCCGCGAAGGTGAACAGGAGCATCAGCGACACACCCGTGACGATCTCGGGATTGATGATCGGGAAGTTGGACACGTTCTGGATGGCGGAGCGTACGCCGCCCTTGAAGTTATAGATACCGATCGCCGCCGCGGTACCGAGGATGGTCGCGATCACGGAGGCGAGTACGGCGATGATCAGCGTATTATACAGGCTGTTCATGATCTGAGCGTCATTGAACAGCGCAGTGTACCATTTCAGCGTAAAGCCCTTCCATACGCTCGTCTTGCCGTCGTTGAAGGAATAGGCGATCAGGTAGATGATCGGCAGGTACAGAAACGCCATGATGATAATGAAATAGATCTTGGAGCTTAGCTTTTTCATCCTGCAACCGCCTCCTTATCTCCGAATCGGTTCATCACGACAAGGAAGCCGAGGATGACGATCATCAGCACCACGGCGATCGCCGAGCCGGTGTTGTGATCGCTCTGGAACACGCGCTCGATGACGTCACCGATCATGAACTGGGTACCGCCCAGATACTGCGCGACAAGGAAGGTCGACGCGGTGGGGACGAATACCATCGTCACGCCGGAGATGACGCCCGGCACGGACAGCGGAAAGATGACCTTGGTGAATACATGAAAGCCGTTGCAGCCGAGATCCTGAGCCGCCTCGATCAGCGAGGGTTCGATCTTGGTCATCACGGCATGGATGGGCAGGATCATGAACGGCAAAAATTCATAGACCATGCCGACGATCACCGCGCCGGAGTTACCGATCAGGGTGACGTCGACGCCGAAGAGGTTCAATATCATATCGAGAGGGCCGTAGTTTTGCAGGATCAAAACCCATGCGTAGATACGCAGCAGGAAATTCATCCACATCGGCACCATCAACAGCATGATGATCGTGCTCTGGGCACGCTGGGAGCACCGTGAAACGGAATATGCCAGCGGATATGCCAACACCAGACAGATCACGGTGGAGATCAGCGCGATCCCCAAGGAGTACAGGAACACTTCACTGTAGACAGAAGCGTTCTTGAACGGCTCCAGAGAGAATTGACCGCGTTCATCGGTAAACGCGAAGTAGATCACCATCAGCAGCGGGACGATGGTGAATACCAGCATCCAGCCGAGATACGGGATAGCGGGGCGTTTTGACTTCATCGGCTTACACCTCGCTGATCTCGGCTTTGCCGAAATCGAAACACAGCGGCACATAGGTGGCGACCTGCTCGTCGATATCGCTCTGCATGATCCACTTGCGCTCGTCGGACTCGAGGATGATCTCGTTGTGCTCACCCTTCCAGATGACCGACTCGATATAGACCTCGTCAAGATGACCTACGCCGTCGCCCGCGATATACAGCGCCTCGGGCGGCAGGACGATCTTGATCTTCTTTCCTTCCTCAAAGTAGGCGTCGGGGATGGTGACCTCAACACCTTCGAGGAGGATGGTAGTCGTATTATTTTCTTTATCAGAATAATAAACATCCGTAATGATATCATTCGTGGGGTTGAGGAACATCTTCTCCATGATATGGATGTTGTACGGATCAATGCGCATACCGATCGTATCCCCCACCTTCTGCGCGACGGTGGAGTGGATCAGCCACAGGCAGTTGTTGCACTTGACGCTGATCTCGAAGTGTACGCCCTTGAAGATGACGTCCTCGACGACACCGTTGAGCTTTGCCTGATCGGGCGCTGTTACCTCGACGTCCTCTGGACGGATGACAACGTCAACGGGCTGGTTCTTCTCAAAGCCATTGTCCACGCAGTCGAGGTCGACGCCGAGCAGACGCACCTTGCAGTCCTCGAGCATGATGCCGTTGATGATATTCGCCTCACCGATAAAGTCGGCGACAAAGGCGTTGGCGGGCTCATTATAGATGTCCTCGGGCGTGCCGACCTGTGCGATCACGCCGTTGTTCATCACGCAGACACGGTCGCTCATGGTCAGCGCTTCTTCCTGATCATGGGTGACGTAAACAAAGGTCTTTTGGGTTTTTTGCTGAAGCTGTTTGAGCTCGATCTGCATATCCTTTCTCAGTTTCAAGTCAAGTGCGCCGAGCGGTTCATCCAACAGGACGACCTTGGGGTCGCACACCAGAGCGCGCGCGATCGCGACACGCTGCTGCTGACCGCCCGAGAGCGATCGGACAGGGCGTTTCTCATAGCCCTTGAGGTCGACCACGGCGAGCATCTGCTTCACCGCTTTCTCGATCTCGGATTTCGGCATTTTCTTGAGTTTTAAGCCAAAAGCGACGTTGTCATACACGTTCAGATGCGGGAACAGCGCGTATTTCTGGAACACGGTGTTGACACTGCGCTTGTGGGGCGGGACATCGTTGACCTTTTCACCCTCAAAATACACCTCACCGCTCTGGGGCGTTTCAAAGCCCGCGATGATGCGCAGGGTGGTCGTCTTACCGCAGCCGGACGGTCCGAGCAGGGTAATGAACTCCTTGTCATAGATGTCGAGGCTGATATTGTTCAATATCACCTCATTGGAATACTTGAAATTGATATCCTTCAAGGATACGACAGAATTTTGCTTCAACTATCTAACCTCCTTGGTTTAGAGCCGCCGCGGCGGTTTTTCCGATCTTCTCCACCGATACCTGTCATTGCGAAGCCCGAAGCCGTTAGGTGCACCGAAGGTGCAGGCTGTGGCAATCTCCCGGTAACAGATGTTGTTTGGCGCAAAGAAAAGGACGCTGCGCGACTTTGTGGGATTGCCACGGTCGCAAGCTTCCTCGCAATGACGCCGATCAAAAAACGCTCTCGTCAGCTCTACCGCTTTTACGCTTTACTGCATTATAACAGCATAAACATACAGTAATTCATTATATATGTCCGACCGCGCTTTGTCAACAAATCTCCGTGAAAAATTGACTAAAATAATCGACTTTTTTTCTCATATATATAGAATCATGCTATATTGACTTTTCGGGGGAATCAGCTATAATAAAGATGACTATGTAAGTCCAAGAAATGGCATATTCTGCCTTTATCCAAATGTCTTTTACATAGGCAAAGGAGAATGATAATGTTCCAGATCTTTAAAGAACATCAGGGCTTCGGCAAGCAGATCATGCTGCTCGCCAAAAATGAGCTCATCAAAAAATACAAGGGCGCGGTCATCGGACCTCTCTGGTCGGTGGTAAAGCCCCTGTTCACCCTGTTCGTGTACTGGTTCGCGTTTGAGGTCGGTCTCAAAAGCGCCGGTAACGTCAAGGTCATCTTCCCCGAGCTGGGCAAGGCGGGCGGTACCTTTGAGTACAGCCGTTTCCTGTTCATGCTGATCGGCTTCATCCCCTGGTTCTTCATCAACGAAAGTATCGTCCAGGGCGCGAAGTCCATCCGTGAGAACCGCCAGTTCGTCAACAAGGTCAGCTTCCCCGTATCCACCATCATGACTTACACCTCGGTCGCGAGACTCTATGTCCACATCTTCCTTTTGGGCTTGATGTACCTGTACATCACCTTCATCGGCGGCACCTACAAGATTCCCGGTATGGAAGAAGCGGTCACGGGCGGCATCACCCCGAGCATCTATAATCTGCAGATCCTCTTCTATATGCCGCTGATGTTCATTTTCTTCCTCGTGCTGTCATGGTCGACGGCGCCGATGTCGGCGTTCTCCCGCGACTTTGAGAACATGATCGTATCCGTCATGTCCGGTATCTTCTGGCTGTCGGGTATCATCTACGACTCCTACCTGCTGGTCGGCAAGGAGCTGCCCTCTGACTTTATCCGTCACGCGATGCTGCTCAATCCGATCAACTTCTTCGCCAACGGCTACCGCAACTGCTTCCTCTATCACCGCTGGTTCTGGGATTACAAAACCGAGCTGTTTGTTTTTCTCGCCGAGCTGCTGGTCATCTTTGCGCTGGGTATCTTCAACTACAACCGCCTGCGCAAGAGACTGCCCGACGTACTGTAAGGAGGGATAAGCATGTCAGAAGCGATTATCTCTTTCAAGAACGTATCCAAGGAATATACCTTATATAAAAACGATCAAGAGCGTTTTCGCGCCCTGTTCTTCAAGCCCCGCAACGCCAAGATCAACAAAGCGCTCAAGAACGTCACCTTCGACGTCAAGCGCGGCGAGAGTATCGGTATCATCGGCGATAACGGCGCGGGCAAATCCACTATCCTCAAGATGATCACCGGCGTTGCCTTCCCCAGTGAGGGCGAGGTACAGGTCAACGGTAAGGTCGCGGCGCTGCTCGAGCTGACCGCGGGCTTCTCCACCGAGATGACCGGCAGAGAGAATATCTATCTCAAAGGCTACATCCTCGGTTTGAAGGACGCGTATATCCGCGAGATCGAGGAGAGGATCATCGAATTCGCTCAGCTGGGCGACTATATCGATCAGCCTGTCCGTACCTACTCCAGCGGTATGAAAATGCGTCTGGGCTTTGCGATCAACGTCAACATCGACCCCGATATCCTCGTCGTCGACGAGGCGCTGTCCGTCGGTGACGCGAGCTTCAAGCGCAAGTGTAAGGACAAAATCAACGATATCATCGAGAGCGGCACCACGGTGCTCTACGTCAGCCATAACCCCGAGTCGGTCACCGAGATCTGTGACCGCGCGCTGTATTTGAAAAAGGGCGAGCTGATGTATGACGGCAACGTCAAAGAAGCGTACGCCATGTACACCAAGGTAAAGGAAGAAGAAAAGAAAAAGAAAGCCGCCGAGAAGAAAAAGAAGGACGCCGCGAAAAAGGCTGCCGCGGCAAAAGAAGCCGAGAAAAAGGCTGAAACGAAATAAATGAGATCTTAGGGGACGGCATCACCGTCCCCTATATACCATCTATATACGAGGCTGCTATGATCGACAGTGTAATCAAAAACGAGATAACCATGAGCGCGGCATACATCGAGCGCAAAAAGCTGTATCAGGACGGCGTTTGTATCGTCGGCTCTCACCCTGTCGCACATTATCTCAGCAAGACAACCGAATCTTTGGGCGGTGAAGTACCGCTGTTTTCCTCTGTTACGGACGTACAGGGGAATTTTTCGCGTTTATGGTATGTCGTTGAGGCGGAGAATTACAGCGCGGATGAGCTTGACGCTGCCATCCGGTCGGCGGAACAAAAGCAGGCGGAGTTCCTTTGTATTATTCTTTTACCGAATATTAAACAGAATTCCGTCATCCAGAAATACGCTGAGATGGAGCTGTTCACCGCGATGGGCGATGTGCTCGATCCGCTGAGAAAACAGCTCAGCGGACATCGGAATGTCCGCGCAATTTTCCTTGACAGAATTTTCGGCGGTGAATTCGACTGCTTTGATCTTGCCGAAATCTCCCGTGAAGCGCAGGAAAACAACACCATCCACCTCACGCAGTCGATGGCGAACCGCTACGCCTCTGCCCTGTACATCTCCGACGCGATCGACGCGGTGTTCACCGTCAGCCGCTATGGCAAGGCGGGCAACGTCTATAACGCCTCGTCCTTCTACCTCAGCGAGTATCAGCTGATGAGCGAGATCTACATCATGCTCGCGCGTCACGGGGTACGGCTGACCGTCACAGGAGAACCATCCGAGCCGATCTACGGCGCGCTCTCCAACGGCAAGCTTCGTTCACTGGGCTATGAGAACGTCTGCGATTTCTCCGACGCGCTGCGCTATACCCTGCTGCACCATCTGGAGCGCTTCAGCATCCAGACCGATCGCATCCATGACGGCTACAGCGGCAAGCTGAACACCCTGCGCGTTATCGAAAAAGACATGCTGCGCGAGATCGACCGCATCTGCCGCAAGCATGACATCAAATATTTCATCAGCTACGGCACCATGCTCGGCGCGGTACGTCACGGCGGATTCATCCCGTGGGACGATGATGTGGACGTCGCCATGCTGCGCAGTGAATTTGAAAAGTTCCGTCAAATTGCTCCAAAAGAATTAAACGAGCATTTCAGCTATGAAAGCCATGTGAACAACAACGGCTATCATTACTTTTTTGACAGGCTCACGGCGAAGGACACCTACTTCGCCTCCAAATATTCCGACGATTACGAAATGCACAAGGGCATCTCGATTGACATCTTTGTTATCGACAATGTCCCTGCCGACCCGAAGGCGGCTTACCGCTTCTGGAAGGGTCTGATGCGCCGCCGCATGATCATGAACGTGCGCTGGAAGAATACCGCGAGAAAAGGCAAGGCATATCTGCTCAGCAAGCTCCTGCTGCCCTTCCTGCGGCTGAGAAGCATGGACAGCTACTCGCGCTCCTATGAAAAGGCGGTGCGCAAATACGAGCGCAAGGACACGGGTTGGGTCATGCCCGCCTCATCCGATCACAAATACCGCGGTACCTTCCCCGTCGAAACCTTCAGCGAGGTCATCCCCTACCGCTTTGACGATGTCGATACCTTCGTCCCGGTCGGGTACAAGGACTTTCTCAAAGCGTGGTACACGGACAACTACATGGAGATGCTCCCGCTGAGTCAGCAAAACCCCTTCCACGATTATTATCGACTGGATCTGGGTACGCATATACAGGAAGACGCCGAGCCGCGGTTCGATTATATGGGAGAATTACTGTAGGGACGGTCATTGACCGTCCGCGGACGAGCAATGCTCGTCCCTACGATATAAAGGAGGATACATTATGATATTCGCAGTTATCTTAGCGGGCGGTACAGGCTCGCGCATGGGCTCCACCGATATGCCCAAGCAGTTCTTGGAGATCAAGGGCAAGCCCATCCTCAATCACACTATCGAAAAATTCCTGCCGAACCCGCAGTTTGAGAAGATCATCGTCCTCTCCCCCAAGGCGTGGATCGGCCATACCAAGGAGCTTGTTCGCAAGCACACCGGCAAAAACGACAAGATCGCGGTCATAGAGGGCGGCGCGACCCGCAACGAGACCATCATGAACGCGATCAACTATATCGACAGGGAATACGGTCTTGACGACGATACCGTGATCGTCACCCATGACAGCGTGCGCCCGTTCGTCACGCATAGGATCATCGATGAGAATATAAAAACAGCTCTCAGCTGTGGCGCGTGCGACACCGTCATCCCCGCCACCGATACCATCGTAGAGGGCGACGGCGACGCGATCACCGCGATCCCCGACCGCCGCAGGATGTATCAGGGTCAGACGCCCCAGAGCTTTAAGGCAAAGCTGTTGCGCGACTCCTACAACAGCCTGACCGATGGCGAGAAAGAGATCCTCACCGACGCGGCGAAGATCCTCGTCATGAAGGGCATCAAGGTCAAGCTGGTACAGGGCGAGACGTTCAATATCAAGATCACCTACCCCTATGATTTGAAGATCGCACGGTCTCTTTTAGATGAGGAAACAGAATGATCAACACAGTATACCGCCTGTGCGCGCCGCGCAGGTTCGAAATCGCGTTCAGCGACCTTGACGTCACACAGGGCGTGATCGTACGTCCGACCCACCTCTCGATCTGTAACGCCGACCAGCGCTACTATCAGGGCACGCGCGACATCAAGGTGCTCAAAGAAAAATTGCCCATGGCGCTGATCCACGAAGGGATCGGTCAGGTCGTCTATGACAGCACCGACAGCTTTCAGCCGGGCGACCACGTCGTCATGGTACCCAACATCCCCTGCGAAGAGGACGAGGTGATCGCCGAAAACTACCTCAGATCGAGCAAGTTCTGCGGCAGCTCCTCCGACGGCTTCATGCAGGAATACTATCAGCTCACCCCCGACCGTCTGGTCAAGCTCCCCGAGAGTGTCGATTTGGACGTCGCCGCATTCACCGAGCTGGTATCTGTCAGCGTACACGCGATCACACGCTTCAAGTCGGTCGCGCATAACCGCCGTGAGATCGTCGGCGTGTGGGGTGACGGCAACCTCGCCTATATCACCTCGCTCCTGCTCAAAAAGATGCTCCCGCACAGCGAGATCCACGTGTTCGGCATCAACCGCGAGAAGCTCTCTGACTTTTCCTTTGCCGACGGTACCCACCTGACCACCGATATCCCCGAGGGACTGGCGCTTGACCATGCCTTTGAATGTGTCGGCGGCAACGGTTCCCCCATCGCGATCGAGCAGATCATCGGCGTCATCCGTCCCGAGGGCACGATCTCGATCCTCGGCGTGAGCGAATATCCCGTGCCGATCAACACGCGCATGATCCTCGAAAAGGGACTACGGCTCTTCGGCACCAGCCGATCGGGCAGGATCGATTTTCAGCGCACGGTCGAGCTGTACCGCGAATACCCCGAGATCCCGATCCACCTGAGCCGTCTGGTCGGCAATATCGTGGAGATCAACAAATACGCCGATATCAAAGAGGCGTTCGAGGTCGATATCAAAAAGGCGTTCGGCAAGACCATTATGCATTGGAATATATAAAAAGGCTTCCTTTCCTTAGGAGATTCCCCTGTTAGGGGAAATGTCCGCAAAGCGGACAAAAGGGTCTGCTGCCTCCGCTGAGGAGGGCTGTCAGCGAAGCTGACTGAGGGTTTATTCGGGAGGGATTGTTGTCCCTCCCTTTCCTATTCTTAGATCAATATTACCAAAACAGAATCGCGTCATGTAGGGTACGGCGCTTGCGACGTACCGCATATTTGATGCGTATGATTCCTATCTAATGTTTCCGAGAAATAATCGCCCCTTTTTCTCGGTACGTCATAAATGCCGTACCCTACAGAGAAACCATCTACCTCACATAATATCGACTTCTCATCAACCCATTCGGGAGGAGCAAGCCCCTCCCCTACAACGACAAAAAGCTCACTATGAACAAACCGTTCACAGTGAGCTTTTTTATATTATATTCGATCAATCAATACATGCCGCCCATATCGGGTGCCGCGGGAGCAGCGGCGGTAGCCGGCTCCTTGATGTCCGCGACAAGGCTCTCGGTGGTCAGTACCATCGAAGCGACGGAAGCCGCGTTCTGCAGTGCGGAGCGGGTGACCTTGGTCGGGTCAACGATACCGGCGGAGATCATGTCGGTGTACTCCTCTTCCAGCGCGTTGAAGCCGTAGCCGACCTTATCCTCGCGGCGGATGTTCTCGACGATAACGGAGCCCTCCAGACCCGCGTTCTTCGCGATCTGCTTGATCGGCGCCTCGAGCGCGCGCAGAACGATCTGCACACCGGTCTTGGTGTCGCCTGTGGTGGTGTCGAGCAGCTTTGCGACAGCGGGGATCGCGTTGATCAGCGCTACGCCGCCGCCCGCGACGATGCCTTCCTCAACAGCCGCCTTGGTAGCGGAGAGAGCATCCTCGATGCGCATCTTCTTCTCTTTCATCTCGATCTCAGTAGAAGCGCCGACCTTGATGACCGCTACACCGCCGGCGAGCTTCGCCAAACGCTCCTGCAGCTTCTCACGATCGAAGTCAGAGGTGGTGTTCTCGATCTGCTGACGGATCTGGCTGACACGGTTCTTGATCTCGTTCTGGTCGCCCTGACCGTCAACAATGATGGTATCTTCCTTGGTGATCTTGACCTGACGCGCACGACCGAGCTGGTCGATGGTAGCGTCCTTGAGCTCCAGACCGAGGTCGGAGGTGATGACGGTACCGCCGGTCAGGATCGCGATATCCTGCAGCATTTCCTTGCGTCTGTCGCCGAAGCCGGGCGCCTTGACAGCGACCGCGGTGAAGGTGCCGCGCAGCTTGTTGAGCACCAGCGTAGTGAGCGCCTCGCCCTCAACATCCTCGGCAATGATGACGAGCTTTCTGCCGGACTGCACGATCTGCTCGAGCAGGGGCAGGATCTCCTGCGTATTGGAGATCTTCTTATCGGTGATCAGGATGAGCGCGTCGTCGATCTCAGCGACCATCTTGTCGGTGTCGGTGACCATGTAGGGAGCGATATAACCGCGGTCGAACATCATACCCTCAACGACCTCGGAATAGGTCTCGGCAGTCTTGCTCTCTTCGACCGTGATAACGCCGTCGGTGGAGACCTTCTCCATCGCCTCGGCGATCAGCTTGCCGATGTACTCATCCGCGGAAGAAATGGTGGCGACACGCGCGATATCATCAGTGCCGGAGATCGCCTTGGAGTTCTCGGTGATCGCCTTGACAGCCTCGTCGACCGCCATGCTGATACCCTTCTTGAGCACCATGGGGTTCGCGCCCGCGGCTACATTCTTCATGCCTTCGTTGACGAGCGCCTGAGCAAGCAGGGTCGCGGTGGTGGTACCGTCGCCCGCTACATCGTTGGTCTTGACGGAAACTTCCTTGACGAGCTGTGCGCCCATATTCTCAAACGCGTCCTCGAGCTCGATCTCCTTGGCGATGGTCACGCCGTCGTTGGTGATGAGCGGAGCGCCGAATTTTTTATCCAATACAACGTTGCGGCCCTTGGGACCTAATGTGATCTTAACGGTATCGGCGAGCTGGTCGATACCTGACTGGAGCGCCTTGCGGGCGTCCTCACCGTATACGATTTGTTTAGCCATAATTCATTTACCTCCCAATTATTCTACAATAGCGAGAATGTCGCTCTGGCGAACGATGGTGTAATCCTCGCCGTCGACCTTGACGTCGGTGCCGGCGTACTTGGATGCGATCACCTTATCGCCTACCTTGATGGTCATCTTGACCTCGTTGCCGTCGACAACACCGCCGGGGCCTACCGCGACAACATTCGCGAACTGGGGCTTTTCCTGAGCGGCAGTGGACAGAACGATGCCGGAAGCAGTGGTCTCCTCCGCGTCGTCGAGCTTGAGAACTACCTTATCGAGTAAAGGTTTGATGGTCATATCTATTCCTCCTTCAATGAATACAAAAAGTTGTTGCAAAGCCTTTATGACTTCTGCAAGCGCAACCGAATATCGGTTGTTTAGCACTCTTTATCCCCGAGTGCTAAATCTATTGTAAACCATAATAAGGAAAAAATCAAGGGGGTTTTTGCGATTTCATAAAAAGTTAATAATTCGGTTGAGATCGCCGCTTCTTTAGCTTGACCGACTCCCCGCAACGACAAAAACACCGCCTGTATCAACAGACGGTGTCGTGTTCTTCATTATTCTGCTTTTGATTCGGCAGCCTCATCCGCCTTTGTCGCGGCGGGAGCCGGCTTTGTCTCAGCAGGCGGCTCGGTAGGCTTAGTCCACATCTCGACTTCACCGAGCGCGGTAGCCGGGATCTCGATGCCGAGCTTATCCCTGATCTCAGCATTCACCATATTGGTGCAGTCGTGCTTATACGCGACCGGCAGAGTAGAGGTCTTGACATGCTCAAACAGAATGTTATGTACCATGTCGGCAGCCTTTCTGCCGATGGACTCATAACTGATCACGCTGGTAGCAAGCGCGCCCTGCGCCAGAATCGTTTCATCACCACAGAAAATGGGGATCTTGTTCTCATGGGAGAAGGTGATGAGCGTATCGATATTCGCGTACAGGAACTTGTCGACCGGGACATAGATGGTCTCGGTTTTGGCTTCCTTGATCTTATCCAGAGCGCTGGTGAGCGAATCCTTGTCATCGATCGTGTACTGTGTACAGGTCAAGCCGATGTTCTCCGCCTCACGCGCGGCGACGATACCCTGTTCGACCGCGTCGGGATCGGTACCGCTGTACAGCGACGCAACGGTCTTTGCCTTCGGCATCAGCGTTTTGATCAGGTCGATCTGCTCAAAGCAGGGCGTGTAGCTCGATACACCGGTGACATTGCCGCCGGGCACCTCGTTGCTGTCGACCAGTCCGATCACGTCGGGGCTGTTGACCGCCGCAAACACGACGGGCTTATCCTTCGTCAGCTCAGCCGCAGTCTCGGAAGCAAAGCGTCCGATAGTATACAGCAGATCACAGCCGCCATCGAGCAGCTCCTTGATCTTGGTGCGGCAGACTTCCTCGTTATCCTCTACGACATAGGTGACCTCGATATTGCCCAGCAGGTTGCGCTCATCCATTTCGAGCATAAAGCCGCTGTAGCAATCCTTACTGGCGCTGCCCAGACCTGTCTGGACGATGCCGACCTTGTAATGATCGCTGTAGATCGTTTCGGCGACCTGAGCGCCGGACACAACGGAATCATTGGTCGATATACTGTTATCTTTTTCGTTCTTGCTCTTAACAGCCATTCTGACAGCAAGGAAAGCGATGCCCGCGATCACAATGACCAATAAGATACTCAGCAAAACAATAGGAATACGTTTCTTCATGCAAGCCTCCTTATACGAATCTGAAAAGATTGTATGGCGGCAGAATCGCCGCGGTAAAAGTGCTTAACTATTCTGTTTATTATACCGTATTCTCAAATAAAAGTCAAATTCACGAATTATATTTCTAATATAGAATTATCTGTAATATTGATACACCTGACATTTCAGCGTGCCGTTATAGAGCTTGCGGCGCTTATCGGCGGCTCTGCCGAAAAGCTGCTCGAACCTTTCATCCGGAGAGATGATCGTGTAGGAATGAAACTGCTTTTGGCTGAACTTCTCCCCCATCGTCCGATACAGATCGCGCGCCTGTTCGATATCGAGTAGCCGCTCGCCGTAGGGCGGGTTGGTGATCACACTCACCCGCTCATAGCTGTCGGTATAATCACGGAAATCACGCTTCTCAAAGCGGATCCTGTCGCTGACTCTCGCCAACTCCGCGTTATGCTGCGCCAGCTCCAGGGATGCGTCGTCGATGTCATAGCCGTAGCCCATGAACGCCGCCTCATCGCGTTCTTCTGCGCGGGCACGTTGACGCTCTCTTTCGATGACGGCGGGATCGATCTGCGACCACGCCTCAAAGGCGAATTCACGATCGACGCCCGGCATGATGTTCAGCGCTTTGCGGGCGGCTTCGATGACGATCGTACCGCTGCCGCAGAACGGATCGACCACGATATGATCCTTTCGTACACGGGCGAGCTCGACCATCGCGGCGGCGAGGGTCTCCTTCATCGGCGCGTCATTCGACAAGGCGCGGTAGCCGCGTTTGTTCAGCGCCGCGCCGGTCGTGTCGAGATAGACGCTGACACGGTTCTTGAAGATGCGGAACTGGATCTGATGCACGCCGCCGTCCTCCTCGAACCACGAGGTGTGATAACGCTCCTTGAGCTTTTCGACGACCGCCTTTTTGATGATCTTCTGGCAGGCGGGGATAGAGTTGAGCTCCGAGCTCAGGCTGCTGCCCTTGACGGGAAACGCGTCGCGCTCGCCGATATAGCGGCTCCAATCAGCCGCCTTGACCCCCTCAAAAAGGGTATCAAAATCCCGCGCGTCAAACTCAGCCATCAGGATGAACACCCTCGCGCAAAGGCTCGAGCAGAGATTGGCGCGCACCAGGGTGCTTTCATCGCCCGAAAACAGCACCTTGCCGTTTTCGGCGCGGACGTCGGATATTCCTTTGAATTTCAGATCGTTGGCGGCAAGCCCTTCCAGCCCCAGCAGACAGGGCGCGACAAACTGCATAGGATCATCCTCCTTTTATCAAGTCCATTATAGCACGGAAACTGCCTTTCGGCAACGAAGAATCCTGTACGAAAAAATTGTAGGGTACGGCGGACACGCGTGTCCAAATGCTGTACCGCAGCGGAACGTTAGGTAACAAATCCTAACGATCGAGGATACGAAGCATTTCCGTAGGGACGAGCCATGCTCGTCCGCATGTCAGAAACGTTTCGATCCTATCTTTTGCTTTCGATCAATGAAACGGCCGTCATCCTCGGTACGTCATAAATGCCGTACCCTACGGAGAAATTGATCTGCTTCGCATTTTCCATCCATTTATCGGAAAGGTTGCGGGAGGAGCAAGCCCCTCCCCTACGGTAAGCGTTATATAACGAAAGCGGACAGCAGAAACGCTGTCCGCACGTACAAGGGAAGAATCTAACGGAGCTTCTCCCCTTTCTTTCGATCAGTTAAGATCGGACGATCTCGTCCTTATCTTGTGATAACCGAGATTACTGCGGCAGTGAAAACGCAGTTCCACAGCCTTACAATGACAATACGTTTATTCGCCGGATGTCGGAACCAGCAGGCCATATTTGCCGTCATCACGCAGATAGACGACGTTGACCTCGTTGGTATCCGCGTTAGTGAACATATAGAACTTGTGACCGACCATGTTCATCTGCAGGATCGCCTCATCCACCGAGATCGGCTTGACGGGGATCTCCTTGGTGCGGACGATGGTGTAATCCTCTTCCTCGATCTCCGGCTCTTCCGCGGGAGCGACCAGCTCCTCGAGAGAGCCTTTTCTGAGGCGTTTCTCCAGCTTCGACTTATTCTTTCTCAACTGACGACCGAGGACGTCGATACACTTATCTACAGCGTCATTCATCTCAGGCATTGTCTTTTCAGCTCTGTAAACCATCGACTTGTCACGGATCGTGATCTCAACGGTCTGAGAGTTTTTGTCAACGGTGGCGACCACAAACGCCTGAGCCTCATCGGAGAAGATCTTGTCAAATTTTGAAAGCTTCTTCTCGACTCTCTGTTTGAAGTTGTCCCTAAGATTACACTTGCGTTCGGTGTAGGTAATCTTCATAATAATGCCTCCCAGCAATAATTTATTTACGACCGCCGCCGTTCCCGCGTCGGGAATAGCCGCGGCTCTCGCCACGTTTAAGGTCGGACATCTTATCCTCGGAGGTGCGCTTGAACTTGCTCATCATATCCTCAAAGGATCCGCCCGACGAAGAGCTCTGCCACTCAAAGTCGCCCGGAGAGGTAACCGGAGGCGCGGGCTCATATTTCTTTCTCTGCTTTTGGGGTTCACGCGTACGCGGCTTACCTTTCGCCGCGGGCTTTTTGTTCGCGTCAGCTTTTTCCAGCTGTTTCATCGACAGCGCAACTTTGCCGTCATCGGCAACAGAGATCACCTTGACCGTCACAGCCTGTCCGATCTTGAGGACGGATTTGATGTCCTCGATATAGGAGCGGGATATCTCAGAGATATGGATCATCCCGCGAGAACCATCTTCGGTCTCGACAAACGCGCCGAAGTTAGTGATGCCTGTTACCTTCCCGTTTACGATTTCGCCTACACTCAATGCCATTCAGTTGTTTTCCCCTTAACTCTTTACTGTGCCAAGACCCCTCAGCCTTGTTGTGGTGATGTAAAATACTCAGTCACCGGCTACGTTAACAAATACACGCTCGCCCTCTTTGATATAATCAAGATCATCGCGGGCGATCTGCTCCGCCAAAGCGGAAAAGTCAGAATCCGTGCCGGTGGAATTATACAATTTTTGGATATCCTCGTTTTTGATCTCCTGTACCGTGATCTGCTCCTTAAGCTCATCCAGCTCTGCCTGACGTTCGCGGATCTGGGAGCGGATGCCGATGATCGATACCATGGAGTAAACCAAAAACGCTACCGCAACCAAAGAGATCACGACGATCACAGGGCGGGACAGAAGTCTTCTACCCTCGCTCTGCGGCTCTTCTGCGCTGTCGCGTTTTCGCTTTGACGCGGTATGCGGTTTTTTTGTTTCTTTTTTGCTCATGATATTTATCCTTATGAATGCGCCGACGTTGTCGTTTTGACCTTTCGGCACGATGGTTTTGTTTTTTCTCAGCCGCATATCGATGCAACTTATCTATTATTACACCTACATTATACAACAGATAGGCTATGGACTTCAATAGGTAATTGAAAAAAATTTGTAAAATTTTTCGTATTTTTTGTACAAAACTACGTATCTTCTTCGCTAAAAATGCGTACACCTTACCCATAACGCTACCCAGTGTAAGGCGATACGCTAAGAATCCGACCGCCTCGCCGAAGAGGATGAACGCCCGCACATCCCCCTTGTTGAACGGCAGTGAGAACAGCGAGGTGATCACGCCGCACACCGTGAAGAATACGACGTCGGAGATCAGCACATGGATTTTCCCCGCGCGCAGTACCATACGCGCGGCGCGGATCATATCATACAGCACGCCGAGTGCCACACCCAGCACCACCGACCAGAGAAAGTAGGCGGTCTGGGCGGAAAGCGAGATCCCCATCAGCGGAACAGCCGCGAGCGCAGTGATCCGTTGGACGCACCCAGATATTGCAGCGAGGTGATCAGCCCGTCGATCACCACATCGCCGCTCTCCAGACTCAGCTTGCTGATATGCAGTCCCGTGCCCTTGACGACCAAGGTCGCGTCGCTCAATTTGACGTTGATGGTCTGTTCATCGAAGCCGGACACATCCTCTACCCCACTGAGCGTGAGCAGCTTGCGATTATCAAGCGTCAGGATATGCGGCTTTTTCATCATAGCTTCAGGCATAACAAATCCCCCATATTATCTTATCTGTAGATAATATGAGGGTTTTTCTTCAAATATGCTTTTGTGATGTTCAGCGGTGGATATACATCCGCGTCATGTCCGGCTCGCCGTCGCCCTGCACCATGCAGAGAAACTCCCAACCATAGCGCTCATAAAAGCCGGTGTGATCCGTCACCAGATACAGCGGACTGATCCCCTTTGCCTTCATATCGTCGACGACCATATTCAGCAGTCGACCGGCGATACCCCGTCCGCGGTATGCCTCTTCCGTATATACGGCGCACACGTTGGGCGACAGATCCTTTCGATCGTGGAAATCGTTCTCGATCACACCCAAGCCCGCAATGATCTTTTCACCGTCCAGGCACAGGTACCAGCCGTTTTCCGTCTGTTCGCCGAGATATTCTTCCATACATTCGAGGTACGCTTCTTTCGGTACCCCCCATTTTTCGTGAAACCACTGCGCGGCGGCGTCCTTTAACGCAGGATCCTCCCGCAGTGTGAGACAGCGATATGATTCCATTTTGTATTCGACCTTTCTTTGTTTTGATTCAGCCTATAAAGGCGTGTACATCGAGGATACATCCTCTTTGCGGATGGTCTCGACCACCTTGTCGACGCGGAATTTGACGGAGCGGGATTCAAAATTCAGCTCCACCACGTCGCCAACCTTCACATCATAAGAAGCGCGCGCGACCTTGCCGTTGACGACCGCCTTGCCCGCGTTGCATACCTCGTTGGCGACGGTACGGCGCTTGATGATGCGGGAAACCTTCAAATATTTATCTAATCTCATCATAACCTCCAAGAGTTTGCTGACCATATTATAACGTCTTTGCGCTGAATCGTCAACCGCAAGAAACAGGGGCAGACCGAAGCCTGCCCCTTTTCGATTATCCGTTATTCTTTTTTCTTTCAGCTAAGGCCGATCAGGACCATGAACCGCCGCTGTTGCCGTTATCGCCGCCGGTCCACGAATTGATCGTGTAGGTCTTGCCGATACTCAGGGTCAGATCGCCTGTCTGGTTCCATACGCTGTTCCAATCATCGGCAGGCTCAGCGGAATTCATACGGACGAAGATGCCGTCTGTGTATCCTGCGGGAACCTCAAACTGATACTTGCCGCTGACCGGCGTACCGGTCAACCACTGCTCGCCGTCATCGTTCCAGATATAGAGCTGGAATCTTTCGGTCGCGTCAGCGACATCCCAGATAGCGGGAGCAAGGTAAACGTAGTTCTTCTCCGGCTCGGGAGCCGTGGTCGGCTCAGGAGCTGTGGTCGGATCCGGTGTAGGAGCCGGAGTTTCGATGTCATAGAAAGCTACTTGGTAGTTGCCGGCGCCGTCCTTATCGGTCATGTATACGCCGGTAGCACCGGTGAACGTAACGTCAACCGTCTGCTGTGTGCCGTCGTTGATGATGTAGTAAGTCATACCCGCAGGCATCTCAAAGATGTAGCGCTGCTCGTTATGCTCGTTGGTATCATAATACGTCATCGGAACGCCGGGCCAGTCTACGGGCTCGTCTTCATCAGACCAATAATAGATGTTGACGGTGCTGAAGCCCTTGTTATTAGAGAAGATGATGGTTCTATCGGTAACATCGGAAGCCTCAGTCGGAGCTGTTGTCGGATCGGGAGTCGGTGTAGAACCGCCGTCGATATAGAGATATCCGCCGAAAGCGCTCCAATCAGCCTGATAGGCGGGCTTGAAGTAGACAGTGACGTCGCCCGCGTGAGCCGCGTCAACAGTGTAGTCGTTATCCATACCGTCGGGATACCATGTGGTGATCGCGCCGTTCTCGACCTTGACCGCCTTGATGCCGTCGCCGGAGGCGAGAGTGGTGCTGAGCATATACTCGCCGGGGTTGGAGGCGTTCTCACTGAACTTGTACGCGGATTCCGCTTTCCAATCGGTCATGGTGCCGACCAGATAGTAACCGTCAGTGATGTCAGTAGCGGGAGTAGTCGGCTCGGGAGCGGTGGTAGGATCATCACCGCCGACGATCTCATAGAACGCAACCTCGTAGTTACCACCGCCATCCTTATCGGTCATATAGACACCGGTAGCGCCGTTGAAGGTGATGTCAACGGTCTGCTGTGTGCCGTCGTTGATGATGTAGTAAGTCATACCCGCAGGCATCTCATAGATGTAGCGCTGCTCATTAAGCTCGTTGGTATCATAATACGTCATCGGAACGCCGGGCCACTCTACAGGCTCGCTCTCATCAGACCAATAATAGATGTTGACGGTGCTGAAGCCCTTGTTATTAGAGAAGATGATGGTTCTGTTAGTGACATCGGGAGCCTCAGTCGGTGCCACAGTGGGCTCGGGAGCCTGAGTGGGAGCCTGAGTGGGAGCCTGAGTGGGAACGGGAGCATCCGTCGGCTGTGCCGCGGGCTCGATAAAGGAAGCGTGGAGTCTGAAATCGGGAAGGAGGATCTCACCGTTTTTGATGATGGAATCAATATCCTCGTTAGACATTGCCAGATTTACCATCTCATTGGTGACCTCTGCCTCACCGGGCGCCTTGACCGTGTAATGGGATTTGATCAGGATCGCGTTGTTGCTGTCAAACATAAAGCCGTTAACGATCGAAGGTGTAGACGCGTTGTAGAAGATAGCGCCGCGGGTCGGATCATGATACTCCGGATCATCGGTCAGATCGGTCAAATTACCGCCTGCCATGGTCGCGTTCATGGTGACCGGGAACATGCCCTCAAGGTCGATGATCTCACCCGAGGTGGAATCGTACTGATCAGCGAGCTCCAGAACCGCGTTGGTGTAGAGCTGTCTGCCGTCCAGTGTACCGATACTGCCGTTGTTATATGCGGAGGTGTTCAGTGTGGTGTATACCGTGAAGGTATCGCCGACATTGAATTCCTTTGTTTCACTTTCACCGTCAAGACCGTAGATCGTGACAGTTGCTTTACCTACGGGAGCATCCGTCGGAGCCTGTGTGGGCGCCTGAGTCGGAGCTACGGTAGGAGCCTGTGTGGGAGCCTGTGTGGGTGCAGCGGTAGGAGCCTGTGTGGGTGCAGGAGCATCCGTCGGCTGTTCTCCGGGCTCGGTGTAAGAAGCATGGACTGTGAAGTCAGGAAGGAGGATCTGCTTCTTGTCAACGATCTTGGTCAAATCCTGATTGGACATTGCCAGCGTCATCAGCTCATTGGTGATTTCTGCCTCGCCGGGCG
>JAHKVW010000084.1 GCA_020624805.1 bacterium | reverse complement strand
TCGTAGGTCGTCATTTCTTTTCACCTTTCTTTTGATGCTTTTCATTATATCACATCTTTGGGTGTTTAACGACTCTACTTTTATGATAACACTCCAGTTGCGGGTCGTCGAGGCGCCGACCCCTACGGGTGGGATTTGCATCGCGGATGGTGGGATGAGGAGTTTCGGGTCGTCGAGGCGCCGACCCCTACGGGTGGGATTTGCTTCGCATTTGGGTGGCGTTTGTTGGAAAGGTTGCGGGAGGAGCAAGCCCCTCCCCTACAATACGCTTCATTTGCTTCGCGTTTGAGTGGGATATGGTGGAGGGGATCGGGATGTCGCAAGCGTCATCCCCTACAGAGGTTTTGGATAAATGAAATAGGGACCGTCGCGGTTTGCGGCAGTCCCTTGCACAACATATTTTATTCAATTAAAGATGGATCACTTTGCGTATTCGACAGGATGTGCGATCGCTTCCACGGGGATGAGTTCGTGCAGACCCCAGGTGAAATCGTTGACGCTGGTGAGGAACTTATCCTCATAAACGCCCTCGCCGGAGTTGTTCATGACAAGTACGTCAGCAACGTCGATCTGCTCATCGCCTTTGAAAGCCTTGCAGGTGACGGTGGAGCCGAGCGGCAGGTTGACGGACAGGCTCTCGACAGGGGTGTTGACAACCTTGTCGATACCGGTCTTCTTGTTGTAATCCTGACCGTCAAAATGGAATCTGTAAGCCATGAAGAAGTTGTTGACGTCGGTCTCGAGGTGGGTATCAGCCGCGTCGATGTTGACGAAGATCTTCTTGCCTACGTTGTCGATCACGTCGATACCCTTGACGGTATAGCGATCGGGATCTTCCTTAGCGGTCTTAGCCAGCGCGAGGAAATCATCGCGATGAACGACTTCCATTCTGTAAACAACTGTACCGAGCAGACCGTTGTCAGCGCCGTCAAACAGACCGTTCTCCCAGTTGACGGAGCACATCTGGAACACATATTCCTTACCGATGACAACTTGCTTCATCTCGCCGCCGTAGTAAACGGTGCCGTCCTCAAACGCGACAGCCATCTTCAGGGGAGCGTCGATGCGGATCTCAGCCTTCTCGCCCTCTTCAGCGGGCTGAGGTGCCTCGGTGGGATCAGCGGGCTGAGCCTCTTTTGCGAGGGAATCAAAATGGCTGAACTTGCCGGTGATGGTCATGATGATGCTGTCGTCCTTCTGCGCGACATTCACGGTAGCCTTGGAGCCTTTTTTATTGGGTGTCGCGGCGATGCCGAAGCCCTTCATAACGGAGAAAATTTTTGTACCGCCGGTCAGCGATCTGTCGGCAGCCTTTGCCTGCGCAATGATCTCGTCATCGCTGCGGGTATCATCGGCGGGAGCCCAAATGAGAGCACCGGTCGCCTGCTTGACCCAAGCGATAGACGCGTTGGTGATATCACGGGTGGTGATCTCGATCTTTTTCTTCGCAAGCATCTCAGCAGGGATCGCTTTTTCAGCTAATTCCGGTTCGGCGGCATACGCTCCGACTACGGGAAGTGCCGCAAAGATCATGATGACTGCGAGGATCATTACCAGCATTCTTTTCATAATAGTACCTCCTTGTACTTCGCTCGCACAGGCATAAAAAAGCAGCCCGTGCAAAATATGGTGGATTTGCAGCCGGACTGTCATGACAAAAACGCGGTAGACTCCTGAGCTTTCCGTCCCTGCGTTTCCGCAGGTTTGGCAATGGTTTCTATTTTATGAATCTCACGGACATAAAATAAACAGTCCGTGCAAATTCCGAGAGGTTTGCAGCCGGACTGTCGTGACTAAACGCGGTAGACTCCTGAGCTTTCCGTCCCTGCGTTTCCGCAGGTTTGGCGAAATATTAAAATGGGTGCGTAATGACAATCAGCAACCCTCCGGTGCTTCGCACCACCTCCCTTAGGAAAGGGAGGCTTAATAGGTTGAGATTGCCACAGGCAACAGAGTTGCCTTCGCAATGACTATCTATACTGAGATTGCCACAGGCTAAACCCTCAGTCAGCGGACAAGAGTATCCGCTGACAGCTCCCTTAGGAAAGGGAGCCTTTGCCTTCGCAATGACTATTTCAAATAAAAAACAGTCCGCGCAAATTCTGAGGTTTGCGGCCGGACTGTCATTACACAAAGTAGTAGACTCCAAAGCTTTCCGTCCCTGTGTTTCCACAGGTTTGGCAACTAAGTTACTAAATAATATGAACTACAATTTCATTATATTCATCGTACGGAAATTTGTCAATAGTTATTTGGTTTTTTCGGGATGTTTTTCTTTTTTTCAGGAGTGCCAATGTGTCACCCCTCATTATCGTTATTCAGATAATAATCGGCCTTCGCGGCGTACATCGCCTGATCCGCCTTTTTGACGAGCTCTTCGATGGTGTAGTCGCGGTAATCCGCCGCGCGGGCATAGCCGGGCGCGATGCTCAGAGTAAAGTCGGTTCTGTTCTTTGACCAGCCTTCGGTCTCCTGCGCCAGACGCGTGAGGAGCTCCTCCGTCTGTTCCTCGGTCATGTTCGTCATCACGACGAATTCATCGCCGCCGGTCCTGTAGCATCTGCCGGCGTCACCGACGACCTTTTCGATCGAGCGCGCGGCGCCGACGATCAGCTCGTCACCCGCGTCATGTCCGATGGTATCGTTGACGGTTTTCAGACGGTTGATATCAAAGACAAAAACGGTAAAGGTTTCGGGCAGCGCGGTCATCTGGCTGTATCGCTCGATATCCTTGGTGTAGGCATAACGGCTGAATACGCCGGTCAGCACATCCTTCATCAGCTGGATATGCTGTTGGCTGATCTGTTCATCCGCATCCATCTTGTAAAACTCGGCGTAGTGGATGAACATCAGCGCTACGCAGATCGTCATGGCGATATACGCTGTTCTGTATTCCGAGCCGAGGATCTCCTGCAGACCGATGCCGACAAGCAGCATAATAAATACGGAGATCATCGAGATCTTGTTCTGCCTGCGGTAGGACAACCCGAATATCAGGAACTCTACCGCCGTCAGCGCGATCACCGCGAGGTAGATCCCGATGTAGACGCCGTACAGTGGTCCGTGTGAATAGCGGTGTTGGTCATCGACGACGATCATCCATCCGTTGAAGCAGGCGACGATCTGGAAGATCGCGTTGCAGCCGAGAACGACCATCAGCGCCTTGAACCAGCGGTTATACAGCTTCATCTGCGCTACGACCGCTCCGCCCGCCATCGGCGTGAGGATATAATCGAAGCACTTGACCATCATCAGCACCCACGCGGGGACGTCCGTGTTCCCGCTGAGTTGGATCCCGAGCCATTCCGCGAGAGCAGACACCGCGATGATCCCGTAGGTCAGGTAAAAGCGATGCTTATCCTTTTTGAGGATCCAGCTGTTTTCATGTACCAAAACGCAAAGAACGCCCAGCGCCATCCAGCAGAGGGTGATCAAAACGGTATAATAACTAAGCAAGCCGCGATCACTCCTTTCCGAAGGCACTCGACGATCTCAAACGGGTATCTGTATACGTAAGATTTCTGTTTTACAGTTCTATTATTTCGTATTTTCGGCGGATTTGCAAGGGGGTGTGCCAGAAAGTCACCCCCTGTTTTTCAATCGGTTCTTGCGTTTGTGCGCAAAACTATGTAAAATATAACTATAATGTCACAAGGAGCACAAAAATGAGTAAGCTTTTTGCAGAAACGCTGAAAAAACTCAGAACGGAAAAGGGGATCTCTCAGCGCGAGCTGGCGGAGCGGCTGTATGTCGCCCGCACCTCGGTCAACCGCTGGGAAAACGGCAGCCGACTGCCGGACGCCGCGATGCTCCTGCGGCTCTCCAAGGCGCTGGACGCGGACATCAACGTGTTGTTCAACGCCGCGGTGGAGGGTGACGACTCCCCCACTGTCATCATGGTGGACGACAACAGGATCGTCCTCAACGGCGGTCTGCCGATTTTGGAGGAGGTCATGCCGCACGCCGAGGTGACCGGGTTCACGAAGCCGGCGGAAGCGCTTGCGTACGCCAAAGCCAACCGTGTCGCGCTCGCCTTTTTGGACATCGAGATGGGCCGCGTCAGCGGACTGGACGTCTGCCGCGATCTGCTCGATATCAACCCCCGCACCAATGTGGTGTTTTTAACGGCGTATCCGTCCTATGCCATCGACGCGTGGGAGACCGGCGCGAGCGGTTTTATGCTCAAGCCGATCACCGCCGAGGGTGTACGCGAACAGCTCAAAAAGCTGCGCTATCCCTTCTCGCCGGGAGGGGTCGACACATGATCGATACGATTAAACTCATTGGATACTGCTCGGCAAGCGCGATGCTTGTCCTGATGGTGATGGCATTGGTTTACGTGATCGTCATACCCGCGTCCGACCGATGGAGCAAGAACTATTTTATCACATTTTTTTCGCTGTTGACAGCGTGCGTATGCGCGTGCGGCGTCTCCGCGTTATGCTATGAAAAGCCGGAGCTCGTTCAAATAGAGATCGTCTCGTGCTTTATTGAAGCGCTGTTGATCTCCACGCTGATGCCCATGCCGACGCCCCTGCTCCTGCACAGCAGCAATGAAAAAATCAAAGACAGTAAGCTCGCGCGTGCCGTGATCATCCTGTGGGGCGTCTATGTCATCATGATGGTGGTCGGACAGCTCACGGATTTCTTCTACATTTTCACGCCGGAAAACATATTTATTCGCAAAAAATGGTACCCGCTGATGCTGATCCCGCTGACGCTCATCATGCTTTTGAACATCATAGGCTTGATCCGCAGGCGCAAAAAGCTGTCAAGGCGGTATTTTATCGCCTTTCTGATTTACTTACTGCCGATGTCCGCCTTCATCATCATCCACGCATACACCGACATCGAGCTGATCCTCTTCTTCGGCGTAGGCGTCTGCGCGCTGTCGATGTACTCCCTGATCCTGTCGGACAACATCATGCAGGCGATCCGTCAGCAGCGTGAGATCGTCGAACAGGAGCGTGAGATCGCCCGCCAGCGCGCCGGCATCATGGTGCTGCAGATGCGTCCGCATTTCATCTATAACACGATGATGAGCATCTACTATCTGTGCAAGCAGGACGCGGATAAGGCACAGCAGGTCACGCTGGACTTCACCACCTATCTGCGCAAGAACTTCACCGCGCTCGCGAACGAGGAGCTTGTGCCCTTTAAGGAAGAGCTCGAGCATACCCGCGCGTATCTCGCCGTGGAACAGGCACAGCATGAGGATATGCTCTTTGTCGAGTATGACACGCCGCATATCAATTTCAGCGTGCCGTCCCTGACGCTGCAGCCGCTTGTGGAAAATGCCGTCAAGCACAGTCTGGATCCGAACGGCGACCCTCTGCGCATCTATATCACCACGCGTCAAACAGAAGCGGGCAGTGAGATCATCGTGGAGAACAACGGAGTCGACTATCGCCCCGCCGACGACAATGAACCGCATATCGCGCTCTCTAACATCCGACAGCGTCTGGAGATGATGTGCAAGGGAGAAATGACCATCACGCCGCGTGAGGGCGGCGGTACGGTCGTAAAAGTGATCATTCCGCAGATTTAGCGTACATAGCAATATTTTTTCTCACAGACAGCCGGTGGATCAACACGATCTGCCGGTTGTCTGTGTATCAGGAAAAAGGGATTGTTATCCTCTTTTCTCTTGCGAAAAGCCACCGCATATGGTATGCTTCTATTGCAAAGGGTTGATAGAGAGTTTTGTAAATGTATCTCGCTGACGCTCGATCAATCGATACAATTCCTCAGTCTTTTTATCAGTTTGAGCCCTCCTAGCGGAGGCAGCAGACCCTTTTGTCCGCATTGCGGACATTTCCCCTAGCAGGGGAATCTCCTTTCC
>JAHKVW010000083.1 GCA_020624805.1 bacterium | reverse complement strand
GAGCGAGCTTGTCGATGGTCTTGGGGGTACGGGAGATTTCGTCGCCGCACTCGGTGCAGTATACGACCTCGTCATAAGAACCCTCAGCCTTGCAGGTGGCAGGAACTTCGTTCTCGCGGACAGCCTCGCCGGGAGTATGGGTATGAGGAGCCTGTCCTGCGGGCAGAGTGGAATCGTCATAGCTCCAGGAGCAACCCAGCTCCTCTAACTTAGCAACAACAGCGTCCTCTTCCAGAACAGCCTTGACGTCATCCTTAGTCAGACCTAAGCCTGCGCCGATGTCATCGATCAGCTTCTGCTCAGACTTGTAGTTCGGAGAAGTCTCGCTGATCTCGCAAACATAACCATGCGCGTTCTGATAAGAGGTCTTATTCTGGAAATCGGTCTTTTCTTCTGTGAAGAATTCTTCCAAGAGAGTGACATCAGTCTTGCCCTGTTCAATGCAGGAACCGACAACGTTACCGATAGAGGTGATCGCTTTAACAGGACCGTTCTCGGTCGGATCGATCTCATCGTCCCAATATGCAGGCAACGCCTTCTTGGAGCTGTCAACAGGGTTTTCGATCATGGTACCGTCGCACTTAGCAACATGACCTAAACAGTCGGTGGTGAAGAACAGATCATAGGTCTGCTCTTTCCAGTTTTTGCTTTCAACACGCGCGAAGATCAACTTATACTGTACACCGGGAGTAAGCTGATATCCTACTTTCGCAACGGGATCGAACTCAAATACGCCGGTCTCGCCGGCAGTAGCGGTTCCAATCAGTTTGCTGCCGCCCCAAGCGATCGGCTTGGTGGGGTTCGCTTCGGTGTCAAAATCGCCGCCTGCAAAATAGAAAGCGACCTTGTATTTGGTCTGTGACATATCCCAACCAGTACCGTCGGTATCAAAATAGATCTTAGCGGGATCGGGAGTGAAGCCCTCGGTAGTAGCCGCGGAGGAAGTCACAACGCCGACTGCCATCACGGATACGACCATCATCACTGCTAACAGCAGTGATAAAAATTTCTTAAACATAATAATTACCTCCTATAAAGTATATTGGTACGATTACATTATGCCATAAAACTTTGAAAATTACAACTGTTTTTTCTTAGTTTTTTAGAATATTTTTGATATAAATTATTATTCGCAAATCCCATTCTTATGTGATATAGCCGAAATTCACTCATTTTTCCAATATCTGTCTGTTATTTTGAGGGGATTTGTGCTATAATCCAAATGGTAAAACCTGCCCCGTAAGCGGTAGGGTTCCTTTCGGGTGTGGGTGTCCCACCTTACACCGTTCACTATTCACCATTCACCAATATTTGGGAGGTACATATGAATACTGCGATCGTAGGCATCAACTGGGGTGACGAGGGCAAGGGCCGTATGGTCGACCTCATCAGCTCCGACTATGACGTTGTCGTGCGCTATCAGGGCGGCGGCAACGCCGGACACACCGTCATCAACGAATTCGGCAAATTCCCGCTGCACCTGCTGCCCTCGGGTATTTTCAGCAAGGGCGTGGTGTCCGTCATCGGCAACGGCGTCGCCGTGGATCCCGAGAGTCTGCTGGGCGAGATCCGCTATGTGCGCGACAAGGGCGTGGAGGTCACGCCCGACAACCTCAAGATCAGCTCGCGCGCGTCACTGCTGCTGCCGTGGCACAAGGAGCTGGATTGTCTGGAGGAACAGCGCCTCGCAGATAAAAAGTACGGCTCCACCAAGCAGGGTATCGCGCCGTTCTACTCCGATAAATACCAGAAAAAGACCGTTTTAGCGGGCGAGCTCTTTGACGAAAAGGCGTTTTTTGAGCACCTCGACGGTATCATGGAATGGAAGAATCTGACCCTCGAAAAGGTCTACGGCGCCGAACCGACCACCCGCGAGAAGCTCAAGGAGTGGTACGAGCGCTGCTGCATCCCGCTCATGCCGTTCATCGGCGACCTCGACAGCTTTTATGATCGCTGTGAGAAGCAGGATAAGAACATTATGTTCGAGGCACAGCTCGGATCGCTGAGAGATATCGACTACGGCATCCACCCCTACACCACCTCATCCTCCACCATCGCCGCTTACGCGCCCATCGGCGCGGGCGCGCCTCATCTGAAGCTCGATGAGATCATCGGCGTCGTCAAGGCGTACTCCACCTGCGTGGGCGAAGGCCCCTTCACCACCGAGTGGTTCGGCGAAGAAGCCGACAAGCTCCGTGAAGCCGGCGGTGAATACGGCGCAAAGACCGGCAGACCCCGCAGAGTCGGCTCCTTTGACGTTGTCGCGACCCGCTACGGCGTAAAGGTGCAGGGCGCTACCGCGATCGCGCTGACCAAGCTCGATGTGCTCAGCTACATGGATCAGATCCCCGTATGCACCAAATATATCGTGAACGGCAGTAAGACCGATCATTTCCCCTTCCCCTCTCTGCTGAACAAGGCACAGCCCGTCACCGAGTATCTGCCCGGCTGGGGCACGGATATCAGCGGTGTCAGACGCTTTGAGGATCTGCCGAAAGAAGCGCAGGACTATGTGCTGTATATCGAAGAAAAGATCGGCTGCTATATCAAATACGTTTCTGTCGGCCCCGAGAGAGATAGTATTATTATTAGGTAAATATTGGAAGTGATCAGTGGTCAGTGATCAGTGATCAGAAACATTCAATTATTAAGCGCTATTGTATTAGGACAACGTGTATGTATATCAAAAATTATCGAGATTTGCTTGTTTGGCAAAAAGCAATGGATCTTGTAATAGAGGTCTATCAATTAACAAATCTTCTCCCCCGAGAAGAAAACTATAACTTGTCAAGTCAAATGCGTCGAGCGGCTGTTTCAATCCCATCAAACATCGCAGAAGGTCAACAACGAAAATCTACAAAAGAGTTTATTAATTTTCTTTCTATTGCCAAAGGCTCAAACGCTGAATTACAAACACAATTATTAATATGTATACGATTAGAATATTTTACCGAAAAACAGATCCATCACGCTTTTACGCTGTCTGAAGAAATCAGTAAAATACTAACAAAGCTTTCTGCTAATCTATCTGCTATTTCTGATCACTGACCCCTAATCACTGATCACTAAAAGGAGCATCACTATGACAAACAACTACGAAAGTCCGTTTTCGGCGCGTTACGCGTCCGACTATATGAAATCACTTTTCTCCGCTCAGACGCGCATTGAGACCTGGCGCAGACTCTGGGTGGAGCTGGCGAGAGCGGAGAGTGAGCTGGGTTTGCCCATCACTGCCGCTCAGGTCGCAGACCTTGAGGCGCATATCACCGACGTCGACTTTGACTATGCCGCCGAGAAAGAGAAGGAATTCCGCCATGACGTTATGGCGCATATCCACGCCTACGGCAAGGTAGCGCCCTCCGCGGCAGGCGTCATCCATCTCGGTGCGACCTCGTGCTATGTCACCGATAACGCCGATCTCGTGCTCTATCGCGACGCGCTGCTCTATATCCGCGGCGAGCTGTTGAAGGTCATCGCGAACCTGTGCGATTTCTGCGAAAAATACAAGGATATGCCGACCCTCGGCTACACCCATTATCAGCCCGCGCAGCTGGTCACCGTCGGCAAGCGCGCGTCATTATGGCTGCAGGACTTCGTGTCCGATCTCGACGAGATCGACTTTGCGCTCAAGAACGTCAAGTTCCTCGGATGCCGCGGCACGACCGGCTCGGAAGCGAGCTTTGTGGAGCTCTTTGACGGCGACGGCGACAAGATCAACGCCCTCAACCGCAAGATTGCCGACGCGTTCGGCTTTGACGAGATCTTTGACGTACAGGGTCAGACCTATCCGCGCAAGCTCGATTCGCGCATCCTCAACGCGCTGTCCTCCATCGCGCAGTCCGCGCACAAATTCGCTACCGACATGCGCCTGTTACAGCACGACCGTCAGCTCTTTGAGCCGTTCGCGAAAACGCAGGTCGGCTCTTCCGCGATGCCCTACAAGCGCAATCCGATGATGTGCGAGCGCGTATGCTCGCTGTCACGTTATCTCATGGCTGACGCGCTGAACGCGCCGATGACCGTATCCGTCCAGTGGATGGAGCGCACCCTCGACGACAGCGCCAACCGCCGTGTATCCATCCCCGAGGGCTTTTTGTGCGCCGACGCGGTACTGCGCATCGTGCAAAAGGTCACCGCGGATATCTTTGTCAACACCGACGTCATCAACAAGACCGTCATGACCTATCTGCCTTTCATCGCGACCGAGAACCTGATGATGGAAGGCGTCAAGCGCGGCGGCAACCGTCAGGAGCTGCACGAGATCATCCGCCGCTGTTCCATGGAGGCGATCGCCGGCATGGATAAGGGCGAATCCTGCAACCTGCTCTCTATGCTCGCCGATGACGAGAACTTCCCGCTGACCGAAAGCGAGATGACCGATGTGCTCAACCCGAGCGCCTATATCGGCAGATGTCCCGATCAGGTGCAGGCGATCGTCGACAAGACCCGCCCGCTGATCACCGACATCGACCGCGAGAACGCAGAGATCAATATTTAAGGGGTTATCCTTATGAAAAAAGCAATCGCACTGGTTTTGATCCTACTGTTCCTCTTTGCGCTGACCGCCTGTTCAAAAGCTGAACCGACCACCGCTACCCCGGATCAATCGGATGTGAGCGCTGTTTCCAAAGAGGCTTTTGACGCAAAGGCGTATTACAAAACGCTGCAAAGCTGTGTATCGCAAATCAAAACAAAAACCGATTTTGTCCCCGATATCGCGCTGGTACTGGGCAGCGGACTCGGCGACTACGCGGACAGCGTCGAGATCGTCAAGGAGATCCCCTACAGCGAGATCGACGGCTTCCCCGTATCGACCGTACCGGGTCACGACGGCACCCTGATCTTCTGCGAGATCAAGGGCAAAAAGGTCGTCATCATGAACGGCAGAGTCCATTATTATGAGGGCTACAGTATGCCCGAGGTCGTACTGCCGTTGCGCGTGCTCCATCTTTTAGGCGCAAAGACGGTGATTTTGACGAATGCTGTCGGCGCGATCAACGAGGAATATTCGGTCGGCGATTTTGTCACGAACGTCGACCATATCTCGAGCCTTGTCCCCTCACCGCTGCTCGGCGAGAACAATGACGAGCTGGGCGAGCGCTTTGTCGATATGAGCCATATCTATGACGAGGACATGATCTCGATCGTCGAAGCCGTCGCCGAAAAGGAAAACATCACCACCCACAGAGGCGTGATGATCCAGACGACCGGCCCGCAGTATGAAACGCCCACCGAGATCAAAGCCTATCGCAACATGGGCGCCGACACCGTCGGCATGAGCACGGTCGTCGAGGCGATCGCCGCTAAACACATGGGCATGCGCGTCTGCACCGTCAGCTGTGTCACCAACCTGGCGGCAGGCATGCAGGCAAAGCTCTCTCACGAAGAGGTGAAGAAGGCGTCCGACAATTCTTCCGCCAACTTCACCAAGCTGATCGACGGTCTGCTGACCGAGATGAAAGCGGAATAAATGACACAGCCCATAGCCGTAATATCGCTATGGGCTTGATTTCTTTATATGGCGCAAAACATCACAACAGCCAAGAAAGAAGTATGATAATGAAAAACTCGTTTGAACTGATCTATGACGTCGTCAGGCGTATCCCTTACGGCAAGGTCGCGACCTACGGACAGATCGCGATGCTCGCGGGCAATCCGCACTGGAGCCGCGTCGTCGGCTACGCCCTGCACGTGAACCCCGACCCGGAGCATATCCCGTGCTTCCGCGTAGTCAACCGCTACGGCGAGCCGTCCCCCGCCTTCGCCTTCGGCGGCGTGAATGAACAGATCACCCTGTTGCAAAACGAGGGCGTGGAGTTTATCAACGGCAGAGTGGATCTTTCCAAGTTCCTTTGGGATGGGAGATAACAGGAAGATTCCAGTATTTTTACTACAATTATGGTCATTTTTATGCCGATTTTTCAACCATCAAATATTGACGACAGCACTGCATTTTGCTATAATTTAGCCATTAGATACTATATATCGTATTTGGGAGGATAATATGCAAGGAAATGTAAGACCCGAAACCATGGAAAGAATCACCACCCCTGAGCTTGCTCAGGCTTTCATCGACGAGCAGATCAAGGAGCTTCGTTCTCAGATCGGTGACAAAAAGGTGCTTCTCGCGCTCTCCGGCGGCGTAGACAGCTCTGTTGTCGCGGCGCTGCTGATCAAGGCGATCGGCAAGCAGCTCGTATGCGTTCACGTTAACCACGGACTGCTCCGCAAGGGCGAGCCCGAGCAGGTCATCGAGGTGTTCCGCAACCAGATGGACGCGAACCTGATCTATGTTGACGCTGTTGACCGCTTTCTCGATAAGCTCGCGAATGTTCCCGAGCCTGAGAAAAAGCGTAAGATCATCGGCAAAGAATTCATCGATGTTTTCGCTGAGGAGGCTGAGAAGCTCGACGGCATCGAGTTCCTCGCTCAGGGTACTATCTACCCCGACATCCTCGAGTCTGACGGCGTCAAGGCGCACCACAACGTCGGCGGTCTGCCCGAGGATCTGCAGTTTGAGCTGGTAGAGCCCGTCAAGCTGCTGTTCAAGGATGAAGTCCGCGTTGTCGGCAAGGCGCTGGGTCTGCCCGATAACATGGTATTCCGTCAGCCCTTCCCCGGTCCCGGACTGGGCGTTCGCTGCCTGGGCGCGATCACCCGCGACCGTCTGGAGGCTGTCCGCGAATCCGACGCGATCCTGCGTGAGGAGTTCGCGAAGAACGGTCTTGAGGGCAAGGTATGGCAGTATTTTACCGCCATCCCGGATTTCAAATCTGTCGGCGTGACCGAGGGTAAGCGCACCGAGGGCTGGCCCGTCATCCTGCGTGCCGTCAACACCAAGGACGCTATGACCGCCACCGTCGAGGATGTGCCCTTCGCGCTGCTGCAGCACATCACACAGCGCATCACCAACGAGGTAGCAAACGTCAACCGCGTCCTCTTCGACCTCACGCCCAAGCCCTGCGCCACGATCGAGTGGGAATAATCCAATATGTCCCCATTCACTCTCGGTTAACCTCAAAAACTCCAAATGATGCGAACTGAAATATCCTCGGAGCCTAAGGTATATCCCTTTATTGCGGGGTTGAG
>JAHKVW010000082.1 GCA_020624805.1 bacterium | reverse complement strand
TCGTTATTATATTGACGCTCGTCCGATCTCGATCTCATTCATGTAGGGGAGGGTCTTGACCCTCCCGAATCCATCGGGTGTAGGCGTGCCCGATATTTTTGATTAGGTGATTTTATGTCAGATACTTCCCATATCATCCATCCCATCCCGCCGCTGTTTGACGCGGCGTGCAAAATACTGATCCTCGGTTCCTTTCCGTCCGTCAAATCCAGAGAAGCGATGTTCTTCTACGGTCATCCGCAGAATCGCTACTGGAAGCTGATCGCGCGGTTATTTGATGAGCCCGTTCCCGCGACGATCGAGGAGAAGAAGCGTTTGGCGCTCAGCCATCATATCGCCATGTGGGATACCATCCGGTCCTGCACCATCACGGGTTCCTCCGACAGCTCGATCCGTGATGTGGTGCCGAATGATCTTTCGGTGATCCTTGATCACAGCAAGGTCGAAAGGATCTTCTGCAACGGCGCGACGTCACACAAGCTCTATATGAAGTATATTTTTCCGATGACGCATATTGAGGCGGTCAAGCTGCCTTCCACCAGTCCCGCCAATGCAGCGTTTACTCTTGACAGACTGGCTAGGGAGTGGGCTGTGATCAAAGAGATATGAATCATCGCTTGATTGATGACAGAACATCCCTTTTATCGGCATATTGTTAAATATCTGAGCGTTGGTATTGACAAATTTGTGTAATTTTATTATAATTTTATGTACGTGTTCGATAATTATACAGATATAATCAATACTGTTATTGATATAGAAACAATGCTTAGGAGGAAGAAATGAAAGTTACGATCATCGGCGGAGGAAATCTCGGTACATTATTAGGCGCGTCATTTGCGGACAAGGGTCATGAAGTGACTGTCCACACATCAAAACCAGAAGCATTCTCGACAGAATTGGAAGCGTATTCCAAGGATGACGAGTTATTATTGAAGGGTACGATCAAAAAAGCGACAAGCGACTGGAAAGAAGCTATCGAAGGCGCACAAGTGATCTGGATCACCCTGCCGCCGCAGATGTTCCAATATGCCGCCGATAAGATCGAGCCGTATATTCAACCCGGTCAGATGATCGGCATGATCCCCGCCGCGGGCGCCGCTGAATTTGCGTTCAGATCGATCATCGAAAAGGGCGTGACCTTCTTCGGCGTAGCGCGAGTTCCCAGTATCGCGCGCGTCAAGGAGTACGGCAAGTCCGCGTATATGCTCGGACCGGCTCCCGAGGTCGTGATCGGCAGTATTCCCGCGAAGGCGTCCAAGGAGATCTGTGAAAAGGTGCAGTCGATGTACAGCATGAACTGCAGAGCGGTACCCAATTATCTCGCGGTCGCTTTCACACCCTCCAATCCGATTTTGCATACCTCCAGACTTTACGGGCTGTTCAAGGATTATGTTCCCGGTAACCACTATCCGAGAAACGAGCTGTTCTATGAGAACTGGTCGATCGACAGCGCGGAGGTGTTCCTCGACTGCAGTGATGAGCTGCAGCAGCTCTGCAAGGCGATCCCGATGGATCTGAGAGATATTGAGTCGATGCAGAAAAGACACGGTATCCGCACGCCCGAGGAACTGGCTCAGGCGATCCGTTCCCTTGACCGTTTGAAAGGGCTTTATTCTCCTGTTGTCAAGGATGAGATCGGCTATATGCCCGATTTCAGCTCCCGTTACTTTGTTTCTGATTTCCCGTACGGCATCAAGATCATGATCGAGGTTGCCGACTTATTTGATGTTCCTACGCCGACGATGGACAAGGTTTGGGAATGGTACGCGGCGCTCCAGCCCGAGATCGCGAAGGATTGCTTCAAGACCGATATGACGGCGGAAGAATTCGTCAAATTCTATATGGGTTGATAAATATTTATGATTCTGCGTTCGGCGTTTGCTGACGCGTTATACTGACGATATGTTGAAAGGAACAAGAGGTGACATAGAGTCTGATTTGGATATGAGGTAGTTTGGGGGAGATTACAATGGAAAAGAACAGGTTTAAAAAGGTGATGAGCTCCACGGATATCCTGGTCGTCGCGTTCGGCGCGATGATCGGATGGGGCTGGGTCGTTTCATCCGGCAGATGGATCCAGAACGCCGGTACGATCGGCACGGTCATCGGCTTTGTCATCGGCGGTTTGATGATCTACTTTGTCGGCATGACCTACGCCGAGCTGACGCCCGCCATGCCCAAGGTCGGCGGCGAGCATGTGTTCAGTCACAAGGCATTCGGACCGACAGGCTCGTTCATCTGCACATGGGCGCTGATCCTCAGCTATATCGGCGTTGTGTGCTTTGAGGCGGTATCTCTTCCGACGATCATCCAATATATCTTCCCGTCCTTCTCACAGGGCTATCTATACACCGTTGCCGGTTCCGATGTGTATGCGACCGGCGTTGCGGTCGCGTCCGTGTTTACCATCGTTATCATCGTGCTGAATATCCTCGGCATCAAGGCAGCGTCGATCTTTCAGACGATCCTGACGATCGTGATCGCCGCTGTCGGTATTATTCTGGTCGTCGCCTCCGCGATCAACGGATCTCCCGAGAATCTTGAGGGACAGATGATCGTAGGCGAGGGCTTCGGCTCCGTCAAAAACATCCTGTCTGTTGCGGTCGTCGCACCGTTCTTCCTGTTCGGCTTCGACGTCATCCCTCAGGTTGCCGAGGAGATCAATATTCCTTTAAAGAAAATAGCGAAGGTTCTGCTCCTCTCCATCATCTGTGCTGTCGTATTCTACGGACTGGTCGTGTTCGCGGTCGGCTACGCGCTCAACAGTAAAGAGATCGCCGCGGCGATGGAGGGCTCGGGACTTGTCACCGCGTTCGCGATGGAAAAGGTGTTCAACAGCGCTGTCATGGCAAAGGTGCTGATCATCGGCGGTCTGTGCGGCGTTATCACCAGCTGGAATTCCTTCTTGATCGGCGGCAGCCGCGCGATCTTCTCGATGGCGGAATCCAAGATGATCCCCGACAGATTCGCAAAGCTCCACAAAAAGCATAAAACGCCCACCAACGCTCTTTTGCTGATCGGCGTGTTATCCTTAGCGGCGCCGTTCTTCGGCAAGCAGATGCTGGTTTGGATCTCCGACGCGGCGAGTCTGGCGTGCTGTCTGGCTTATTTGATGGTGTCGATGTCCTTTTTGATCCTGAGAAAAAAGGAGCCTGAGCTTCATCGACCGTTTAAGGTCAAGCATTATAAGTTTGTCGGTATCACTGCATCCGTCCTGTCCGGCTTCATGGCCGTGATGTATCTGATTCCCGGATCCGGCGCGACTCTGACATGGCAGGAATTCATCATTGTCGGCGGATGGGCGCTGCTCGGCATCATCTTCTATGTGATGTGTAAGTTGAAATACAAAAGTGAGTTCGGACATATTGAAATATAATAGTCATAAAAAAAGAAGCGTCTGCTGACGTCTTCTTTTATGTTTTTTTGATCCGCTTTTCTGTTAACAGTCTGAAATACTTTTGGATGCAGTACAGCAGAAATGCCGCCGTGCAGAAGCCTATCGCGTAAATGAGGAAGAATACAGGGTAGGGAACCGCCGGATAGATCTGCTCCAGAATCACCAGAGTACAAGGATAGTTGGGACCGATGAAGAACATATTGAACAGCTCGTCGGTTATATAAGGCACCGTAATATTCATCAAAAGGGCGATGATGATCATGATCAGAAATACGATACATCCGTGCAAAAAGACGCTCTGTTGCATCTTTTTTTCTCGCAATAATCTGCCCCCGAGCCAAATGCCGAACACGATCATCATGCCGTGATGTACCATTGTTTGGATGTTGATCCCGATATAGGATGAGAAAACGTCGTCTGTATAAATATAGACCGCAAGTCCGGCAAACAGTGAGAAGGTCGAAAGGAACATTCGCACCGCGTCGCGTATCTTCTCATGATGTGATAACGCGGCGATCGGCAGGAGGTACAGCGGTGACGAACAAAATTGGAACGGAAAGGAATACCATGCGTAATCCCATGTCACCGTTTCCGAAAAGTCGACAGAATAGAGCAGCTGCTTATAGGTCTCCAGTATCAGCATGACGATCCATCCGAACAACAGAATCTTTCTTTCTGTTTTTTCGTCAACCTTACCGAATCGCAGACAAAGGATCACAGTTGAGGCGATCACAATCATGATACAGAACCAGTGAAATACTCCGTATCCCTGTGGGGTTTCCATTCTGCCGCCCAACCAATATAAGGCGGATTCAAACCAATTCATGATACACCTCCTTTACGAACCAATCTTAGCATAAGCGCTGTTTGTTGTCAAAAAATGTCGATAGTATGATAAGGATGAGCAGGTTAATCTACTACTGTATACACACGATTCCTGTTGGTGTGACAAGGTAAATATGTTGATTGTTTGCACTTGTCATAATGTTCTCTATCATCTTGACAAGCCGACATATTTAGGATAGAATATACAGGCAGATCTGCGCCAATAGCTCAGTTGGATAGAGCGTTCGCCTCCTAAGCGAAAGGTCGGGGGTTCGAATCCCTTTTGGCGCGCCATATGCGGTAAGGTATGCTCAAATAGAGTAGCCTTACCGTTTTTTACAGAACAGCGAGCCAAAAGGGATTCGAAGGCGACGGTGTCAAGATGGAAGCGTGAGCGTCCATCGCAGACAAAAATGATTCAGTGAATCATTTTTACGGAGAGAGCAGATGCAACTTTCGATTCCCGAAACGGCAACAAGCGACAGACCGTTATCCATATGGCGAAACGCCCTTTTGGCGCGCCATATGCGGTAAGGCTATTTCAGCCTTACCGCTTTTTACAGAACAGCGAGCCAAAAGGGATTCGAAGGCGACGGTGTCAAGATGGAAGCGTAAGCGCCCCTCGCAGACAAAAATGATTCAGTGAATCATTTTTACGGAGAGAGCAGATGACGCTTTCGATCCCCGCAACGGCAACAAGCGACAAATCATTATCCATATGGCGAAACGCCCTTTTGGCGCGCCATATGCGGTAAGGTATGCTCAAAGAGAGTAGCCTTACCGTTTTTTACAGAACAGTTTTATTATGATGAGCCATTTGAGGCGATTATGAGGAAAGAATTTATCAAAGGGATGCGGCACGGCATTCCGATCATGCTGGGGTATCTCAGCGTATCGTTCGGATTCGGCGTGCTGTGCATCCAACAGAATTTATCCATATTGGCGGCGGTCGGCATTTCGGTCACCAACCTGACCTCAGCAGGTCAGGTGGCGGGCGTTGAGATCATCGCCGCGGGCGGATCCCTGCTCGAGATGGTCTTGTGTCAGCTGGTCATCAACCTGCGGTATTCACTGATGAGTCTGAGTCTGTCGCAAAAGCTCGATCCGTCGTTCAGCATCATGCATCGCCTATTTGTCGGGTTCGGTGTGACCGATGAGATCTTTGCCGTCGCTTCGTCACAGGCGGAGCCTCTCAAGCCATCCTATATGTACGGATTGATCCTCACGCCGTTTCTCGGATGGAGCACGGGTACGCTGATCGGCGCGATCGCGGGCGATATCATGCCTCCGGTGGTGACGGCGGCATTGTCGCTGATGCTGTACGGCATGTTTATCGCGATCATCCTGCCTCCCGCCAAAAAGGATCGTAAGGTATTGTTTGTTGTATTGATCGCGGCGGCGCTGAGCGTTGTCATCCGCTTTTGTCTGCCGATGATCTCAAGCGGCTTCTCGGTGATCATCTGCGCATTGGTCGCGTCCATCGTCGGCGCGTTGTTTTTCCCTGTATCCGATCGGGAGAGAGGGGAGGATGACACATGAGTATCGTTGCCTATATCGCCGTGATGGCGATCACCACTTACCTGATCCGTGTCGTTCCGTTTGTCGCGATCCGGGGAAAGATCAAATCCCGATTCATCAATTCGGTGCTCTACTACATCCCGTACGCCGTATTGTCGGCGATGACCTTTCCGGCGATCTTCTTTGCGACAGGCGACGTTATCTCCTCATCAGTTGGTACGGCGGCAGCACTGTTGATGGCGTTCTTTGATCTGCCGCTGATCGTGGTGGCGTTATCGTCATCTGCCGCGGCGCTGATCACCTCGCTGATCATGAACGCATTGCATTGACTGTCAGCCCCGAGTACAGCGAATCGTATATTCTGACTGCGATTTGCCGATGCTCGGGGCTTTTCGCATATTTTTCCACGCTTTTACGCAAGATATTGTTACAATCTTGCTATTGAATAATCCTGTCATATATGCTACAATTAGAAAGATTAAAAAGGAAAGTATGTATTTTTATGATTGACCGTTTTCACTATGTGTCAGTTCGTAGAGCATACGATCAATCGTCATTGCGAGGCTCAGAGAGCCGTGGCAGTAGCTCTCAACCAATCAGCGTTCGCGTTATCGCTCCGCTTCTTGGGAGAGCCTTGCATGGGTGCTGTATACCAAATCCGAGATTTGGACAGCACCTCACAATCTTAACCGATTTCACCATGCGACAGTATAAAAAGAAATGAGCATGATTATGGCAGATAAGAAAAGCAAGCTG
>JAHKVW010000081.1 GCA_020624805.1 bacterium | reverse complement strand
GAACGGCCAGATCAGCTAGACGATCAGCCGGGCGTAGTAGATGAACTCGGTGTCCGGCGAGTCGAGTCGGCTCCATTTGAGCATCCCGTGGGAGATCCCCATCAGGATGTAGAGGATACTCCACGCGATGGGGAAGAGGATCGCGGGCGGCGCGAGGGCGGGCTTTGTGAGGTTCTCATAGTGCATGGTGCGGGTGGTCAGGACGCCGACGATCGCCCCGAGCACCAGCGGCACGAGAATGGAAAAGACGTAGGTTTTGATTTTTTCCTTGTTGAGACTGATTGACATAATGATTCTCCTTATCTGATATAGTTCTAATATATGTCGATCGGGAGGAGAATATACAAATATAAGCAAAAGAGGCGCTCCCGAAGGAACGCCCCTTTTGCTTTAGGATTTAAATTAACATGAAAAAAGTAGTGATTAGCAAATTAAAAATGTTGGTTTCTGTTTTACCGCATTGCCTGATAGGTAGTCAGGTTGCTCAGGCGGTGTGCTCGGTGTTACCGAACATGTTCAGTCTGAAAAGCTTCTGTTCATCGGCAGGTTTGTCACAGAGGATGAACGCCTCGGTGATTCTGCCGCCCTCCATCAGTCGGGTGATACCGAGCAGCTGGCTCAGTCTGCTTCTCAGGTTGAGCTTATCGCCCTCACGGGTGACAAGGAATACATTGCCCTCGCAACTGTCAAGCACGTCTAAGAATTCAGAAACATCAATGTCGTGTAAACCCATTACAGAAGTCATCATACTATCAGCCTCCTTTTACCAAACAGATCAATCGTTTACGCAATAAAATGAAAGAGGAATTCTCATGTTTGTGTGAATGATCCGGTCGGTATATTCTTTTTTTTCGTGCTGCCATTTACCATTTGGCTTTATACTAAACTTGTATGTTCAGTATCTCCTAAAAATACCGTGCCGCCTTGGCCGCGCGGCTCAGTAGTCAAGCGGACTTTGTCTTGACAGTTATTATTATAGCCCGTTTTTCGTGAAAGTCAACAATAATTTGGTATTTTCTTTGTGCATACCGCTAAAAGCATGATGACTTTTAATAATTTACGGGAACATTATTAGTGTAGTTTGCACAAAGAAATCGACAAAAACTTTTCGGCTGAAAAATAATGTTAAAATAATTCTGTGAAGTTTGCCCATTTCAAACTGACATTGTCAAGGATTACTGTCGCAATCTCCAAAATCGCTTATCTAAGCCGAAATCGACAGGAAAATCGGTGATTTTACGCGAAACAAAGCGGATTTGCCTTGCCTTGACGGCGGTTATCTGTTAGAATACTAACGATATCTATCATCATCCATCACTACGGAGGTCATTATGTTAAACGATACCTATAAAATATTCAAAAGCGGCACCGATATCCGCGGCATCGCGAGCGAGGGCGTAGCGGATGAGCCCGTCAATCTCACCGATGATATCCTTTCCGCGATGGCGGACGGCTTCATCCTCTGGGCGGAGCAGAAAATCGGTAAGCCCGCTGTACAGTTGGCGGTTTCTGTCGGCCGTGACTGCCGTATCTCGGGCGAGCATATCGCCGATATCGTGATCCGACGACTGGCAAGAGCCGGCGTGAAGGTCTATGACTGCGGTTTGTCATCCACCCCCGCGATGTTCATGACGACCGTCGATCTCGGCTGTGACGCGGCGGTGCAGATCACCGCGTCGCATCATCCGTTTAACCGCAACGGGCTGAAATTCTTCACCCGTGACGGCGGTCTGGACGCGCCCGATATCGAGGCTATCCTGCAACACGCCCAGGACGGCGATCATCCCGAAAAGGCGATGGGCGGCACGGTCTCGCCGATCAATTATATGGAGAACTACTCCGCGCATCTGCGCGAGTTGATCAAGCGCGAGGTGAACGCCGAGGACTATGATCTGCCGCTCAAGGGCTTCCACATCGTGGTGGACGCGGGCAACGGCGCGGGCGGATTCTATGCCGCGTCGGTACTGGAGCCGCTGGGCGCCGACACGAGCGGTTCGCGCTACCTTGACCCCGACGGCATGTTCCCGAATCACGTGCCCAATCCCGAGAATGAGCAGGCGATGGCGTCTATCTGCGAGGCGGTTTTACAGAACAAAGCCGACCTCGGCGTGATCTTTGACACAGACGTTGACCGCGGCGGCGCGGTGGATCGATACGGTAAGGAGATCAACCGCAACCGTCTGGTAGCGCTGGCGGCATGTCTGGCGCTCGAGAACAACCCCGGCGGCACGGTGGTGACCGATTCCATCACCTCGACCGGGCTGAATGAATTCATCGAAAAGCATCTCGGCGGCAAGCACTACCGCTATCGCCGCGGCTATAAAAACGTTATCAACAAGGCGATCGAGCTCAAGGCGCAGGGGATCTGCGCGCCTCTCGCGATCGAGACCTCCGGTCATGCCGCGATGGAAGAAAACTTCTTCCTCGACGACGGCGCGTACCTGTGCACCAAGATCATCATCAAGGCGGCACAGCTGAGTCAAAAGGGTGAGAGCTTAGACAGCCTGCTTGCCGAGCTGAAGGAGCCGGTCGAAGAAAAGGAGATCCGCATCAAGATCACCGATAAGGATTTCAAGACCACCGGTCAGCGCGTCATCGACGAGCTGGAGGCGTTTGCTGAGAAGCAGCCCGACTGGCATATCGCGCCCGATAACCGCGAGGGTATCCGCGTCAGCTTTGACAAGGACGGCGGCGACGGCTGGTTCCTGCTCCGATTATCGGTGCATGATCCGATCCTGCCGCTGAACATCGAGAGCGACAGCGAGGGCGGCGTGAAGGTCATCGAGCAAAAGGTCATGGACTTCCTCAAAACCCAGAGCGGAATCAGGCTCCCTTTGGTAAAAGGAGCTGTCGGCAACGCCGACTGAGGGATTGTAAAAAAGGAGCAAAGCGACCAACCGAATAGAATAGTTTCTCACTGCGCTCGATCAATTCTGCAATCCCTCCGAGCTCGCAAGCGAGCCCACCTCCCTTTACCAAAGGGAGGCCGGATGAACTCAAAATATTGTTACAAGCTGTCAGATTTCACACAAAATGTACGCATCTTAATTCCCAATCAGCACTAACGGTTAAAAAATTGACATAATCCTTGACAAAGTACGATATTACTAATAATATGTTGTTGTAATCGGAAAACGATAGATTGTTTTTCGTTGCGATCACCGAGCTTTTTGTGAGGAATCTTATATCGGAGATCGTCGCATCAACCGCATATTCAATTAGGAGGAGACATAATGGTATTAGAAAAGATTAAAGTTATCCTTGCCGGGCAGTTTGACGTTGAAGAGGATTCTATCAAGCCCGAGACCGATCTGCAGGATGATTTAGGCGCGGATTCTCTTGATGTCGTAGACCTGCTGATGTCCATCGAGGACGAGTTTGAGATCGAGATCCCCGACGAGGAGATCGAGAACATTCGTACTGTAGCTGATCTTGTCAATTACATCGAATCGAATACTTGATTTTGCGGGGAGGAGGTTCGTTCCTTCCGTCTGACAAAAGGATTAGGGCGGCTTTATGCCGCCTTATTTTTTTGCATATTCTATTTGTCATTGCGAGCCCCTTTAGGGGTGTGGCAATCTCAACCGCATTATTGTCTTGCGAATACGGCGGGCGACGACGATGTGGCAATCTCGCCCAATTTGTTCTTATTATGTTGATAAAATTTAATGCAAAACAGCAATTTGTTCTTGCAATAGCCCGCCGGGTATGGTACGATAAAAATAATAACAAGCAGTATTGAAAAGGGGTCTCGGCTTTTGTGCATAACCTTTGCGGTTGTGCTTTTTATACGCCGCGCTCGCCGTTGCAAATTCCCATAGGAGGCGTGGTGATCTCGCAGAATAATATATCAAGGAGGAGTTTGCGATGTTAAAAAAAGGCTTGTCAGTTATATTGGTCTTGTTATTGGTGATCGGAACGGTTGCTGTTTTGCCTGTTTCAGCTGCTGCGGAAAAAGCAGATGACGTACCTTCATCCGAAGAACAAGGCGCTCAGTTTGTCGAACCGAACGAGGATATCGAAGCCGAGCTGGACGCCGCCGACGCCGAATGGGAACGTGAGCATGGAGAGCTTGCCGGTACCGGCGCGGAGGCGGATGTAGTGGATGAAGGCGCTGATGTTGATATTGCTGAAGATGGAAGAACCCAATATGATACAGTAGTTGCTAGATACACCATAAAAGTTGGACAGACCTTAACGGTTCCTTATCATCCTACAAATGACAAGAACTTAAGTAAATATATTACAGATTGGGAAGCTGGTTTAATAGATGATTATGGTTGCGTTGCTGTGCAATATGAGCGTGAGTATTCCGACTACTATAAATTCTATATTAAGGGATTAAAAGCAGGACAGGCGACATTAGTAATAGAAGAAGAGGGATATGATAATACTTTCAATCGTTCGTTTTACAGAGAACAACATGTCATTGTTACTGTCACTGATCCTTCTGCTCTTTCCACTCCCAAAATCACCGGTTGCGAAAGCCTTGACAGCGGTGTAAAGATCAACTGGAACGCGGTTGCCGATGCGGATCGATATCGTGTATATTATAAGAACAGTCAGGGCGGCTGGACAAAAATGGGCAGCACTACATCCACTTCTTTCATTGATAGCGACGTCAGATCCGGCGGAAATTATACCTATACCGTGCGCTGTGTCAATGCGGCGGATACGGCTTTTACCAGTGATTTTGACCGCACCGGTTACAATTATACCTATAATATGGATACCCCGAAGATCACCGGTTTATCGAGCTCTTCTGCCGGTGTGAAGATCACATGGGGCAAGGTGACAAACGCCTCCCGATACCGTGTCTATTACAAGAACAGCAGCGGCGGTTGGACTAATATGAAGGAAACAACCGGCACGACCTATACCGACGATGACGTAAGATACGGCGGTACCTATACCTATACGGTCAGGTGCGTCAATTCTTCCGGAAGATTTACCAGTGATTTTAACGGAAGCGGCTGGACATATACGCACTACCTGAGCACACCGAAAATCACGGGTTGTGAGAGCTTGTCTAACGGCGTGAATATCAAGTGGAACGCGATATCCGGCGCCCAGAAATACCGCGTTTATTATAAGAACAGCAGGGGCGGCTGGACAAAGATGGGTGAGACGAGCGGCACGAGCTTTGTCGATGACGACGTTCGTTCGGGATATCCCTATACCTATACGGTCAGATGTATCAACAACAGCTTGGATAGGTTTATGAGCGATTGTGACACGAACGGTTATCGATATACCTATAATCCGAGTTTTGCAACGCCGCATATCACGAGCTGTGAGACTGTGTCAAACGGCATCAAAATCAGCTGGGGCGCAGTTCCCGGTGTGAAGCGTTACGCATTGTACTATCTCTCGGCTAACGATGGATGGAGAAGAATGAAAGAAACCACGAGCACCTCTTTCATCGATACCGACGTCAGATACGGTAATCCCTACACTTATACAGTTCGCTGCCTGACCGATAACGGTAAGGATTTTGCCAGCGGTTATGACAGCGCGGGATATAAAGCGTTTTATTATTCTATGCCGAAGATATTAGAAGTCGGTATCTACGAAGGCGACTTGTTTGTTGATATCGAGTGTACACACGATGATCTGGTGAGCTATTACAAGGTTTGGTATCAATACAACTCACAATGGTATTATGTCGGAAAAACAAAGAACGGATGGATCTACTATCCGAATTATAATTTTAATACCGGAAGCACCTATACTTTCACGGTACAGGGATATGATTCTTCGGATAATTCGATAACATCTTATAATGAAAACGGTTATCGTATGTATGTATGGGATTATTGATTCGATTGATGAGACCGCCTCACGGCGGTCTCTTTTTTGCGCAAAATAACCAATTTTATCGGGCTTTCTCCATAGGGTTGGCGCAGTTTGGCACTTGTCAAAACCGCTTATTAATAGTATAATAACTTTGATTAGGCTTTCGTACATCAGGCTCCCTTTGGTAAAGGGAGCTCCCGCGAGAGCGGGTGAGGGATTGTATGAATGGAGCGTAGCGACCAACCTATTCTCAATTGGTTTCTCGCAATACTCGATCAATTTTGCAATCCCTCCGAGCTCGCAAGCGAGTTCACCTCCCTTTACCAAAGGGAGGCATAGACACCATTACTCAACGATAACAATGCTATGGAGGAAAATGATGGCTCAGAATAAGAAAATGGTCGAGGCGATCACGAGCCGCGACGAGGATTTCGCAAAATGGTATACCGACATCGTCAAGAAGGCGGAGCTGGTAGATTACTCTAACGTCAAGGGCTGTATGGTCATCCGACCCTACGGCTTCGCGATCTGGGAGAACATGCGCAATGATATGGACCGCCGTTTCAAAGAGACCGGTCACGAGAACGTCTATATGCCGATGTTCATCCCCGAGAGTCTGTTACAAAAGGAAAAGGATCATGTCGAGGGCTTCGCGCCCGAATGCGCGTGGGTCACCATCGGCGGCTCCGAAAAGCTGACCGAGAGATTGTGCGTGCGCCCGACCTCCGAGACGCTCTTCTGCGAGCATTACGCCAAGGTCGTCAACACCTACCGCGATCTGCCCAAGCTCTATAACCAGTGGTGCTCCGTTGTCCGCTGGGAAAAGACCACCCGTCCGTTCCTGCGCACCAGTGAGTTCCTGTGGCAGGAGGGTCACACCCTCCACGAGACCGAGGAAGAGGCGCGTGAGGAGACCTTGAAAATGCTCAAGGTCTACGCGGATTTCTATAAAGAGACCCTCGCAATCCCCGCTGTCGTCGGCGAGAAAACTCCTAAGGAGCGTTTTGCCGGCGCAAAGGAGACCTACACCATCGAGCCGATGATGCACAACGGCGTCGCGCTGCAGGGCGGTACCTCGCACTACTTCGGCGACGGCTTTGCCAAGGCGTTCGACATCACCTACACCGGCAGAGATAACAAGCTGCATCATCCGCACCAGACCTCATGGGGCACCTCTACCCGCATGATCGGCGCGCTGATCATGGTACATTCCGATGATGACGGTCTGGTACTGCCGCCGAAGATCGCTCCCATCCAGCTCGCGATCATCCCGATCGCTCAGCATAAGGAGGGCGTTCTCGATAAGGCAAATGAGCTTTATGAAGCATTGAAGAAAACCTTCCGCACCAAGCTCGATGATTCCGACCAGAGCCCCGGCTGGAAGTTCGCCCAGTATGAGATGAAGGGCGTTCCCGTCCGTCTGGAGATCGGCCCCAAGGATATCGAGAAGAACCAGTGCGTGCTGGTGCGCCGCGATACCAGAGAAAAGCTCTTTGTATCGCTCGATAACCTCGAGCAGACCATCGCCGATCTGCTGACTCAGATCCACGACGATATGTACAATCGCGCGCTCGAGAATATGAAGGAAAAGACCCATGTCGCTCACGATTTTGACGAGTTCGTCGACATCGCGAAGAACAAGCCCGGCTTTATCAAAGCGATGTGGTGCGGCGACAGTGAATGTGAAGATAAGATCAAGGACGTCACCGGCGGCGTAAAATCCCGCTGTATCCCCTTCGAGGAAGAGAACCTCGGCGACGTCTGCGCCTGCTGCGGCAAGCCCGCCAAGCACATGGTGTACTGGGGAAAACAATATTGATGTAATGAGGAATTAGGAGTTAGGAATTAGGAATTTATGGAGGGCTTGAGGAGTTGTCCAAATCTATGATTTGGTTAACGACTCCCATGCAACAGCGCTCCAAGAGCGGATTTATTCGCGATTGGCTAAGCGCCACTGCCCGCCCTCACCCGATTTGTATTTCTATTACTGACCGCTGATCACTGACCACTGACCACTAAACTACGAAAGGAGCGGTACTATGCCGATCAAAATACCCAATGATCTGCCTGCTACACAGATTCTCGAAAGTGAGAATATCTTCGTCATGCAGGAAGACCGCGCGATGACACAGGATATCCGACCGCTCAAAATCGTCATCCTGAACCTCATGCCCACCAAGATCACGACCGAGACCCAGCTCATGCGCCTGCTCGGTAATTCACCGCTGCAGGTCGATGTGGAGCTGCTGCAGATGGCGAGCCATCAATCGAAGAACACCAGCGAAAAGCACCTGATGAAGTTCTACAAGACCCTTGACGAGATCCGCGAGGAGCGCTTTGACGGCATGATCGTCACCGGCGCGCCCGTCGAGCAAATGCCCTTTGAAGAGGTCGACTACTGGGACGAGCTGTGCGAGGTCTTTGAATGGGCAAAGAAGCACGTTTATTCCACGATGTTCATCTGCTGGGGCGCTCAGGCAGGGCTTTACTATCGCTACGGCATCGACAAGGTCGACCTGCCCAAGAAGCTCTTCGGCATCTATAATCACATGATCCTCAACCCCAAGCATCCCCTGATGCGCGGCTTTGACGATTATTTTCTCATCCCGCACTCGCGCTATACCGGCGTCCGTACCGAGGATATCGAGGCGGTTCCGGAGCTCGAGATCTTAGCCACCTCCAAGAAGGCGGGCGTCGCGATCATCTGCTCCAAAAACGGCAGAGAGTTCTATCTGCTCGGCCACTGCGAGTATGATTACGATACCCTCGCCAAGGAGTATTACCGCGATGTGGAAAAGGGCGTCAAGATCAGCAAGCCCTACAATTACTTCCCGGATGACAACGTCAACCGCAAGCCCGTGATGACATGGCGATCCCACGCGTCGCTTCTGTACGCCAACTGGCTGAACTACTATCTGTATCAGCAAACGCCGTATGACCTTGAGGAACTCAAGAAAATGTATGAAGCGGAAAACCAATAAACCGTGATCGACAAAGTGGATGAAATATAGTTAGCAGCCGCTAATTTTCGACCAAAAACCTTGATTTTTTCATTCGATGTGCTACAATGTAGTCAATAAATACAAGGAGGTCAATTTCATGGCTTATAAGATTTCTGACGATTGCATCTCTTGCGGTGCTTGTGCTGATCAGTGCCCCGTAAATGCTATTTCCGAGGGCGACGGTAAGTATGTTATCGACGCTGACGCTTGCATCGATTGCGGTTCCTGCGCTGATGCTTGCCCCGTAGGCGCTCCTGCTGCAGAGTAATCGAAGATTAAGAAACGACCGAGGCTTTGTGCCTCGGTTATTTTTTTATCATCAATTGTCATTGCGAGGCACATTGATGTGCCGTGGCAATCTCAACCGAAACCGTTTACAAGTGTGAATGAGTATGGTAATATATAAGTTAAAAGTGATAGTCGATCGTTCCGTTACTTGTAGGGGAGGGGCTCGCTCCTCCCGAATATGATCGGGTGCGGGCAGCGCCCGCCATTAACATTCCGCTTTCCACTGTCAACTATCCACTATCAAAAGGGGTGATTCAAATGCGCTTGGAGCCGCTGGGCAGCGGGGTGACGGTCTATGTCACCGACGCCCATCATTTTTCCACCGATACGATCCTTCTGGCGCATTTTGCCGCGCCGAAAAACGGCGACAGGATCGTTGAGCTCGGCACCGGCTGCGGTACGATCCCTCTCTTATTGATCCGCGATACCGCGCCGCAGAGGATCACCGCCGTCGATATCCAGCCCGAGGCGATCGACCTGCTGGAGCACAGTATTCGCCGCAACACGGAGAACGGGATCGAGCGCGCGTCGCTCATTCACCCTGTTTTGGGAGATATCAGAGAAATGCACACACGTGTGCCCGCGGGCGAGTGCGATCTCGTCATCTGCAACCCGCCGTATAAGCTCGGCGGCTCGGGGATCATCAGCCCCGACAGTGCGAAGAAGATCGCCCTGCATGAAACGGAATGTACGCTCGATGATATCTGCGCGGCGGCGGAGTGGCTGCTCCGCTTCGGCGGACGGTTCGTCCTGTGTCAGCGCCCCGAACGCCTGACCGATGTGCTCGGCGCACTGCGCGCTCACGGCATGGAGCCCAAACGCCTGCGTATGGTACAGGGCAGGGTCGGTAAAGCGCCCAAGCTCTTTTTGTGCGAAGCAAAACGCGGCGCGAAGCCCGGCTATATGGACGTTCTGCCCGCGCTGATCGTCGAGGATGAAAACGGCTTCACCCCCGAAATGAGAGCAATCTACGGAAGCTATAAGGATCATCATGATCAGCCTTCCTTTTCTAAGGAAAGTGCTGAGCAACGCGAAGCTGAGGGATTGCATTAATTGATTGACCGAAGGGAGATTCCCTATGGATAAGAATACATTATATGTCGTCGGTACGCCGATCGGCAACATGGGCGACATGTCGCCCCGCGCGGTCGCCACGCTGGAAGAGGCGGATTTCATCGCCGCCGAGGATACGCGCGTGACCGTCAAGCTGCTGAATCACTTCGGCATCAAAAAGCCGATGATCAGCTATTTTGAGCATAATAAACACGAGAAGGGCGAGAAGATCATCGACCGTATCTTAGCCGGTGAAAGCTGTGCCATCGTCACCGACGCGGGGATGCCGTGCATCTCCGATCCCGGCGAGGATCTGATCAAGCAGTGTGAAGAAGCGGGCGTCAAAACCGTGGTCGTCCCCGGTCCGAGCGCCGTGATCTCCGCGCTGGCGGTGTCGGGACTCGAGACAGGCCGCTTCACCTTCGAGGGTTTTTTGTCCGTGAACAAAAAGAGCCGTACAGAGCACCTCGAAAGCCTGCTCGGTGAGCGCCGCACCATGATCTTCTACGAAGCGCCGCATAAGCTCGCCCATACCTTACAGGATTTTTACGCCGCGTTCGGCGACCGCAAGCTCACCATCGCGCGTGAGCTGACCAAGGTGCATGAACAGATCATCCGCACCACCACCAAGGAGGCGGCTGAGAAGTATGCCGACGGTACGCTCAAGGGCGAGATCGTCCTCGTCTTAGAGGGCAAAAAGACCGAAGAACAATCCGAGATCACCCTATCGGACGCCGTCGCCTACGCGCAGAAGCTGATCGACGGCGGTATGCGCCCCACCGAAGCCGCCAAGCAAGCCGCGGCGATGGCGGGACTCAAGAAGAACGATATCTATAAGGAATTGATGTGAATAAAGGCTCCCTTTGGTAAAGGGAGCTGTCGCCTGACACGCGTGTCTGGCGACTGAGGGATTGCATAATTGTTCGAGCGTAAGCGAGTTACGAATGAATAAGGTTGCCGTGATAATCGGCGATCGATACAATCCCTCCGAGGTTGTCTTACGACAACCCCACCTCCCTTTACCAAAGGGAGGCAAAGATAAAGGAGGATTCCCATGAATTACGAAGAAAGTCTGCAATTCATCCACTCACTTGACAAATTCGGCTCACGACCCGGGCTTGACCGCGTCAAAAAGCTGTTTCGTACCGTACCCGAGGTACTGGGGCAATCCTTCATCCATGTCGCGGGCACGAACGGAAAAGGCTCCGTCTGCGCCATGCTCAGCTCCGTTTTGCAGCAGGCGGGCTACAAGGTCGGACTGTTCACCTCGCCGTATATCGTCGATTTCCGCGAGCGCATCCAGATCAACAATCAGATGATCGACAAAGAGACCCTTGCCGAGGCGGTCACCTTCTTTGAGCCGAAGCTCAAAAAGCTCAATGAGCAGGGCACCGTCATCACGGAATTCGAGTTCATCACCGTGCTGAGCTTTTACCTTTTCAAAAAGCTGGGCTGTGATATCGTCGTCTGCGAGGTCGGCATGGGCGGTCTGCTGGATTCCACCAACCTGATCCCGTATCCGCTGTGCTCGGTGATCACGCGCATCGACCTCGACCACACCGCTGTGCTCGGCGAGACCATCGAAGCGGTCGCCTACCAAAAGGCGGGCATCATCAAGAGCTACGGCACCACCGTGACCGCGCCGCAGCCGCGTGAAGCCTTCGCCGTGATCGAAGAAAAGGCGCGTCGTGAGCACAACACGCTCTACCGCGCCGAGGATATCCGACTGACCGTCACCGAGATGGATCGTGACGGCACGAGCTTTGTCTACCGCGAGCTGCCGATGCGTCTGCCCCTGCTCGGATCGCATCAGATCGACAACCTGCGCTGTGCGCTGGCGGTCATCGAGGTACTGCAAAAGGAGCACCGCAAGAACATTTCGATCGAAAACATCCGCGACGGCTTGCGGCAGGTCCATCATCCCGCGCGCTTTGAAAAGCTGCGTGAGAACCCCGTGGTGATCCTCGACGGCGCGCATAATCCCAACGGCTTACAGGCGTTCGCGACCGCGGTGCGCACCTACTATGCCGAGGGCGACAAGACCCTGATCATCGGCATCCTCGCCGATAAGGACAGCAAAGCGCTGAACCTCTTGGACGGGCTGTTCAAGCGGATCATCGTGACCGATATCGACAACCCCAGAGCCCTGCCCGCGGCAGATCTGGCACGCAGACTCGGCGGCGTATGCGACGACATCGAGGTCATCGAAAGGCCTCTTGAGGCGTATGATAAGGCGCTCTCCTACGGCGACGATATCTTCGTCTGCGGCTCGCTGTACCTCGCATCCGAGATGCGGCCGTATATCATATAATAATCATCGCAAAAGCCTTCCCCTCGGGGGGCGCGTGCGCCTTTATCTATGCCACTGTAATGTACTGTGAAGATGTCAAGAAAAGTGCAGTCGGAAAACACCCAAAATAATAGATGTGTGTGTAGAGGAAAGATTTTGAAGCCGAATGGAGCGTAGCGGAATG
>JAHKVW010000080.1 GCA_020624805.1 bacterium | reverse complement strand
TATCAGTTTGAGCCCTCCTAGCGGAGGCAGCAGACCCTTTTGTCCGCATTGCGGACATTTCCCCTAGCAGGGGAATCTCCTTTCCCAAAGGGAGCCTATCTTTAGATTATTTTCTCTTTTTCAGCAACGCTTCCGCCAGCGTGATATCCACCGGTGTGGTGAGCTTGATGTTGGAGTACTCGCCGCGGATCAAACGCACCTTTTCGCCGATCGCTTCGACCATCGAGCAGTCGTCCGTGACGGCGAGCTGATTTGCTTCCGCGTGATCCATCGCGCGGCGGTAAAGCTCTTTTTCAAACACCTGAGGCGTCTGTACCGACCACATGGCGGAGCGGTCGGGCGTGGATAAGATCACGCCGTTTTCATCGATCATCTTGACGGTGTCCGTCACAGGCGTTCCGGGCGCCGCGGCGTTACATTCATATGCCGCGTTCAGCACCTTTTCGATCTGCTCGGGCGTGATCAGTACTCTCGCGCCGTCATGGATCGCGTAATGGGTCACGCGCTTATTCGCGGCGCGGATACCGCGCTTGACGCTCAAAGTACGGGTCGCGCCGCCGGAGGTGACGGAGCTGACCTTCTTGAAGTTAAAGGCGATATGCGCGATGCTGTCGATGTCTGCGGATCGCGCCACGACGATGATCTCGTTGATCAGGTTGCAATCCTGAAACGCCTTCAATGTATATTCGATCGCCGCGTGACCGTTGAGGGGGATCAGCTGCTTGGACATCTTGAAGCCCATGCGGGTGCTGTCACCCGCCGCAACGATGATCGCGGAGGTAAATCTGTCCGACATATTATACCTGCTCCAACGCCTGCTTGAGATCCGCGATGATATCCTCGGGATCCTCGATACCGACGGACAAGCGCACCATATTCGGCGCGATGCCGGCTTCGATCAGCTGTTGATCGGTGAGCTGACGATGGGTCGTGGACGCGGGATGGAGCACACAGGTGCGGGCGTCGGCGACATGGATGACGATCTTCGCGAGCTTGAGCCCTTCCATAAAGCGCACAGCGCCCTCTTTGCCGCCCTTGAGGCAAACGGAGATAACGCCGCAGGAGCCGTTGGGCATGTACTTCTTCGCGATCTCATAATACTGATTGGATTTAAGACCCGGATAATTGACCGACTCGACCTTGTCATGGTTCTCAAGGAACTCGGCGGCGGTCTGCGCGTTGGAGCAATGGCGCGCCATTCTCAGCGCCAGTGTATCCAGGCCGAGGTTGAGCAGGAACGCGTTCTGCGGCGACTGCTGCGCGCCGAAGTCACGCATGAGGTGGGTACAGCACTTGGTGATGTACGCCGCCTTGCCGAACTGGTCGGTGTAGACAACGCCGTGATAGGTCTCGTCAGGCGTGGTGAGCATCGGGAAATCGCCGCTTGTCCAGTCAAAGTTGCCGGAATCGACAACGACGCCGCCCAGCGCGACAGCGTGACCGTCCATGTACTTGGAGGTAGAATGAACGACGATATCGGCGCCCCACTCAAAGGGACGGCAGTTGATCGGGGTCGCGAAGGTGTTGTCCACGATCAGCGGGACATGATGCGCGTGAGCGACCTTGGCGAACATTTCGATATCGACAACATCCAGAGAGGGATTGGTGACGGTCTCGATGAATACCGCCTTGGTGTTGGGCTTAAACATCTTGTCAAGCTCTTCGGCAGTGATCACGGGGCTGACAAAATCGAACGCGATACCGAGATCACGCAGGGTCTTGTTGAACAGGTTGAACGTACCGCCGTAGATCGCAGCGGAAGCGATGATATGATCGCCCGCCTTCGCGATATTGGTGATGCTGATCAGGGACGCCGCCTGTCCGGAGGCAGTCAGCATCGCGCCGACGCCGCCTTCGAGCGCGGCGATCTTGCTCGCTACGGTGTTGAGTGTGGGATTCGCCAGACGGGTGTAGAAACAGCCCTCCGCTTCTAAGTCAAACAGCTTGCCCATGGTCTCGGCGCTGTCATAAACAAAAGTCGTGCTCTGAGCGATCGGGAGAACGCGGGGTTCACCGTTCTTCGGCTCATAGCCTGCCTGTACGCATTTAGTATCGATTTTCATATCATTAACCTCCAAATGGAATTAAATACTGAATTGGGTTGCGAGCGGACGCGCGCGTCTTTTCTCACAATGAATATTATGATGGATCAGAACAAGCTCTTGATCCAGCCTGTGATTGCGTCGACGCCGAACACCGCCAGCGCGATCAGCGCCAAAAACGCCAACGCGGAAAGCACCTTGACGGTGGTGCGCATTGCGGGGCTCATGGACTTGGCTTCTTCCCTATCCGCTTTGAGTCGTTCGATCCGCGCCGTGATCTCATCCATATGCGGCTCAAGATCATGAGGCAGCGTTTCAATAGTGCCGAGAAGCTCGACCGCCTTGGGCAGCGCGGAAAACGGTACCACGATCGAGATATTAGACAGCTTGACGTCATAGCCGGTGACGATCTCATTCGCGACGCCCTGCGGGTAGACTGGCTCCTCCACGTAGGGAATATTCGCGTCCTTGAGCATACCGGTCAGCATCGCGCGTTCCGTACCGCCCGCGACACACAGACGGACAGGCTCGTTGATGTCCTCGATCTCCCTGAGCTTATGCTTACAGCCGTCAAACGGTAACGCTTCACCGAAGCACAGCTGTTTACAGGTTTTACAATACTTCATGGTTTTCTCCTACTTGATGATGATAATTCATAATCAGAATTATCCAAATAATTCTCTAATTTGTAATTCTACCATAAATGTTCCCGCATTTCAATAAAAAAGGGCAGAAAAGTTTCACCTTCTCTGCCCTGTATCTTGATTGATTAGAGATCGCCGCGGCTCTTACCCATATTGGCATGAACTTCAAAGCGGCATTATGACGCGAATATCGGCTGGAGCTGCTGTCCTTTGAGCGCTTTTTCAAGGCACTGCGGGATCAGATCGAAGTGCGCGACCAGCGAATTCGGTTTCTTGAAGGGATCGTCCTGTGAGAACGGTACAAAGTACACGTTTTTGCGGTTGAGCAATCTGCCGACGTTCTCCGCCGACGCGCCGAGAGCGTCGTTGCTCGCGACACACAGCACCACCGGAGCGCCGATTCTCAGCTGAGATTTGACCGCCATAGTGACAGGCGTATCGGTGATGCCCAGCGCGATCTTTGACAGCGTGTTGCCGGTACACGGCGCGACCAGCAGGATATCGCACATCCCGCGCGGTCCGATCGGCTCGGCGCCGCTGACGGTATGGATCACGCTCTTTTGCGTGATATTCTCGATCCGCGTCACGATGTCATGCGCTTTTCCGAAGCGTGTAGAAACCGTATAGGCGTTTTCCGACATGATCGGCAGGACGTCATACTCCTGTGATACGAGCCGCGACATTTCTTTGATGCTTTTATCCAAGGTGCAAAAGGAGCCGGTCAAAGCATAGCCCAGTTTGATCTTTTCCACCGTTTTCCTCCTTTATCCGAGAAGCTCCTCTCGTTTGAGTATATTCATAATGGTATCTTTGATGATGATTCCCGCGGTGAGAGGCGCCGTTTTGCCCGGTAACGCCAACGCGTGGATACAGGTAAGCTCCCTGTCCTTTGCCGCGCTGAAATCAACGCCGCCCGGCACGGAGGCGAGATCGATGATGAACACATCCTCCCGCATTTGAGCGACCGCGTCCCTGTCGATCACCTCGGCGGGCACAGTGTTGACGATCACCTGATAGCGCCGCCAGTTGATCTCGGGATAATCCGCGGCGGTCATCCCCCTGCAAATGATCATATCACGATCAGCGGGATTACGCGCCGCGACCGTCACCTTAGCGCCCATCATCCGAAGATAGCCGGACAGCACCTTGCCGATCCGACCGTAGCCCGTAACCAACACTTCTGCGCCGTATACAGCGCCCTCATACTCGTTCAGGATCAGCCCGATCGCTCCCTCGGCGGTCAGCTCGGCATTGCGCAGGGTGAAGATCTCGTCGGCGGAATAATCATAGATCTCTCCCGCATCATACGGCTTGAGCAAAAAAGCGCCGCCGCTGAACAGAGGCTTCTGCCCTATTCTGTCTATCGTACCCGCGATACTGATCGGATGCTTTGCAAACGGCGCGAACAGCTTGTCGTCTGTTACGGGTCGCACCGGCAGTACGGCGATATCACATTCCGTTGCCGCCTCCCGCACCGTGCAGACACGGATCCCGCACAGGCTCAAAAGAGAATCAAAGCCCGTCAACAGAACCTCGTGTCCGTCATCGTCAAACGCCTTTGCCGCGAACAACATCCGTTTATCGCCGCCGAATACCGCGATCTTCATACACTCACCTCACCACAGAATACGTTGTATACTATGCGAAAAGATGACAAAACGTGAAAAAGCTCCCTTATCGGGAGCAAATCACTAACCACTAATCACTGACCACTAATCACTGACCACTAATCACTGACCTATGTATCATCCCCGAAGGGATGAATCATAACATGGAGTGGGAATTCTTGCACTCAAATGAGCGGCAGTCGACGCACTTCTCGTCGGTCGGGTTCTTCTCATGAGAAGCGACCCGGATACTGTCGAGCGAGCAGTAGTTCTCGTCACCGCAATGATACTTGCAGTCCTTGACGCTGCAATGGATACAACGGTTCATTTGTGTTTCGTTCAACATCATTTTCACCTCAATATTATTTGTCGGCGATCCGACATGATTATTATCGGCAAATCACGCCGCGCTATGCACAAAAGCGGATGATTCCGATATGATATAACGAGGTGAAACCATATGTACATTCTTTGTATGATCATTCTGATCTTTTTCGCGATCATCGGCATTTGCGCGTTGATCACATCACTGCTCGATCATTGCTATCACGGCGATCACGAAACGATGCTGGTATTAAAGGAGCTCAGTACAGAGAACGCGGAGGCGCGCATCCGATCGGCGGCGCGGATCTGTCAGCACCACAAAGGGATGAAGCTGCGGTGTATTTGCGATGAGGACGACCCCGCTTTCGATATCTGCGCCATGATGCAAAAGGAATATCCGCTGATGGAGCTATGCTCCGGGAAAGCATCAGCCGACGTTTGACAGAAAAAGCCTCCCGATACGGGAGGCTTTCTGTTTATTGAAGCGTTATGGGTTTACCGATGTTATACGGAATACGAAGATTCGCCAAACGGCGCTGGATAAAGCTCGCGTCAGTAATCGTCAGATCATCGTCCTCGTCGACGTCGCCCTGCATCAGCACATCCGGATCGACGTCAACAGAAGCATCCGCCAAATGCCGCTGTATGACCGTCACATCCATGATCGTGATCTCACCGTCGCCGTCCGCGTCACCGAGCAGATAATCATACTCGTCGGGCATGACCGCAAGGATCACCGAACAGCTCATCACCGGCTCAGCGGTATCCCAGTGCATCCCGCCGTACTCGTCAAAGATATCCTCCGCGCGGTACCAGTCATAATACAGCGTTTCCGAAGCACCCGCCTGATCAGGGGCAGTGATATGGGCATAAGAACCGCTCTCACCCTCAAACGGCGGCTGGTATTCGCACGCAAATTGATGCAGCTCACTGTCACGCCAGCCGGGGATCCATCCTTTATCAGGCTCAAACGCAAAGCTGACATAGATATCTTCGTTCTTGTTCATATAGATCGTATCGCCGTCATAATACCGTCTTTCCGATCCGCGCACCAGCGCAAAGCTCTCGGGCTCGGGAAGGATATCAAAATCGATGTAGCTCGTGCCGTAATACGGCTCCTTGCCGTCGATGCGCACGAAGTATTTGCCCGGATCGGTCGGCATTTTATCGAGCGGATCGGTCTCGGGATAGAGCTCTTTATCATAATCGGGATCGCCGAAATCGGGCTGTTCGCCGCGCTCAAAATAAGTGAGCTCATAATACTGCGGGTCAACGTCCTCATTCGCGATCCCGTGGATCACGGGCGCGTGCATCTCATTCGAGGGGATTGCGAAGTAATCGTGCCATGACCAGGTACACTGACCCTTGTATTCCTCGCCGAAGTCGGCGTTCGCGCCGAACCAGTTGAAGCTGTATTTATGCCACAGCAGGAATTCGCGCCATTCCGTCTGTCCGGTATAGCCGCTGTTATCCT
>JAHKVW010000079.1 GCA_020624805.1 bacterium | reverse complement strand
GCAAGGCTCTCCCAAGAAGCGGAGCTGTAGGCGAACGCTGATTGGCTGAGAGCTACTGCGGAGGAGTTGTCCAAGAAATGGAGCCGCAGGCGAACATGGATTGGCTAACAGCACCCACGCAACAGCGCTCCAAGAATCGGAGCGGACGATCGAGTCCGCAAACGATGATTGGCTAAGCGCCACTGCGAGGATGTTTCCCCAAAGCAGAAGCGTTTCGGCGGATTATATCGAGATAACGCTGATTGGCTGAGAGCTACTGCATCACACTTTAGTCACACATGCTGTGATAATAGATTAATCACGGAGCTACTATGAATCAATTAATCAATACATTAAACGATAACAATATATCTTACGTCCTAAACGAGCCCATGTCGGCTCACACTACCTTCAAGATCGGCGGCGCGGCGGATATTTTGATCACGGTCAATCATATCGACGAGCTGCAAACGGCGTTAGGCGCCTGCAAAGCCTCCGACATTCCGGTGATGATCCTCGGCAACGGCTCGAACCTGTTGGTGTCTGACAACGGCATCGAGGGCGCGGTGATCACACTCGACGGCGATTTCAAGGAGATCACCGTGGACGGCGATATCATCACCTCCGGCGCGGGCGCAAAGCTCAGCCGTCTGTGTAGCGTGGCGCTCGAGAACAGCCTGACCGGGTTGGAATTCGCCTACGGCATTCCCGGTTCCGTCGGCGGCGCTATGTACATGAACGCGGGCGCTTACGGCGGCGAGATGAAGGATGTCGCGCTGAGCGTGACGGCGCTGACGCCCGACGGCGAGATCCGAGAGGTTCCCGCAGAGGAGTTGGCGCTCGGTTACCGCACCAGCGTCTTTAAGGCAAACGGAGATATTATTCTTTTTGCGAAATATAAATTAGCGCAGGGTGATCCTGCTGCCATCAAAGAGAAGATGGACGATGTGATGAATCGCCGCAAGACCAAACAGCCGCTCGAATATCCGTCGGCGGGCTCGGTGTTCAAGCGTCCCGAGGGCGCGTTCGCCGGTACGCTGATCGAACAGTGCGGGCTCAAGGGCAAGACCGTCGGCGGTGCTCAGGTCAGCGAAAAGCACGCCGGCTTCATCATCAACATCGGCGGCGCGACCTGTGACGATGTGATGGGGCTCGTCAAGCTCGTGCAGGACACCGTCAAAGCCGAGACCGGATACTTCCTCGAGCGCGAGATCATCCGAACGGGCAGAGAATAAATACTTTAAATGTAGGGATGGGCTTGCTCCTCCCGACATGAAGTTTCTATCGACTTTGCCGTTTGATTTCACTCAAGCGGTGAGCCAATCCTTTTCAGAAAGGAGCAGTGTATATGGAATTTGTCATTCTGACCGGACTTTCCGGCGCGGGCAAGACCAACGCCCTGCATGCTATGGAAGACAGCGGCTATTATTGTGTAGATAACCTGCCGCCGCTGTTGCTCGAGACCTTCTACGATCTGTGCGATAACTCCACCGATAACCGTATGAAGAAGGTCGCCGTGGTAGCGGACGCGCGATCCGGCGAGATGTTCGCGGATATCCCCGAGGTGATCTCCAAGCTCCGTCTGGAAGGCAAGCAGTTCAAGATCCTGTTTCTTGACGCGAAGCCTAATACGCTGCTCGTGCGATTCAAGGGCACCCGCCGCAAACATCCGCTGATCGGTGAGATCGCCTCAGGTTCCATCGAAGAAGCGGTCGAGCTGGAAAATGAACTGATGAACGGCGTAAAGGCGATGGCGGACTATGTGATCGACACGACCTTTATGAATCCGAACGAGCTCATGGAGCGCGTGACGACTCTGTTTTCCGCGGGCGCTCATGATACCCTGCTCGTTACCTGCGTATCCTTCGGCTACAAATACGGGATCCCGCCTGAGGCGGACATGGTGCTGGACGTTCGGTGCCTGCCCAATCCCTTTTATATCAAAGAATTAAAACCCCTGACCGGACTTGACGAACAGGTGCGCAATTATATCTGCGGCTTTGACGTCACCGGGGAGTTCCTCGATCACCTGTACGCCTTTATCGATTACTTGATCGGGCTGTACCGCAACGAGGGCAAAAGCGAGCTGGTGATCGGCGTAGGCTGTACCGGCGGCAAGCATCGTTCCGTCACCGTCGCCCGTATGTTGAACACCCACCTGCTCGAAAACGGACAGAAGTCCGCGATCCACCACAGAGATATCTGGAAAGCCTAGATTGTAGGGACGGTCATTGACCGTCCGCGGACGAGCACTGCTCGTCCCTACATCAATCCTCTTTGAGGTGTGAAATGTCTTTTTCATCCGATACAAAGCGGGAGATCTGTCAGAAGCTCTCCACCCGCGCGCCGCTGCAGTACAGCGAGCTGTACGCGATGCTCCTGCTCGGCAGAGAGTTTACATCCCGCAGCATTATATTCAAAACAGAAAACGAAGATGTTTTCTCGCATTTCGTCTTTTTGATCAGCCGATTGTTCAAGGCAAAGTGCGAGGTGGTCGCGCCCCTCAAGGGACAGAGCGGCCGCAATCGCGCTTTTACTGTCACCGTGACATCTCCCGAAAAATGCCGCAAGATCTTTGAGTATTACGGACACGAGGATCGCGATGTGAATCTGCGCGTCAACCGCGCCAACATCGATGATGAGGAGGAACAGCGCGCGTTTATCCGCGGCGCGTTCCTTGCCTGCGGTTCCGTGACGGATCCCGAAAAGGCGTATCATCTGGAATTCGCGGTCAGCCACCGCAACCTTTGTATGGATATCTGTCGGCTGGTCGATGAGATCCAGGACTGCGACGTCAGCCCTAAGCTGCTGGCACGCGGCGGCAACTATATCGGCTACATCAAGGACAGTGAGCAGATCACCGATCTGCTGACCTATATGGGCGCGGTCGTCGCGTCGATGAACGTGATGGGCACCAAGGCGCTCAAGCAGGTGCGCAATACCGCCAACCGCCGCGCTAATTCCGAGATCGCGAATCTGCAAAAGACCGCTTCGGCGTCCGCGCGTCAGATCAAGGCGATCAATAAGCTGAAAAAGGACGGCAGATACAACCTGCTGCCCGAGGAGCTCAAGGTAGTGGCACAGCTCAGATATGATTATCCCGAACTGACCCTCCGTGATCTGGGCGCAAAGCTCGATCCGCCGATCTCCCGCAGCGGCGTGAATCACCGACTGGAAAAAATCATCCGCCTCGCTGAGGAGGATTGAATATTAATTGTAGGGACGAGCATTGCTCGTCCGCGGATGACCATCGGTCATCCCTACTGAAAGAGGAAAACCCATGACCGAATTGAACGATAAAATGGATTTTGAAGAAGCGTACGCCGCACTGCGTGAGGTCGTAGCGCAGCTCGAAGATCCGAAGAACAAGATCGAAGATAACATCGCTTTATATGAGAAGGCGTGCCGTCTGGTGCTGTTTTGCCGCCGAAAGCTCGACGAGGCAAAGATGCAGATCACCGATATCAACGAACGCATTGCACAGCTCAAGGACAGCGGCGACAAGATTTTTGAGGAAGAAGCATGAAAGATCATATCAAAGAAATAGAAGCCGCCATCGAGCGGTATATCCCGCAGGAGAAGGTAGCGGAACAGCAGCTGGTCGACGCGGTGCGCTATTCGCTGAACCTCAAAGGAAAGCGTGTGCGCCCCTCGCTGACGCTGGCGTTCGCCGAATTATGCGACGGATCGGTCGACGCCGCGATGCCGTTCGCGTGCGCGGTGGAGATGGTGCATACCTACTCACTGATCCATGACGATCTGCCCTGCATGGACGACGATGATTTCAGACGCGGACAACCCGCGAATCATAAGGTGTTCGGCGAGGATATCGCCCTGTTGGCGGGTGACGCCTTGCAGAGTATGGCGTACGCCGCGATGCTCAGCGACGAGGCGGTAGCCGCGGTCGGCGGAGCGAGAGCCGCCCGCGCCGCGCGTATCTTAGCGGAAAAATCGGGCTTGCTCGGCATGGTAGGCGGTCAGGTGATCGATCTGTCGATGGAGCATCAAACCGTCGGGATCGAACTCGTCCGTCTCATGGAGGAGAAAAAGACCGCCAATCTGATCGAGGCCGCCTGCATGATGGGCTGTGTCGTCGCGGGCGCGGAGGAAGAGAAGATCGCCGCCGCCGAGAGATACGCTCATGCCATCGGTCTGGCGTTCCAGATCGTGGATGACATCCTCGATGTGACCTCGACCGCCGAAGAGCTCGGCAAGCCGATCGGCAGTGACGTTGATAATGAGAAAAACACCTTTATGTCATTGCTCGGGATCGAGAGCTGTCGTGAGACGGTCGAATGGCTTACCGAAGAAGCGATCGACGCGCTGTCGGTATTCGACGGCGACACCAAGGATCTGGCTGATTTCGCCGTAGCGTTGGCGAACAGAAAGAAATAATGATTCTGCCGTTTTAAGGAACGACAATTTGCATGGTGCGGCATTGATGACGCGCCGTTGCAGGTATTCCCGTTTTTACGGTGAGATTTGTAATTAAGGTTAATTGGGTTCGGTATATCGGATATGGTTTTCCGGTCACCGTACATACATTTTGCATAAGCAATCAGGTTCATTATGTCATACGAGATTTTGTCAAAAATTGAATCTCCCGCCGACGTTAAGGCGCTTTCCGCGGAGCAGCTCGATCAGCTGTGTGACGAGATCCGCGAAAAGCTCATCGACGTGGTGTCGGTCAACGGCGGCCATCTGTCCTCCAACCTGGGTGTGGTGGAGCTGACGGTGGCGATGCATCGGGTATTTGACTGCCCCGCCGACAGCATCGTGTTCGACGTCGGACACCAGAGCTATACCCACAAGATGTTGACGGGTCGCTATCACGAGATCGACACGATCCGCCGCAAGGGCGGGTTATCGGGCTTTCCGAAGCGATGTGAGAGCGATTATGACGCGTTCAACGCGGGTCACGCCTCTACCTCGATCTCCGCAGCGCTTGGTATCGCGAAGGCGAAGCTGCTGACGGGAGATCCCTCCTATACGATCGCCGTCATCGGCGACGGCTCGCTGACGGGCGGCATGGCTTATGAAGGTCTCAACAATGCCGGTCAGCACAAAAAGAATTTTATCGTAATACTCAACGATAACCGCATGTCCATCAGCCGCAACGTCGGCGCGATGGCGCGGTATCTTTCCTCGATACGGATGCAGCCGTGGTATCGCCGCTTAAAGCGCGGTACCGAGCATACATTGTCGAAGATCCCGCTGTTAGGCAGACCGATCGGCAATCTGCTCAAGCGCTCCAAGTCCAAGGTCAAGCATGTGATGTACCGCCATACCATCTTTGATAAGCTGGGGTTGTCCTATTACGGCCCCGTCGACGGTCATAACATGGAAGATCTGATGAACGCGCTGAACACGGTCAAGCAGTCCAAGGATCCCGCCCTGCTCCATGTTGTGACCAAAAAGGGCAAGGGCTATAAGTACGCGGAGGATGATTCCGCGTCCTACCACGGCGTAGGTTCCTTCAATGTCGACACCGGCGAGCCGATCAGCTCTAACAAAAACTTTTCCGCCGTATTCGGCGAAAAGCTCTGTGAGCTTGCCGAGACCGATCAACGTGTCTGCGCGGTGACTGCCGCGATGCGTACCGGTACCGGCTTGATGGATTTCTCCAAGCAATACCGCGACCGCTTCTTTGACGTCGGCATCGCCGAGGAACACGCGGTCACCTTCGCGGCGGGATTGGCGGTCAACGGAATGTTGCCGGTGTTCGCGGTGTATTCGACCTTCTTACAGCGCGGCTATGACCAGCTGATCCACGATGTGTCCATGCAGAACGCCCATCTGGTGCTCGGCGTCGATCGCGCCGGTGTGGTCGGTGAGGACGGTGAGACCCATCAGGGCTTGTTTGATGTGTCGATGCTCAACGCGATCCCCGATACCACGATCTATTCGCCGTGCTATTTTGACGGCTTGCAAAACGCGCTGACAGCGGCGCTGTTTGAGGATAAAGGACTTGTCGCGGTGCGATATCCGCGCGGCGGAGAGGGTAAAAAGCCCGACGGCTACGGCAGAGAGAACATCGATTATGAGATCTACGGAGATCGTGACGCTGATACCCTGCTCATCACCTACGGCAGATTATTCAACGAGGCGGTCGCGGCTCGACAGATCGTCAAAGAGCAGGGCGGAGAGCTCTGCATCATGAAGCTGTGCCGCATCAAGCCCATCGACGAACGGGCGGTCAAGCTGGCTTCCGGTTTCCCGAAAATACACTTCTTCGAAGAGGGCATGCGCAGCGGCTCGGTCGCCGATCGTTTCCGTGATATGCTCGATCTGCAGAACTACGGCGGCAGCTATCGGGTGCGCGCTGTTGATGATACCTATGTACAGCACGCGTCAGTGAAAAATTCACTCCAAGCCCTCGGCTTTGACGCTCAGTCGATGGCGCGTTCCGTTCAGCAAAAGGAAGAGGTGAGCGGATGAAGAAACGACTGGATGTTCTGTTAGTGGAAAAGGGCTTTTTTGAAAGCCGTGAAAAGGCAAAGGCGGTCATCATGTCGGGCTGTGTCTACGTCAATAACCAAAAGGCGGATAAGGCGGGCTCGAGCTATGACGAGAACGCCGCTGTTGAGGTGCGCGACAACCGTATGCGCTATGTATCGCGCGGCGGCTATAAGCTCGAAAAGGCAATGGAGGTCTTTCCGATCTCGCTCGACGGCAAGGTGACGATGGATATCGGCGCTTCCACCGGCGGCTTCACCGATTGTATGCTCCAAAACGGCGCCAAAAAGGTCTATGCCGTTGACGTCGGCTACGGTCAGTTGGCGTGGAAGCTGCGCAACGATGAACGCGTCGTGAACCTCGAGCGCACCAATATGCGCTATGTTACCACGGAGCAGGTTCCCGAGGCGGTGGATTTCTTCTCCGTCGACGTCGCCTTTATCTCGCTCAAGCTGATCCTGCCCGCGGCGCGCGTCGTTTGCGCCGATGACGCGCAGGCGGTCTGTCTGATCAAGCCGCAGTTTGAGGCAGGTCGCGAGAACGTCGGAAAAAACGGCGTGGTGCGCGACCGCAAGGTGCACCAAAGTGTGGTGCAGGAGATCATCGACTTCTGCCTGCAAAACGGTTTTTCCGTCTGTGGACTGGATTATTCACCCATCAAGGGACCGCAGGGGAATATCGAATACTTACTGTATATCAAGCGCTGTGATACGCCCGAAAACATCCTCGCGACAACTGCCGCCGAGGTGGTAAGCGCGTCGCACGAGGCGCTCGATCAATAAACATCGGTGTTGAAAAACGGCATGATGGTTCATGCCGCATCAGCGACATCAAAAGCATTGGGGGAACATATGAGAATATCCCTGATAGTCAACAAAGACAAGGCGCTCGCCTTGGACGCGGCACAGCGTGTCGTCAAGGAGCTCGAGCCGTATGACGTCGAGCTGTTGTCCTGCGAGGATTGTCCCGTAGCGGGGACGACGGTGATGACCTCGGCCGAGGAGATCATCCGCGCCTGTGATATCGCGGTGACGGTCGGTGGCGACGGCACCATCATCCATAACGCGAAATTCGCCGCCTTATATGAAAAGCCTCTCTTAGGCATCAATCTCGGCAGGCTCGGCTTTGTCGCCAACATCGAACCAGACGAGATGGATGAGCTCAAAAAGCTCGTGACCGGTGAATATCGCGTCCAAAAGCGGATGCTGCTCGAGATCACTGTGGACAAGGACGGTGAAAAGCGCAGCATGACCGCGGTGAATGAAGCGGTGATCCATCGCGACACCCTCGCGAATATAGTCGATATCTCGGTGGAGCTCAACGGCGAGAGGATCATCTCTTATCGTGCCGACGGCATGATGTTTTCCACCCCCACAGGGTCAACGGCATATTCCTTCTCTGCCGGCGGTCCCGTCATCGAGCCGGATATGAACTGTATCCTGCTCACACCCATCTGTCCGCACGCACTGACGTCGCGGCAGGTGGTCTTTACTGAGGACGCTGTGCTGTCCGCGCGCGTCCACCCCGAGTCTACCCTCAAATGCTACATGACGGTGGACGGTCAGAACCACATCCCCATCTCCTCTGACGATATGATTACGGTGAGAAAATCACCGAAGGCGTTACAGCTGATTATTTTGAAAGAGAAGAATTTTTATACGCTTCTCAACGAAAAACTAAAGGAGTTCTAATGGAAATGAAAACGACAAGACACAACAAAATTTTGGAGCTGATCAACAAGTATCCGATCACGACCCAGGAAGAATTGATCGATTATTTGCGCAAGGAAGGCTATGATGTGACACAGTCTACCGTTTCCCGCGATATCAAGCAGCTTCGCCTGACGAAGACCCTCTTGCCCGACGGCAAGTACCGTTATCAGGCGTCGCCCAGCTCCGAAAAGGGCGCAAAAAACAATTTCAGAACCATCTTCTCCTCCTCTGTTATCTCGGTGGATAACGCCGCGAACATCGTTGTGGTCAAGACCTTCAGCGGCATGGCTCAGGCGGCGTGCGCCGCGCTGGACATGATGTCCTTTGATATGGTGCTCGGCACCTTAGCGGGTGAGGACACCATCCTCGTTATCTGCAAGGACGCGGAGCAAGCTGTTGCCTGCTGTGAGGAATTCAAAACCTTTCTTTCATAAACCGATCCATTCATCCACGGCGGTATCACCGCAGGGATATCACATAGAAGGAAGAACATATGCTGACTAACCTATATATCGAGAATATAGCGGTTATCGAAAAAAGTAATATTGATTTTACAAACGGTCTGAATGTGCTGACCGGTGAGACCGGCGCGGGTAAGAGCATCGTGATCGACGCGATCAACGCCGTGCTCGGCAAGCGCTCGTCACGCGGGATGATCCGCACGGGCGCCGACGCCGCCTATGTCAGCGCAACCTTTGAGGAGCTCTCCGAGCTGGTGCATAAAAAGCTCGGCGCGATGGGCTATTCCGCCGAGGACGGTTCGCTGATCCTCTCGCGCGAGTTGTCCGTATCGGGCAAGAACACCTGCCGTATCAACTCCCGCCCCGCGACGGTCGCCGCGCTGAAGGAGCTGGGCGAGTATCTGATCAACATCCATGGTCAGAACGACAACCTCGAGCTGATGAACCCCGCTTTGCACATCGTCTATATCGACGCGCTCGCGGATATCGGCGAGCGGCTTGCCGCTTATCGTGGGCTCTATCGTGAACTGAGGGCAGTGGAGGAGGAGCTCAGCTCCGCCGACACCGACGAGAGTGAGCGCCTCAGACGGATGGATCTGCTGTCGTTCCAGATCACGGAGCTGGAGGACGCGGATATCACCGTCGGCGAGTATGACGCGCTCAGCGAGGAGCGCAACGCCCTGCAGAATCGCGAGAAGATCGCGAAGGAGCTGATGCGCGCGCGTATCGCGCTGGACGGCGACGACGAGGTGGACGGCGTGCTTCGCATGACGGATGACGCCGCGACAAGCGTGATGAACGCTTCACGGTATCTGAGCACCTTAGAGGGCGCCGCCGATCGGCTGTCCTCCGCGCTGTACGAACTGCAGGAGATCTCCCGCGAGCTGGAGGGCGCGATGGATGACATCGACGCCGATCCGCACCGTTTGGAAGAGATCGAAGAACGGCTCGACCTTTTGTACCGCCTGCGCCACAAGTACGGCGACAGTGAAGAAGAACTGCTCGCTTATCTCGATAATGCTAAGAAAGAATTAAATGCCCTGAGCGATTACGCGTACAACCGTGAACAGCTCGAAAAGCGCAGGGAAGAACTATATAACAGTGCTTATCATTCTGCAAAAGAATTATCCGACATCCGCAAAAAGGTCTGTGAGACTTTCCGTGAGAGTGTAGAGCGCGAGATGGCGTTCCTGCTGATGCCCGACGTTCGTCTGGAGATCCGACACGAAGAGGTCGAGATGAACACCCGCGGTATCGACAAGATCGAATTTTTGATCTCCGTCAACCCCGGTGAGGAACCGAAGCCCGTCAGCAAGATCGCCTCGGGCGGTGAGCTGTCGCGCATGATGCTCGCGATCAAGACCGTGCTGTCCCGCGCTGATTTCGTGCAGACCTTGATCTTTGATGAGATCGATACCGGTATCTCCGGCTCTGCCGCCGATCGGGTGGGCAAGAAGCTCCATCAGCTTTCCGCCGACAGCCAGGTGCTGTGCGTGACCCATCAGGCGCAGATCGCCGCCTTTGCCGACAACCATCTGTTTATCAGCAAGAGCGTGCATGACGAACGCACCTGTACGCAGGGCGATTCGGTAGATGAAGAGGGCAGAGTCAGAGAACTCGCGCGGATCGTCGGCGGTGAACAGATCACCGACAGCGCGCTGAACCACGCAAAACAGTTATTAGAAGCTGCAAAAGAATAAAGGCTCCCTTCGGGAGAGGTACCCCGTCGGTGGAACGTCCGAAGGACAAGGGGAGGGTCCCCTGTTTGGGAAAATATCCGCAAAGCGGACAAATGAGTCTGCTGCCTTCGCAGAAGAAGCCGCTTCCCACGAGGCGGTCGATGAATTGTATCAATTAAGCAAAACGATCAACCGATCAGTATCATGAAACAGAGGGTTTTTATGGTTTGTAAAAAGTGTAACAAAGAAATAGGAAACGCGGCTGAGTGCCCCTATTGCGGCGCTATCGTATTGATGGATCCGCTGCCGCACCATCTGCCGGTCGGAGCTTTGATCGGCGGCAGATTCAGCGTAGAAGGCGTTCTCGGAGAAGGCGGATTCGGTATTACCTATCTGACGAGGGATAATAAGTTAGGTTCTTTGTT